>NZ_JAZDQN010000058.1:0-34268 GCF_036324125.1 Pseudomonas ulcerans | reverse complement strand
TCGGTGGGCTGCTGGCATTCAGAGGGACTGACCTCCCAATAGCCGGAAAATATCCGGCTAATTCAGAGCATCCCTAACTGAGATCGGTGACAGAAGAGCTGTTGCTCATATGCGCGGCACCTTCGTAGTGTGGAGCTACGAGCGAGTGACAACCAACATTGACGCCCCAAGCATCCCTCTGGTTGATGTCATTTGCAAACACTTGGATCGCAATGACAAGCCCTGGACATACGAACCTGTGCGGATGGGAATAAGCCGCCTGGCAAGCTTTCGCATCGGCACGATCTGGCAAAACGGGGAGTGTATTGCCGAGACCGACCTGGGAAACGACAAGGTGTTTTCTTTAGATTTCACGGAGGGTGCCTGGTCGTGTCTCGGGCTACCCGGAAATCAGCGGCATCCATTTTTCAAGCAGGACTACCCTCTGCGCCCCGTGATCACGGGCGACGAACTGACTCACTTCCTGAACTTCCCGCTGCCGCATGGAAAAAATCTGCTCATACCCTGTCTCGAGTTTCTAGTTCGCGGCTACGCCAGCACTCCAGATATTGGCAGGCTACTCGCTACTTATCCTTTCTCTACCGTTCAACAGCGACTGTACGCAAGCCTTGAGCAAGATCGGCGGACCTGGCTTGTGCATCCCGCTCGGCAGGTTCATGACGACGACGCCCTGCTCCTCGCTTCGATGCTGTACGACCCATACGCACAACATGCTGCATCAGAGATCTATGCACAGTTGGATGTCGCTCGCGGCAGAGGGAAAAATCACTTGAGCCTCAAGGTTCGGCCATGGTTTCAGGGTCCGGCAGAGATCCGGGCCAGAGGTCGCTGGATCAACGGTGGAAGAACGTACCTATGCTACGAACTCACCGGCATGAGCGAGCCACAGGATCACCCTTACGAAATTAGGCGTCCGCGCTATACGGAACAGGATCCGTCGGCGAAGGTTGTATCGATCGTCAACAGGGAGCGTGATGAAATACCCAAGCCAGACGACCCCTTCGAAATCACTGACACAGATGAGCCTCATAAAGACGCAGCAGAATGGCGTAAACCCGATCCTGGCTTCGCGCGGCTTGGCCCTAAATGCCCTGTGACCCGTTCCATTCAGCAGCGGCCGTATTCAAAGAAAAAAATCCTCAAAGCTCCCCCTGCCAAGACAACCACTCTGTCCACGGGAGACAGGGTCGGTAATAGTGATGTGGGCAAACGAAAGAATTGCGCAAAACGTGTCGCGGGCGACGGCGGTGTCCTGAAGGGAATATGGGATGAGCTGGTTCGCCTAAAAGACGTTCAGCCTGGCTTCAGTAGTCTGGAATACCTTTCAAATCACAGCTTCCAGTCCGGGTCAGTTCTCAAACTGCAAGCACTTCGCCCGTTCAATGACCAAGATGAGCCGACACCGGAAGCTATCAGATGGCTAAAGTACAACGACAACGCCTCAAGGATAAGGGGCATTATGATTCTTCGTGTAGTTATCGGTGGTCGCAACTTCTACCTATTCGAACCTCAACGAAAGCAGAAACGCCGAAAGGATTCCTTCTATGAAGAGTCTTCATTCGGTCTCCTTATAGAGATTCCAGATGTGAGGTCAGCAGAAGAGCAGATATCCCACATCTGTGACAAGATCAGATTTCATAGCGGGAAATTTGGAGCGTTGAAGGAGCTGCCAGACTCTCACAATCTGGTACTGCACATCACCCGACAGGAACGTTTCTACGCTAACTCCACGCTACGGAACGCGTTCTTGAAACGAGGGGTTGAGCTGGTGCGGTGACCCGCTGTACGCCGTGCTGCTTCAGAGTTGGGAGCAGAGTCACTCGATGAGGGGCTTCCGAGGCCCCGGTACCCAATAGGTTTTACCGTTGAGAACAACGTTGTAGCCGCGTTGGCCTTCCACGGTGAACGGAGTGTAAGAGATCATCTTCTTACTCACCCGCGGCAGCTTATGAAACAGCATCAGCGCGGTTTTTATCCAATTCCGCTCGAACGCTTCGCCCTGCTCACTGCTCTCATACATCGCGTGGATATTTGCCTCCAACCGCTGGCTTCGCGCCTTCGATTGAGCACGCTTGCTGACATCCGCGTTCAAATCAAACTCATAAGTGCGATTCAAATAGGCGATGAAACCTCTGCTTGAAGCTCGCTGCCCCGGCTTGTGAGTTAGATAATCCGTCACCGCTTGCTGTGATGGCAGCGCCTCTAGTAACTCAGAGCCTGCTGCTAGTAAATCTCTTGCCGCCCTCATGGAGAGGCGGACCGAGCGGATAGTCGTCTTTCCTTGGCCCTGCCGTGACATGTGGTAGGCTCGATACCCGGATAGCGCCGTTTGGGCCGCTCCCGAAGGCATTGAGTTGATCATCTCCTCAATTCTGCGCTTATCAGAATGTTCGTCACGCATTGTCGCATCCGGTCGAATACCATACCGCTCGTTCAACCACAGCATCGGCGTTTGCATCCTACGCAGGCCGTCAGCCTCGAAGTGGTTGAGTAACGAAACGTACGATGGTAACTCAGCAGAATGCGTGTCCAGAAAGCTGAAGAAAACCAGATAGTGCTTCAACTTGAGCGCAGCTTTCCGCGCTCCCATCTGGTTACATAGCCATTCGCAAAACTCAGCAAAATGCTGCCTAACAGAGGCTCGGTCGAAACCCTCGATTTGAATGAGAACACGTCGTTCGAAGGTTTTCTTCCAGGTACAGTCTTCGCATTCCTTTCCCCTGCCGGCCGGCATCGGCCGGCTGCAGCTTAAGCACTGTCCCTCTCCGTTTTCTGTGCACAGCTTGCATCGCAATCGTCCATCCGCCCCAAGAATAAGGAAACGGTGCCGCCTGCAATCTGGACACGTCCCGGCGTCTTCACGTGCGCACCGCGGACAGTATCGAACGTTGTCGTTCTTTTTCGACACCCTGGTGAGGCGGGTGGACAGTGTTCCACATCGCTCGCAGGGCTCAGGGGCTTTGAAGTAATGCGCGCAGCTGTTACAGGCGGGGCCGTATTCGGTCATCAGCCCGACAGGCTTACCAATAGCAGAACAACGCACACAGGGAGCCTTCGCTTCGCAAGAAAGGCACAATCCGTGCGTGTCCAAGGTGTATATCCGCGCGAAGTTTCCGCACCCTCGACACAGTGAACGCTTGAACAGCCGTGAGTAGCAAGTGTTGCAGAACCTACGACCCCGATGTACCCGATGGATTTTTTTGCCGGTGCGATGGCAATTATCACAGCAAGGCGCCGGCAAGCCGGTGGAGGTCATCGCTGAAACTTCCTAAGCAATCTATGCCACTGGATTAGTACGCTCTTGGGCAAACGAGGCTTATCAGTATGTCTCTCGGAAGCGTGACGCTGCCAGCGACTGTGAATCACCGAGGTCAACTCAGCGAGGGTCTCGGGTAGCTTGCTTCCCCGGGACAAAAGAAGTGAGGGGCTCACGCCTTCGTCTCGGGCCGCTCGGATCAATCGGTCCGGGCCTGCCTGGATCATGATCCACACATTGGATAACAAATCCGCTCGTTCACCCGGTGCCAGGTACTCGAAAGGCAAGCCTGTACCTAGAGGAGAGGCATTCTCGAAACTGACGCCTAGTGTCTTGAAGAAGGCATCAGTACAGGACGCTCGCCCTCTGGCACCGTTGCGTAGAGTCCCAAGCATCCACTTTGCCAAAGACAGCCATTCAACGAGAGGTAGGTGAGCGTGTCCATAGAGTAGCGGTGGACCTGAAAACAAACTGTCTGTTGCATCCTGGAACTGCAAAGCAGTTTCCAAGACAGGCCCTGGTGTCGCACGCTTCAATTCAAAACCGCACCTGTGACAGTGGCAAAGATCTAGTTCGGGCGGTACAAGGAGATGAGGACAAAGCGGAGCGTTGCATTGTTCGCAGTGATCCAACAGGCCCGCGTGATGAATGGGACACACGGTATGCCAAGCCAACCGCCCCTGAAGCAGATAGTGCGGCTGAAGAGTGTCGAAGCACAGAGGACAATACTGAAGCCCCCCGCACCTACGCCGATTACGAACCCCCAAGCAGAGTATCCACGGAGCGATACCGTGGGGAAAATGCTTAGCCCCGGTCATTTGCCCCCAAAAGCGCACAAGCGTTGAAGCTTCCAAGGACCGTACGGTCAACCCTGATCGAGTGTGTAAAGCTGCAAGCTGACCGCTACTCAACTCTCGATCAATGTCTGCGCACCATACCCTGACGCCAGGCCAAACATCACCGGTGAGCGTGGTTGGCTCGCAATCGTGAGCTAACGCACACCTCACCAGCCATGAAGAGATTACTTCGTCTTCCAGGAGTGCTGGTGTCAGCGGCCAGAGGGCGTTTACAGGATCTGCTCCTGCAGTCCATTGGTACTCGTGGGGCGCATGCATCGGTTCTTCTCAAGCAGCTCTCTGTCAATCACTTCACTGCCGTTGCGTATCGCCTCTTTCGCGCACTCGCGTAGAAGGTACTCGACGTTGCCAGTGTTCCCATCGGATATCGCATGGATGAGAGTTGCCAGCTCCGGTGAATAGATTTTAGAAGGATTCTTCAAAGGTAATACCGATTCGAAGCTCTTCAGAAACCGTTGAAACTCGGCGTTCGCAGACCAAGCCGGAAGCGACACTACCTTGAAGCGACTAGCATACTGAGCATCAAGCACCAGAAGCTGCAAGGCCGTACGTGTTCCCACTAGCACAAGAGAAATACTCATCACGTTTCCCAGCATTTTCAGCTCGTTCATCGTGTCCATACGCTTGGCGGGCGACCCATTGTTTATCGTATGAGCCTCATCAACAATCAGCATACGAACCCGCGCCTCACGCATCATGTGCATTGCCTGATGACGCAGCTTGGACAGGGGAGCAGTCGGATTGTGTGGGGCCCAAAACTCGCTGAGAATCGCGTTGTACAGCTCTCTCTCATCTGGCTTGTGAATCTCAACGCAGATCACTGGGCGCACACTCGTTGCGTCATCGCTAATGTAGCTCTGTCCAGATGAGTCCATGAATCGGCGGAGGATGGTGGTCTTCCCTGAGTTGGACGCTCCGACTGCAAAGAGATTGGGCATTCGTGGTCGTTCAGGCTTGCGTAGAAGACCGCCCAGAATGTCCAAGAGTGCTGCACCTGCGCGATAGTGAATCCAACGCGGGGAGTCCATGAAGAGGATGCGCTCATCGTCATTCTTGAACATCACGTCTCTAAACTTCGGGGCGATATGCAGATAGTCAGTCACCAGACGTCTCCAAAAGTGTCTACCTCGTCGATCGAGAGCATTTCGGAGGACGCCGGCAGTTGGGCTGTAGGCTCAGAACTCGGGTTAGGCCTTGCCGGGGTCGACTGCTTCAGATTGTTCGCTCGGCTCTGAGCACTTCTCCGAGCCTGTTTTGTCTTCTCCGCAGACTCGATTTCCTGCTGTTTGTTCTCATCGGAAAATCTATCGACAAGCTCCTCGTTGACCGCCCCCAAGCCTGCCGCCCTGGCTTTCTTTTTAGCGTTCACGTACTCCGCTACGGTGACCCCTTGATAGCAAGCCCGAAGGATGGGCACCTCGAAATACTCGTTCAAGGCAGGATCCTTGAACCAAATCCTGTTGATATCCCGCGGGTCCCGCCGGAAGAGAAACTTTCGCTGCTTGCCTGTAGCGGGATCTGTGGCTCCAACCCAAGGACGTAAAGCTTCAGCGAAGTACATAGCGTCCATTTCCACCCCGTATGGATGGATCACTCGCTCTGAGGATGGGAGGAAGTCGAGCTGAAATGACCAAGGGTCTGATACACGCGGAGGTAGCGGTGAAATGGGGGCATGTTCCTTATCCCCGAAGAAGGCAAGATTCCATTTGCGAATAGGCGCCATCCCCAATCCGTTGTGAAACTGCTCATGGTATTTGAGGATGTTTCGGATCAACCGAGCTTCAAATTCAGCAAACGTGTAAATAGCCTCTCCGTCAGAGTCATATTCACGCCGCTCAAGCGGGTTGCTGAATGTCGCGCCTTTGTCTCTCTTACTGTGTCTCGAGTTGCTATTAATGTATCGCTCGATGTGACCACCCCAATGCTTCTCGCCTTTGGGCCGAAATTCTTTATGGATCGCATGGTTGTTAAGCGACCGAATGAGGCTCTCCGTTTTGAAGTCGCGACCATTGTCACTGTGCAGCGTGGTCATTTTTCCCCAGACAGGCCACTCGCCGCTAATCCCATGCTGCGCCAGCCATAGCTCTTTTGGAAGAATGGAATGAACCACGCACATCGCGACCGAAAGCGCTGATGGTGCCTGCATTGATAGGTAATAGCCGGTGATCATTCGTGTATGGACACAGATCGCTACGGTCAGCCATGGTCGGCCAATGGGTTTGCGGTGAACATCATCAACGATGATCAGGTCAATCGGGCTGTGATCAATCTGCACGATCTGGAGAGGGTATTCAGTTTCAAGACTGCCTACCCTCGCAACATGCTTGTTGTTGGCAAGCTCGATGTCTCCACGCCTTACAAGACGTACCCGTTCAGGAATTCTATTGATACGGGCTTGAACGGTTCTGACCGCTGGTTGAGGAAGCTTGAGAGCCCGGCAGGCCTTCCGGGCTTCATAAACGGTAGAGGCAACGTCTGGCCGCTGAGTGGTGAGGTAGTATTCTTCCAAGACAGTTTTGATGACCTCCTCCACTTCTGGAGAAATTCTTGAACGGCCTGGACTCCACCCACGTTTGGAAGGAATGAGTCCCGTCAGCTCTCCCCGTTCCTTGTAACGTCGCAACCATCGGTAGACGGTGACAGGATCAACGCCAGACTCCTTAGCCCGCTCTTCCACGATCCTTTTGGACTGCCCTTCATACCGGAGAAGAGGTTGGATCACCGCGTATCGCTTCTGCGCGATAGCCCACTCTTCGGTGCCGATATCCTCCAAGTCGTAGTCGGCATAAGGTCCGACGATTTTGCCCCCGAGAAACGGCTTGAGCTCCTGTATCCGGAGCACCTTTGGGCGCCCCGTTTCGATGTCCAAGCCCAGAACGGAACTGAAATCCAACACTTGAGTAATGCGATATGTCGACTTCTGGTGGCAGACTAACTCGCCCAACTCCATTTTGACGAATGAGCGGTCGATCTTGCGGCCTTGAGGTTCCGAACCTTTAGGTTTGCTCATTGGGGCAGCTCCACTTGAAGGGAGCCACTCAACGTCCCTGATATGTCGCAGTCAAGCTGTCGAGTCGCTATCAAATGGAGCACATGGGACTGGCCCAATGCCTCATCACCTTGAAAGTGGAGCGCGGTCAGATAATCAACCGAAGCGAACCCTTTCAAAGCAACAGTCCTCACGATGGCGTCCAGATCCACCTGGGCGTAATCCGCGTATCTGTATCGCTCAAGGGTCTGAATATTTTTCAGTGACTGGCCGCGGATACGAGACTCATCGTAAATGTGGAAATCCCACCCCTGCTGCTGGGCGTAGCGCCACGCAGCTTTCCACTTCGGCAACCACTCCCGCCAGTGTTTGCGCCACTTTTCCTCAGGCTTCACCTCGACAAGCATGGGCCGGCGCCTAGTGTGGGCATGAAAGCGCACCAGGTAGTCGGGAGTATAGGTGTAGGCCTTGCCGTTCCGGGCAACGAAATCCAGTGCTACCGGCTGAGATATGGCGTGAAGAACGTCCATACGGAAGTCCATCCTGCGTAAGAAGTCGCGCTCAAGGGCAGACTCGAAAGCCACGCTTGCTCCGCGAAAAGCGAAGACTCCAGAGAGGCTTTTCGTCGTAGATTTTATGGCCCTCGCTTGGGAGAACGGAGGCTGGTTGCAGCTATTTCTATCCATTTTAGGCCAGTTGCACTTATTTCGAGTTTTTGATTGCAGCTATTGATGGAAGAATAGGGCAAAAAATGGCCCTCTCCGCCAAAACGCGTTGCGCCAAATTCGCAATGTCACAGTGGCTCGCGTCCGACGCCCGGCGAAATCACCCTGGCCCATCACGGCGTCCTGTTCCTGGACGAACTGCCGGAGTTCGAACGCCGCGTGCTGGAAGTGCTGCGCGAACCGCTGGAATCCGGCGAGATCGTGGTGGCGCGAGCTCGGGACCGGGTGCGTTTTCCGGCGCGCTTCCAATTGGTAGCGGCGATGAATCCCTGCCCCTGTGGATATCTCGGCGACCCTACCGGGCGCTGCCGCTGCAGCAGCGAGATGGTCCAGCGGTACCGCAACAAGCTCTCCGGCCCACTGCTGGACCGCATCGACCTGCATCTCACCGTCGCCCGCGAAGCGACGGCACTGTCACCGACGCCTTCCGACGGCCCCGATAGCGCCACGGTTGCCCGGCAGGTCGCACTGACCCGCGAACGCCAACAACAACGCCAGGGCTGCGCCAATGCCTTCCTCGACCTGCCCGGCTTGCGCAAGCACTGCGGGTTATCCACAGCCGATGAGAAATGGCTGGAAACGGCCTGCGAACGATTGACCCTGTCGCTGCGGGCGGCGCATCGGTTGTTGAAGGTAGCGCGGACGCTGGCGGATCTGGAGGAGGTGGAAAACATCCGGCGGGAGCATCTGGCAGAGGCGCTGCAGTATCGGCCGGCGGGGCAGGAATGAACCTGCCCCGGTGGATTACTGCTCTCCAGCCTGTTTTCAACGAAGATCCTGCGGATATTTCTGCGCAAATCGAGCAAACCGATACGCCGATCATTCTCTTCTGCTGCTACCACTACGAATGAACCCCTCCAGCACCGAATCCAGCAACGCCTTGGCCAACTCGGCTTGCTGGGCGAGGCCGATCAC
The DNA here is from genome assembly GCF_036324125.1 of Pseudomonas ulcerans. Taxonomy (NCBI): domain Bacteria; kingdom Pseudomonadati; phylum Pseudomonadota; class Gammaproteobacteria; order Pseudomonadales; family Pseudomonadaceae; genus Pseudomonas; species Pseudomonas ulcerans. The sequence goes on along the minus strand of NZ_JAZDQN010000058.1, from coordinate 25,526 downwards.
CAGGGAATGGTCATTGGCGGTCAGGTGCTGCGCGGCATCGCAGGCGGAGGCCCGTATACAACCGAGCAACAGGCAGGCATGCATCAGCGCGTCTTCCGTGCAGATGCCTTCGCGCACGGTAAACATGCAGTTGCCGTGGTAATCGTGAGGGCCGAAGGCCCTGCCGGCGGTGACGAACTGGGAAAAATCGAAGGGCGGTGGATCGGGGACTGGCTTTTTCATTGCTCAACTCCTATGCGGATGGAGCTGCCGCCATAGCGCTGCGAAACGAATGGGTGGCAGCTGTACGCGGGTTCGCAGACCGGGCATAGGAACCGGCGCACCCGAAGGTGCCCCGCGCACAACCGCCATGACAGGACAGATCGAACGATATCGATCGAAAGCTGAAATGAGGTTCTGGCTATGCTCTGGGCTGCGACACCCGGCCACCGGGAATCAGTGACCGTCGGAGCCTAAGCACCCCTCCGCAGAGGCGCAACAGAGCAACAGGCCGCGCAGTATGATTCAGAAGCGTCTGACAGAAAACGGCCACAACCCATTGTGAAATCTGTTGTTTCGAATGACATTTGAGATCGCATCGCTGGCAAGTCGGAACGCCGAACCGCAGCTCCCACAGGTACGGTGCATGCAGTCCCTGTGGGAGCTGGCTTGCCAGCGATGAGGCCATCAGCCACAGCACATCCACCCGCCCAAGGCCCACCACCCGAGAAGCCCATGCCCTACCTTCTTCTGCTCGGCGCCTTCCTCCTGCTGCTCGACCTGCTTCTCTGGCGCGCCATCCCCGTGGAGCGCCGCAACTGGCGCACCGCCGCCCGGGTCGTGGCCTTCCTGCTGTTCACCGGGGTCCTGCTGAGCGCCGGCATCAGCCCGCTGCAACCCCCGCCCTGGCCTGAAGACCTGGCCCGCAACCTGGTCGCCACCGTCCTGGAAATCACCTGGTGGCTGTTCGCCGCCCGCACGCTGACGGTGGTCATCGGCTTGGTGCTGATCGCCCGCAGCGGCCACACAGGCCGTTTGCTCCAGGACGTCCTCGGGGCCGTGATCTTCCTGGTGGCGATAGTGGCGGCGGCGGCCTACGTGATGCAGTTGCCGGTGAAAGGGCTGCTGGCTACGTCGGGCGTCATGGCCATCGTCATCGGCCTGGCCTTGCAGAGCACCCTGAGCGACGTGTTCTCCGGCATCGTCCTCAACACCACCCGCCCCTACCAGATCGATGACTGGATCAGCATCGACGGCACCGAAGGCAAGGTGATCGACATCGACTGGCGCGCCACCCGCCTGCTCACCGGCAACGGCAGCATGGCGGTGATTCCCAACTCGGTGGCGGCCAAGGCCAAGCTGCTCAATTTCAGCCGCCCCAACGACGTGCACGGCGTCTCCATCAGCGTGGTGGTGCCGGCCAGCGTGCGACCGCGCAAGGTGCTGGATGCCCTGGAAAAGACCCTGCAAGGCAGCAGCGCGCTGCTGTCCACTCCAGCCCCGAAGGCGACGATCAAGACCTCGACCCTGGAGTCGGTGGAGTACGAGGCCAGCGGCTTCGTCGCGCAGATGGGCCAGAAGACTAGCGTGCGCAACCAGATGTTCGACCTCGCCCACCGCCACCTGGTCGCCGCCGGGGTGATCTGGAACCCGGAAAGCGACCTGCGCCCCTGGAGCCGCCAGCGCGGCCTGCTGGAAGACGTGCGCATCTTCCGCGCCCTGAGCAGCGAGGAAAAGGACAGCCTGAGCCAGCGCATGATCGCCGTGGAGTACCCGGCAGACCAGGTGATCCTCGGTGTCGACGAGGCTTCCGACCACGTGCTGGTGATCGGCACCGGCGTGATCTCGGCGTCAGTGCGCGACGGCGAGCACCTGCTGGAGGCCGGGCGCATGGGCCCGGGTGAAGTACTGGGTGTCGAAGGCCTGCTGGACAACGAGGCATCCATCGCCGAGTTCCGCAGCCTGACCAGTTGCCTGCTCTATCGCATCGACAAGGCCGAAGTGCGCAGCTGTCTGGAACAGCGGGATGAAGTGAAGGCGGCACTGAGCAAGCTGCAGCGTTTCCGCCAGGAAAACAGCCAGTCGCTGCGGCTACAGCGACCGGCCGAGATCAAGAAAGGCGGCTTCCTGCACTGGCTGCAGCGCAAGGCCTAGAGCACTACGCGCAGGCATTGCCCGGCGTGGTACAGCGAGAAGCCGGTCTCGTAGAAACCGGTGCGCAGCGCCGGCACCGCCACCGGTTTCATCGGCGAGAACGGGATCGGCAGCGCGGCCGGATCGTCCTGCATCAGGAACCGGGCGAACGCCTTGCCGATCACCGTGCCGGTGGTGTTGCCGCGACCGTTGTAGCCGGTGACCGCGACTATCCCCGGCGCCGGCTCGAACAGGCGCATCAGGTGGTCCGGGGTGAAGTCGATGCAGCCGGTCCAGTGCATTTCCCATTCGACCTTGCCCAGTTGCGGGAAGTAATGGCTCTGGATGCGGTCGGCCCAGCTGCGAATGAACCAGGACGGCTTGTTGTCGACCCGGCCGAGACTGCCCAGCAGCAGGCGGCCCTGGTCGTCGCGACGGATGCTGCTGAGCACGGTGCGGGTGTCCCACGAGCCCTGGCCGTGCTTGAGCACGTTGTCGGCGGCGGCGCCGTGCAGCGGCACCGAGGCGACCTGGTAGTAGTAGCCCCGGAAGAAGTGGCGTTGCAGGTCGGTCCAGTCGCCTTCGGTGTAGGCGCCGGTGGAGATGACCACTTTCTCGGCCTGGACCGAGCCTTTCGCGGTCTTCACTCGCCAGCCCTGGTTGCCGGAACGTTCCAGCCCCTGCACCGGGGACTGTGGATGGATGCGCCCGCCCAGGCGCTCGACCGCCTCGGCCAGGCCACGGGTGTAGCCCATGGGATTGATGGTGCCGGCACGGCGGTCGAGAAGCGCGGCGGCGATCTGCGTGGTGCCGCAGTATTCCTCGCAGCGGGCGCCGGTGAGCAGTTCCACATCGGCGCCGCGGCGTGTCCATTGTTCGTGGCGGGCCTGCAGGTCGGCGACGCCGGTGGCGTTGTGCGCCATGTGCAGGGTGCCTTGGTTGCGCGCCTGACAGTCGATGCCGAGGCGCTGGATCAGGGCGAAGACTTCTGCAGGAGCTTCGCCCAGGACCTTGTTCAGACGGCTGCCCTGTTGCTGGCCGAGGGTGGCCTCGACATCGTCGGGACGGATCCAGGTACCGGCGTTGACCAGGCCGACATTGCGCCCGGAACCACCGTGGCCGATGTCGCGGGCCTCCAGGAGGACCACGGACTTGCCCTGTTCGAGCAGGTGCAGGGCGGCAGAGAGACCGGTGATGCCGCCGCCGATCACGCAGACGTCGGCCACGGCGTCGCTGTTCAGTGCCACGGCAGGCGCCGTAGGCGGGGTGACGTATTCCCACAAGCATTGTTGGCGCAGCTCAACCATTTGGCGGGCTCCCCAGGAGGAATCGTTGGCATTGTTGTTCTGGGCCTGCTTTGCAGGCCTTCGCGAGCGAGCTCGCTCCCACAGGGACAGGGGCGAACCTGCTCGCGATGAGGCCGATCAGTCGAACACGATGCCCTGGGCCAGCGGCAACTCCCGGGAATAGTTCACGGTGTTGGTCTGCCGCCGCATGTAGGCCTTCCAGCTATCCGAGCCGGACTCGCGCCCACCCCCGGTCTCCTTCTCGCCACCGAACGCGCCGCCGATTTCAGCGCCACTGGTGCCGATATTGACGTTGGCGATGCCGCAGTCACTGCCCGCCGCACTCTGGAAGCGCTCGGCCTCGCGCAGGTCGGTGGTGAAGATGCACGACGACAGCCCCTGCGGCACTTCGTTGTTCAGGCGCAGCGCTTCCTCGAAATCATCGTAGGCCAGCACATAGAGGATCGGCGCGAAGGTCTCGTGGCGCACCACCTCGGTCTGCCCCGGCATCTCCACGATGGCCGGCGCGACGTAGTAGGCATTGGGGTACTGCTCGGCCAACTGGCGCTCACCGCCGAACACCTGGCCACCTTCGTCCCGCGCCCGGGCCAGGGCGTCCTGCATCGCCTGGAACGACGCCTTGTCGATCAGCGGACCGACCAGGTTGCCTTCCCGAGGATCGCCGATACGCACCTTGCCGTAGGCGGATTTGACCCGCGCCACCACTTCGTCCTTCACCGAGCGATGCACGATCACCCGGCGCAGGGTGGTGCAGCGTTGCCCGGCGGTGCCGACAGCGCTGAACAGCACGGCACGCACGGCGAGGTCGAAGTCGGCGCTGGGGGCGAGGATCATGGCGTTGTTGCCACCCAGTTCCAGGATGCTGCGGCCGAAGCGCGCGGCCACCCGCGGCCCGACTTCGCGGCCCATGCGGGTGCTGCCGGTGGCGCTGACCAGGGGCACGCGCGGATCGTCCACCAGCGCCTGGCCGGCGTCGCGATCGCCAATGATCACCTGGCTCAGGTCCTGCGGTGCGTCACCGAAGCGGGCCAGGGCCTTCTCGAACAGCGCCTGGCAGGCCAGGGCCGTCAGCGGCGTTTTCTCCGATGGTTTCCACACCACGGCATTGCCGCAGACCAGCGCCAGTGTGGTGTTCCACGCCCACACCGCGACCGGGAAGTTGAAGGCGCTGATCACCCCCACCACGCCCAGCGGATGCCAGCTTTCACGCATGTGGTGGCCAGGACGCTCGGAAGCGATGGTCAGGCCATAGAGCTGGCGCGACAGGCCGACGGCGAAGTCGCAGATATCGATCATTTCCTGCACTTCACCCAGGCCTTCCTGGGTGATCTTGCCGGCTTCCACCGAGACCACCTCGCCCAGGTCAGCCTTGTGCTCACGCAGCACTTCGCCGAACAGGCGGATCAACTCACCGCGACGCGGCGCCGGCACGTTGCGCCAGGCTTCGAAGGCCTGCTGCGCCTTGGCGATCTTCGCTCCGACCGCAGCGGCCGGCTCCAGATGCACCGAAGCGATCACGCTGCCGTCGATCGGGGTGTGAACGGGATGGTTGCCGTTGGTGTAGGCACTGGCCGGGACACCCAGGCGGGCAAGCAATCCATCAACCATGTTGTTCTCCTGCAAGGCGGTGAGAGGTTGTAATCATTGTCAGGGATCAGTATTAATCCGATCACCAAGCCTCAACAAACGACCTTTATTCCGCACATCATTCCCCCAGGTAATGAAGCTGCGACCCGGAGTTACCCATGTCCAAACGCCTGGTGCCGTCGATGGCCGCCCTGCAGTGCTTCGAGGCCGCCGCCCGGCACCTGAGCTTCACCCGTGCCGCCGAGGAACTGCACCTGACCCAGAGCGCGGTGAGCAAGCAGGTGGCACAGCTGGAAGAAATGCTGCGCCATCACCTGTTCCTGCGCATCCGCCGCCGCCTGCAACTGACCCCGGCCGGCGCGCTGTACCTGGCCGAGGTGAACAAGATCCTTACCCAGGTCGACATGTCCAGCCGCTACATCATGTCCTACGGCGAGCAGACCGAAGTGCTCAAGGTCGCCACCCAGCCCAGCTTCGGCGTGCGCTGGCTGATCCCGCACCTGAAGGGCTTCGGCAAGCGCCATCCGAACATCCATCTGGATATTCGCAACGAGATGGAGCCGTTCTCCCTGCTCCAGGCCAAGGCCGACGTGGTGTTCTTCTATGGCCAGGGCACCTGGCCGGGAGCGACCTGCATCGAACTGTTCGGCGAGGAAGTGGTGCCGGTGTGCGCGCCGGAGCTGTTGCCCAACGGGGGGCTGAACGACGCCAGCGAACTGTCCGGCCTGGTCCTGCTGCAGAGCACCACGCGTCCGGAGGCCTGGCACGAATGGTTTCTCGAACAGGGCCTGCATTCGCCCAACAGCTACCACGGCCCGCGTTTCGATACCTTCCATATGTGCCTGAGCGCGGCCCAGGCCGGCTGCGGCGTGGCCCTGGTGCCGAGCTACCTGGCCGAAGCCGACCTCGCCGAGGGCAAGCTGGTGGTGCCCTGGTCGCACCGCATGCGCAGCAACGGCGCGCATTTCCTGGCCTTCTCCGAGCATGCGGCCGAGGTGCCCAAGGTGCGCTGCCTGGTGGACTGGATCGCCGAGCAGGTCGCCGCCAACAAGTCCTGAATTTAAGGAATGATTGCTCGACTTTTTTTCGCTTGAAGTCGATCAGCATTCCTCGTTTTCATGTAGGCGAGCCCGAACCACTCACCAGGAAGCTTGCGATGCCCGCTCAAGATTTCGTCAGCCCGGACCAGATTCGCGCGCGGTTCTCCGCCGCCATGTCGCTCATGTACAAGCAGGAAGTGCCGCTCTACGGCACGCTGCTGGCGTTGGTGAGCGAGGTCAATCGCCAGGTGATGACGCAGCGTCCGGAGGTCGCCCAGGCGTTGCGCTGGACCGGCGAGGTCGAACGCCTGGACCAGGAGCGCCACGGTGCGATCCGCGTCGGCACGGCAGCGGAACTGTCGACCATCGGCCGGCTGTTCGCGGTGATGGGCATGCAGCCCGTGGGTTACTACGACCTCAGCCCGGCGGGCGTGCCGGTGCATTCCACGGCGTTTCGCCCGGTGCACGAGCAGTCGCTGCATATCAGCCCGTTCCGGGTCTTCACCTCGCTGCTGCGCCTGGAACTGATCGATGATCCTGCGCTGCGCGAGTTGGCGCGGTCGATCCTCGACAAGCGCCAGATCTTTACCTCTCGCGCCCTTGAGCTGATCGAACAGAGCGAGCGCGATGGCGGCCTGAACGATGAGGATGCCAACGAATTCGTCGCCCAGGCCCTGCATACCTTCCGCTGGCACCATGAGGCCACGGTGACGGCGCAGGAGTACCAGCGCCTGCACGACCAGCATCGCCTGATTGCCGACGTGGTGGCGTTCAAGGGACCGCATATCAACCACCTGACGCCGCGCACCCTGGATATCGATGCGATCCAGCTCGGCATGCCGGCCCAGGGCATCCCGCCCAAGGCGGTGATCGAAGGGCCGCCGACGCGCCGGCATCCGATCCTCCTGCGCCAGACCAGCTTCAAGGCGCTGCAGGAATCCATCGACTTCCGTGATGCCGCCGGGAGCCATACCGCGCGCTTCGGCGAGATCGAACAGCGTGGGGCGGCGCTGACACCCAAGGGGCGGCAACTGTACGACCAGTTGCTCGATGCGGCCCGCGAGGCACTGGGCGGAGTGCCGGCGGAGAGCAATGCGGATCGCTACATGAGCCTGCTGGCCGAGACGTTCCGCGCCTTCCCGGATGACCTGGGGCAGATGCGCGAGCAAGGGCTGGCGTATTTCCGCTACTTCCCGACCGAGAAGGGCCTGGCGGCCAGCGAGCATCCGGCCAGCCTGGATGCGCTGATCCAGGCCGGTCATGTGCACTTCGAAGCGCTGGTCTACGAGGACTTCCTGCCAGTCAGTGCGGCCGGGATCTTCCAGTCCAACCTGGGAGACGACGGGCAGGCGGAGTATGGGAGCAATGCCAATCGGGACGCGTTCGAGGACGCGCTGGGGCAGCGGGTGCAGGATGAGCTGGCGCTGTATGCCGAGAGCGAGCGGCGCTCGCTCGTTGCCTGCGCCGAGGCACTGGGCCTGCCAGGCCTGGAAGCTTTCACAGGACACCACATCACTCATTGATTTTGCGGAAACTTGTGGGAGCGGGTTCACCCGCGATGGCGTCGGTGATGCCACCATCGTAATCGCGGGTAAACCCGCTCCCACAGGGTCCGCGTTGACCCTGAGCTGTTCTCAGTGCCTTACCCGGAACCGATCCACTTCCTGCCGCAACTGCCCCGCCAACCCTTCCAGCTCCCGCGCCGTCGAGGCCAGGTTGTTGGCCACCTCGCGCTGATCACTGTTGGCCAGGGCAATGCTCTGCAGGTTGTTGCTCAGCACCGTCGCCGTGGCGCTCTGCTCCTGGGTCGCGGTATTGATCGCGGCGAACTGCTCACCGGCACTGCGGCTCTGCTCGTCGATCCGCGCCAGCGCCTCGGCCACCCGGGCATTGCGCTCCAGGCCTTCGCGCATCAGGCGGTTGCCCTGCTCCATGGTGCTGATGGCATGCCCGGTCTGCTGCTGCACGCTGTCGATCATCCCGGAAATCTCGTCCGTGGCCTGGCGGGTCCGCGCGGCCAGGTGGCGGACCTCGTCGGCGACCACCGCGAAACCACGCCCTTGCTCACCCGCCCGCGCCGCCTCGATGGCAGCGTTGAGCGCCAGCAGGTTGGTCTGCTCGGCAATCGCGGTGATCACGCCGACGATGCCGCCGATATCCTGCGAACGCGCACCCAGGATGTCGATGACCTTGGCGGTATCGCCCAGGGCCTCGGCGATCTGCTGCAGCGAGTCCGACGCCTGCTCCATCGAAGCCCGGCCGATGCGGGTCTGCTGGGCGTTGTCGCGGGCCATGCGCTCGGTGTTGCCCATGCTGTCGGCGATGCCCAGCGAGGTGGCGCTGAATTCTTCCACCGCGCCGGCCATGCTGGTGATCTCGCCGGACTGCTGCTCCATGCCGTCGCAAGCCCCGGAGGACAGGTCGGCCAGGGCATGGGCGCGGTTGCCCACCTGCTGCGAGGCCTCGCGGATACGCACGACCATGTTCGCCAGGGCTTCGCCCATGTGGTTGAAGCTGGCGGCGAGCTGGCCGATTTCGTCCTGGCTGGTGACCTTCAGGCGCACGTCGAGATCACCGGCGCCCAAGGCTTCGGCCTGGTGGACCAGGTCGCTCAACGGCCGCAGCTTGCGCCGCAGCAGCCACAGCGTGGCGCCCACCGCCAGCAACATGGCCAGCAGGCTGCCAACGGCCAGGCGGGTGCCAACGCTCCAGGTCACCGCGCGGATTTCCGCCTCCGGCATGCTCGCCACCACGGTCCAGGGCCCGCCGGCAAAGGGTACGGCGACGCTGTAGAGCTGCTCCACGCCGTCATCCCAGAAACGACCTTCTCCGGGCGTGCTCGCCAGTTGCGCCACTTCCTGCTCGCCACCGCGAGCGCCAGCGGGCGGTACCAGCCAGTGCTGCTGCTCGTCGAGCAACGCCAGCGAGCCGGTCTGGCCGATGCGGAAACGCTTGAGGTTGTCGAACTGGGTCTTCTGCGCGTCGGTGTAGTCGAAACCGACGAAGAGGATGGCGATCACCTTGCCGGCGCTGTCACGCACGGGGGTGTACTGGGTCATGTAGAAGCGCTCGAACAGCAGCGCGCGGCCGACATACGGCTGGCCGGCCATGATCCGCGCATAAGCCGGGCTCTGCCGGTCCAGCAGGGTGCCGATGGCGCGGCTGCCGTCCTGCTTGGTCAGCGAGGTGCTGATGCGGATGAAGTCATCGCCGCTGCGTACGAAAATGGTCGCGACGCCGGCGGTCATCTGGCGGAATTCGTCGACCTCGCTGAAATCGTTGTTCAGCGCCTGGCCATCGAGGAACAGTCCGGGCGTGGCCACGCCGGCCACCGGAATCGACGTGCCGGCCTGGACGCTCAGGTCCTTGAAGCGCTTTTCGAACAGCCCGGCCAGGCGCTGGGTACTTTCGCGCAGGGAGTCGTGGAAACTACCGAGCTGGTCGGCCAGCAACCGCGCCTCGCTGGTCAGGTGTTCCTGGCGGGTGACCAGGTTGGCGTGGTCGAGCGAGCGCAAGGCGAACAGGGTACTGCCGCTGATGACGACGGCAAGCACGGCGGCCAGCGCAAGGCCAAGTTGGGAGGCAATCCGGGCGCGGGGTTGGGGCATGAAAACTCCTGGCGAAGAAAGCCGGGATCATCCTGATCGCGGTGCACGATGGGCATGGGCGTTGGGCCTCATCCCGGGCCCTCGCCTCATACTTCGGCGCGCCGGCGCATTACTTGAGCGCTGAGCCCGGTTATTTCGCGCAAACGGTCATTCGCTGTCGTTTGGGTCATTTGCCTGCAACATCGTCACTTCTGGCAACTGCATGGCCCGCGCCTCAGCCTGCAGGAAGTCACTGAGCCGGCGCAGGCGCTCGCCGCCAGGGCGGGTACGCGGCCAGACCAGATAGTAGTCGAGCCCGCTGGCCACCGCCGCCGGCCACGGCAGACTGAGGCGTCCCTGGGCGACGTCCTCGGCGACCATCAGCAGATCACCCATGGACACGCCGTAGCCGCGGGCGGCAGCAATCATGCCCAGCTCCAGGGTGTCGAAGACCTGGCCACCCTTGAGCGAGACCTGTTCGGTCAGGCTCATGCGCGCCAGCCAGGTGCGCCAGTCGCGCTTGTCCGGGGTCGGGTGCAGCAGTTCGCAGGTGGCCAGGCGCTCTACCGTCCAGGGCCCGTCGCTGAGCAGGCCCGGGGCGCCCACCGGCACCAGCAACTCGGCGAACAGCCGGCTCACTTCCCAGTCCGGCGGGAAATGCCCGTCGCCCAGCAGCACCGCGCAGTCGAAGGGTTCCTGGTTGAAGTCGACATGGTCGACATCCATCCACGCGCTGGTCAGTTGCACTTCGTTGCCCGGCTGCAGGTGACGGAAGCGGCTGAGCCGCGCCAGCAGCCAGCGCATGGTCAGGGTCGACGGGGCTTTCATGCGCAAGATGCCTTCCTCGCTGCGCAGGGTGCCGCAGGCCCGTTCAAGCGCGGCAAAGCCTTCGCGCACCCCGGGCAGGAGCAGGCGCGCGGCCTCGGTGAGTTGCAGGCTGCGGCCATTGCGCATGAACAGGCGGCAGGCGAAGTGCTCTTCGAGGGTGCGGATATGCCGGCTCACCGCGCTCTGGGTGATGTTCAGCTCATCCGCCGCGCGGGTGAACGAACTGTGCCGCGCCGCCGCTTCGAAGGCGCGCAGAGCGTACAGCGGGGGAAGACGATGGGACATGGCGAACCTCCGTGAGCGCGCATCTTCGCATGAGTTTTACTCATGCCACCGATCGTTTTTATCCTTTTGTGCGGGTTGACGCAAAGGTCGAGAATCAGCGGCTTGTCACTCACTTTCGGAAAAGGACGCGGAATCATGCAAGCGGCGCCAACCCATGAACTCAAGGCACTGTTGCGGCTGGCCGGGCCGCTGGTGGCCTCGCAGTTGGCGCACATGCTGATGCTGCTCACCGACACCTTCATGATGGCCAGGATCAGCCCCGAGGCCCTTGCCGGGGGTGGACTGGGTGCGGCCAGCTATTCGTTCGTGTCGATCTTCTGCCTCGGCGTGATCGCTGCGGTGGGCACCCTGGTCGCCATTCGCCATGGCGCTGGCGACGCCGAGGGCGCCACCCGCCTGACCCAGGCCGGGCTGTGGCTGGCCTGGGTGATGGCCGTGGTCGCCGCGCTGGTGCTGTGGAACCTGGGGCCGGTGCTGTTGCTGCTCGGACAGCAGCCCGGCAACGTCGAGAACGCCAGCCACTTCCTGTTGCTGCTGCCCTTCGCCCTGCCCGGCTACCTGACCTTCATGGCTCTGCGCGGCTTCACCAGCGCGCTGGGGCGGTCGTCGCCGGTGATGGTCATCAGCCTGGTGGGGACCGTGGCCAACTTCCTGCTCAACTATGCGCTGATCGAGGGTATGTTCGGCCTGCCGAAGCTGGGGCTGGTGGGCATCGGCCTGGTCACGGCGGTCGTCGCCAATGCCATGGCCATCGCCCTGGCCCTGTATATCCGCCGGCATCCGGCCTATGCGCCCTACCCGATCCGGCGCAACCTGGCACGGCCATCACTACCGGCGCTGCGCGAGCTGTGGCGACTGGGACTGCCGATTGGCGGCACCTACACCGTGGAAGTCGGCTTGTTCGCCTTCGCCGCGCTGTGCATAGGCACCATGGGCAGTACCGAGCTGGGCGCGCACCAGATTGCCCTGCAGATCGTCTCCACCGCCTTCATGATTCCGGCGGGCCTGTCCTATGCGGTGACCATGCGCGTCGGCCTGCACTATGGCGCGGACCGCCTGCTGGCAGCGCGCAATGCGGGACGGCTGGGGATCGGCTTCGGCGCGGCGGTGATGCTGGGGTTCTCGGTGCTGTTCTGGGTGATGCCCGAGCCGCTGGTGGGGTTGTTCCTGGACCGCGATGACCCGGCGTTCGCCGAGGTGATCAAGCTGGCGGTAAGCCTGTTGATGGTGGCGGCGTGGTTCGAGCTGTTCGACGGCATCCAGACCATCGCCATGGGCTCGATTCGCGGACTCAAGGATGCCAAGACGACCTTCCTGGTGGGGTTGTTCAGCTACTGGGCGATCGGCGCACCGGCGGCGTGGATCATGGCGTTTCCGCTGGGAATGGGCGCGGTAGGCGTCTGGTGGGGGCTGGCGCTGGGGTTGGCGTTTGCGGCGATCAGCCTGACCCTGGCGTTCGAGTGGCGGATGAAGCGGATGATTGGTGGGGACAGCCAAGGAATAGCCGTTCAGTCCTAAACTGTGGGAGCGAGCTTGCTCGCTCCCACAGTGCTCCAGCGTTCTCACGATTTACTTAGAGCGCGACCGGCCTTTGCGCCGCCGCCAGCAGCAGATACTCCACCAACGGCTCGATCGCCAGCGGCTTGCTGATCAGGTAACCCTGCACCTGGTCGCAGCCGAAGCTGCGCAGCAGGTCCAGCTGCTCCTCGGTCTCCACCCCCTCCGCCACCACATCCAGATGAAGGTTGTGCGCCAGGTTGATCATGGCGTGCACCAGCTTGCGGTTTTCTTCGCGCTGTTCCATGCCGCCGACGAAGCTGCGGTCCACCTTGAGCAGGGCGATCGGCAGACTGTTGAGGTGGACGAAGGACGAGAAGCCGGTACCGAAGTCATCCAGCGAGAAGCGCACGCCAAGCCGCCCCAGGGCATCCATGGTCTGCTTGACCAGGTCGTTGCGACGCATCACCGCGGTTTCCGTCAGCTCGAACTCCAGCCAGCGCGCATCCACGCCGTGCTGCACGATCAGCCGGCTCAGGGTGGCCAGCAACTGGCTGTCCTGGAACTGGCGGAACGACAGGTTCACCGCCATGTGCAGCGGCGCCAGGCCGCGTTCGCGCAGGACCTGCATGTCACGCAAGGCGCGGGAAATCACCCAGTAGCCCAGCGGCACGATCAGCCCGCTCTGCTCGGCCAGCGGCACGAACTCGCTGGGCGGCAGCAGGCCGCGTTCGCCGTGGCGCCAGCGCACCAGGGCCTCCAGGCCGACGATACGGCCCTCGGCCAGATCCAGGCGCGGCTGGTAGTGCAGTTCCAGTTCGTCACGGCGCAGGGCGCGACGCAACTCGCTTTCCAGGTCGGCCAGGCTGCGGGCATTGCGATTGATGCGCTCGTCGAACACGTGATAGGTGCAGCCGTGGGTGCCCTTGGCCTGCTGCATGGCGATGTGCGCGTGCCACATCAGCGGGTCGGCGCCTGCCTGGGCGCGGGCGTGGGCAACGCCAAGGCTGCAGCCGATCAGCAGGCTTTCGCCATCGATCCAGTAGGGCTCGGCCAGGGCTTCGACTATCCGTTCGGCCATGCGCTCGGCGCGCTGCGGATCGCGGCGGGTGTCGATGAGCAGCGCGAATTCGTCACTGCCCAGGCGCGCCACGCGGTCGCCGGCTTCCAGCTGGCTCTTCAGGCGGCCCACCACCTGCAGGATCAGGCGATCGCCGCCCTGGTGGCCGAGGGCGTCGTTGGCGTGGCGGAAGTTGTCCAGGTCGAGGTGGCCGAGGGCAACGCCGCGACCATCGTTCTCGGCCAGGCGCGCCGTGAGCAGGGTCTGGAAGCCCTGGCGGTTGGCGATGCCGGTCAGCGGATCTTCCTCGGCCAGGCGCTGCAGGGTCGATTCCAGCACCCCGCGCTCGCGCACATGGCGCAGGCAACGGCGCACGGTGTCGCTGCCCAGTTGCCCACGCACCAGCCAGTCGCTGACACCGGGTGGCGCCTTGGCCGGCTCGGCGTCCAGCAGCAGCACCATCGGCAGGTCGCAGCGCCCTGGCGCCGGCTGGCGGCCAGGGGTGGTCAACACCACGGCATTGCGGTCGCGGGCGAACAGGCTGTCCACCGACTCCCAGCTCGGTGCCGTCAGCAATACCGCAGTGCCCGCCAGCGGCAACAGAGACTCGCCGAGAGCAATCGCCCACTCGGGTTCCTCAGCCAGCAGAAGCAAACGCAACGGTTCGGCAGGCGTAGACAAGCTCTCTCCTTAGTGACCAACGCGCGGACGCAGACAGGGCGCGGGACAAATCATTTGTTACAACGGCACTAATGTAAATGATTTTCACTTGAAACAACCGCTCTCGCTTCAGGAAAATCCATCCATTTGGAGGCGCATCCTGATGGAAAGTAGCAGAGCCGGCAAATTTAGATATTGTGCTGCGTCACACTGTCAGACGGTCGCGCCATGACGGCGAAGCCCTGTTAAACTGCGCGGCTATTTTTCAGCCACCCCGGTTCACCCCATGTCCCGACTCAATCCCCGGCAGCAAGAAGCCGTGAACTACGTCGGCGGCCCGCTCCTGGTACTTGCCGGCGCAGGCTCCGGCAAGACCAGCGTGATCACCCGCAAGATCGCCCACCTGATCCAGAACTGCGGGATCCGCGCCCAGTACATCGTGGCCATGACCTTCACCAACAAGGCCGCGCGGGAGATGAAGGAGCGGGTCGGCACCCTGCTGCGCAAGGGCGAGGGCCGCGGCCTGACGGTCTCGACCTTCCACAACCTCGGCCTGAACATCATCCGCAAGGAACACCAGCGCCTGGGCTACAAGCCCGGTTTCTCGATCTTCGACGAAACCGACGTGAAGGCGCTGATGACCGACATCATGCAGAAGGAGTACTCCGGGGACGACGGCGTCGACGAGATCAAGAACATGATCGGCGCCTGGAAGAACGACCTGATCCTGCCCCCCGAGGCCCTGGAAAAGGCGCGCAACCCCAAGGAGCAGACCGCCGCCATCGTCTACATGCACTACCAGCGCACGCTCAAGGCGTTCAACGCGGTGGACTTCGACGACCTGATCCTGCTGCCGGTGAAGCTGTTCGAGGAACACACCGACATCCTGGAGAAGTGGCAGAACCGCGTGCGCTACCTGCTGGTGGACGAATACCAGGACACCAACGCCAGCCAGTACCTGCTGGTGAAGATGCTGATCGGCACGCGCAACCAGTTCACCGTGGTCGGCGACGACGACCAGTCGATCTACGCCTGGCGCGGCGCGCGCCCGGAAAACCTGATGCTGCTCAAGGACGACTACCCGTCGCTGAAGGTGGTCATGCTGGAGCAGAACTACCGCTCCACCAGCCGCATCCTGCGCTGCGCCAACGTGCTGATCTCGAACAACCCGCACGCTTTCGAGAAGCAGCTGTGGAGCGAGATGGGCCACGGCGACGAGATCCGCGTGATCCGCTGCAAGAACGAGGAAGCCGAAGCCGAGCGGGTGGCCATGGAGATCCTCAGCCTGCACCTGCGCACCGACCGCCCGTACAGCGACTTCGCCATCCTCTACCGCGGCAACTACCAGGCCAAGCTGATCGAGCTGAAGCTGCAGCATCACCAGGTGCCGTATCGCCTGTCCGGCGGCAACAGCTTCTTCGGACGCCAGGAAGTGAAGGACCTGATGGCCTACTTCCGCCTGCTGGTGAACCCGGACGACGACAACGCCTACCTGCGGGTGATCAACGTGCCGCGCCGGGAAATCGGCTCGACCACCCTGGAAAAGCTCGGCAACTACGCCACCGAGCGCAAGATCTCGATGTACGCCGCCAGCGAGGAGCTGGGCCTGCGCGAGCATCTGGACAGCCGTTTCACCGACCGTCTGCACCGCTTCAAGACGTGGATGGACAAGGTCCGCGAGCAGGTGGCCCTGGAAGATCCGATCGCCGCGCTGCGCAGCATGGTGATGGACATCGACTACGAAAACTGGATTCGCAGCAACAGCTCCAGCGACAAGGCCGCGGACTTCCGCATGGGCAACGTCTGGTTCCTCATCGACGCGCTGAAAAGCACGCTGGAGAAGGACGAGGACGGCGACATGACCATCGAGGACGCCATCGGCAAGCTGGTGCTGCGCGATATGCTGGAGCGCCAGCAGGAAGAGGAAGACGGCGCCGAGGGCGTGCAGATGATGACCCTGCACGCGTCCAAGGGCCTGGAGTTCCCCTACGTGTTCATCATGGGCATGGAGGAGGAAATCCTCCCACACCGCTCCAGCATCGAAGCCGACACCATCGAGGAAGAACGCCGCCTGGCGTATGTCGGCATTACCCGGGCGCGCCAGACCCTGGCCTTCACCTTCGCCGCCAAGCGCAAGCAGTACGGCGAGATCATCGATTGTTCGCCGAGCCGCTTCCTGGATGAGCTGCCGGAGGATGACCTGGCCTGGGAAGGACTGGACGACGCACCGGTAGAGGTCAAGGCGGCACGGGGCAATACGGCGCTGGCGGATATCCGCGCCATGCTCAAACGGTAGATAATCAACCCTTTCAATCGCCCTGGCCCGTGCCGGGGCCTTTTGCTTACATCCGAGGAAACACCCGTGGAAGCACTGCAGCAGAAGATTCGCGAAGAAGGCATCGTGCTTTCCGACCAGGTCCTGAAAGTCGATGCGTTTCTCAACCACCAGATCGATCCGGCGCTGATGGCGCTGATCGGCGACGAGTTCGCCCGCCTGTTCGCCGATTCCGGCGTGACCAAGATCGTCACCATCGAAGCGTCGGGCATCGCCCCGGCGGTGATGACCGGCCTGAAGCTGGGCGTCCCGGTGATCTTCGCGCGCAAGCACCAGTCCCTGACCCTGACGGAGAACCTGCTGACCGCGTCGGTGTACTCCTTCACCAAGCAGACCGAGAACACCGTGGCCATCTCGCCGCGTCACCTGAACAGCAGCGACCGCGTGCTGGTGATCGACGACTTCCTGGCCAACGGCAAGGCCTCCCAGGCGCTGATCTCGATCATCAAGCAGGCCGGCGCCACCGTTGCCGGCCTGGGCATCGTCATCGAGAAGTCGTTCCAGGGCGGCCGTGCCGAGCTGGATGCCCAGGGCTACCGCGTCGAATCGCTGGCCCGGGTGAAATCGCTGGAGGGTGGCCAGGTCACCTTCCTCTGACCTCGGCCGTCCTGGTCCGGATGTAAAAAGCCCGCCGCCACATCACTGTGGCGGCGGGCTTTTTCATGCCTGCAGTTGGCGCTACACGGACTCTGTGGGAGCGGGTTTACCCGCGATTACGATGGTGGCATCACCGGTGCAATCGCGGGTGAACCCGCTCCCACAAGGGTCCGCGTCGCTCTTTTGACCCGCTCTCTGCACGACAGCGCATGAAGGCCTGGGCGGAATCACACAGATCAACGCTCGTGCAGTGCTTCTGCCCTGGCACGGATGATCGGCTTGAGCAGGTAGCTCAGCACGCTCTTCTTGCCGGTGATGATATCCACCGTCGCCACCATGCCTGGGATGATCAGCAGCGGTTTCTCGTCGGTGCCCAGGTGGCTGCGCTCGGTGCGCAGCTTGATCAGGTAGAAGGTGTTCTTGCCTTCCTCGTCGGTGATGGTGTCCGCGCCGATCTGTTCCAGCTTGGCCTTGAGGCCGCCATAGATGGTGAAGTCATAGGCACTGAACTTGACCATGGCTTCCTGGCCCGGATGCAGGAAGGCGATGTCCTGCGGCCGGATGCGCGCTTCCACCAGCAGGGTGTCGTCCAGCGGGACGATCTCCACCAGGTCGCTGCCCGGCTGGATCACGCCGCCAATGGTGTTGACCAGCACCTGCTTGACGATCCCCCGTACCGGCGAGGTGACCAGCGTCCGGCTGACCCGGTCTTCCAGGGCCTTGCCGGTGGCCTGGGCCTTGCTCAGGTCGGTGCGCGCCTCGTTCAGCTGGGTCAGGGCCTCGCTGCGGAACTTGCCGCGGGTTTCGTCGACCTTGCGCTCGACTTCCTTGACCGCCGATTCCGCCCGCGGGATCGCCAGGGAAGTGGCATCCAGCTGGCCACGGGTCTCCACCTCGGCCCGCTTGAGACGCAGTACCTCAACCGGGGAAACCGCCCCCTGGGCCACCAGCGGCTCGGACATGCCGATTTCCTGCCGCAGCAACTGCAGGCTGTTGCGGTACTGGGTCTGCTTGGAAGAGAACTCGCGCAATTCCTGCTGGCGCTGCACCAGCTGCTCCTGCAGGCCGCCGATCTCGTCCTGGAGTTGCTGGCGGCGGCTCTCGTACAGGGACTCCTCGCTGGCGGCCTGGCTCGGCGCCGCCTTGCGCAGCTCCGCATCGATGTTCAGCGGCCGGTCCTCGACCTCGGCACTCAAGCGCTCGACCCGCAGGGCCAGGCCGATGCGATCGGCCTCGGTCTCGCCCACGTTGGACACGAAGCGGGTGTCGTCCAGGCGCAGCAGCGGCGCTCCGGCCTCGACGATCTCGCCTTCACGGGCGTAGATCTGGGCGATGATGCCGCCTTCCAGGTTCTGGATCTTCTGCAGTTTCGACGACGGGATGGCCTTGCCGTCGCCGCGGGTGACTTCGTCGAGCACGGCGAAGTTGGCCCACAGCACAAGGAACACGAAGAACGCGATGATGCCCCAGATGGTCAGGCGGATGATGCGCGGGGCATCCTCCACCAGCGCCTTGTTGACCTCGGGCAGCGGCTCGCCGCCAAACGACTGCGAACCCTTGAAGTAATTCCGCAGGACACGTCCCACGCCTGACTTAAGCAACACTGATCTGCCCCTTCTTCAGCGCATCCATGACGGCGGCTTTCGGGCCATCCGCTACGATCTGTCCACGGTCGACGACGATCAACCGGTCCACCAGCGTCAACAGCGACGCCCGGTGGGTCACCAAAACCACGGTCTTGTGCTCGATCACCGCCTGCAGGCGCTGCTTGAGCCGTTCTTCGCCCGTGTTGTCCATAGCTGCGGTCGGTTCGTCGAGCAGCAGGATCTGCGGGTTGAGCAGCAGCGCGCGGGCCAGGGCGACGTTCTGCCGCTGGCCGCCGGAAAGGTTCTGGCCGCGTTCGCCGACCTGCAGCTCATAGCCCTTGGGGTGCAGCCGGGCGAATTCATGGACGCCGGCCAGCTCGGCGGCCTGCAGGACCATCTCGTCCTCGACGTAGCGCGCGCCGCTGACCAGGTTGTCGCGCAGGGTGCCGGCGAGCAGCTGGATATCCTGGGCCACGTAGCCGATGTTGTGGCGCAGCTCGCTGACATCGATCTGGCGGATGTCCACACCATCCACCAGCAGCGAACCGGCATCGGCTTCGTACAGGCCGACCACCAGCTTGGCCAGCGAGCTCTTGCCCGAGCCGCTGCGGCCGATGATGCCGACCTTCTCGCCCGGACGGATGCTCAGGTTGATGCCCTTGAGCGCCAGGTTCTGCTGGTTGGGGTAGGTGAAGTCGACACCGCGGAACTCGATGGCGCCCTGCAGCACCTGGCGGCTCAGCGGACGTTCCTCGAAGTTGCGCTCCTGCGGCAACTCCATCATCTGGTCGGTGGAGACCATGGTGACCTTGGCCTGCTGGTAGCGGGTCAGCAGCCCGGCGAGCTGGCCCAGCGGGCTGAGGGCACGGCCACTGAGCATGTAGCAGGCGATCAGGCCGCCCATGCTGAGGTTGCCGGCCATGATCTGGTACACGCCGAAGCAGATCAGGGCGACACCGGCCATCTGCTGGATCAGCAGGGTGATGTTCATCGCCAGGCCGGACAGCACTTTCACCCGCAGTTCCAGGCGGCTGAGGGTGCCGATGGTCTGCTCCCACATGTACTGGCGTTCGCTCTCGGCGTTGTTGACCTTGACCGCGTCGAGGCCGGCGAGGGTCTCGATCAGGCTCGACTGGCGCTCGGAGGCCAGGGCCATGGTCCGCTCCAGGGTCGCGGTGAGGGGTTTCTGCAGGGCGTAGCCGATGCCCAGGGCCAGCGGGAATGCCACGATCGGGATCCACACCAGGTGCCCGCCGATGATGCCGATCACCATCAGGATCAGGAGGGTGAACGGCAGGTCGATCAGGCTGGCCAGGGTCAGCGAGGCGAGGAAGTCGCGCAGGCCCTGGAACTCGTGGATGTTCTGGGCAAAGCTGCCGACCCGCGCCGGGCGGTTCTTCATCGACATGCCGACGATGCGTTCGAACAGCGTGGCGGAAATGATCAGGTCGGTCTTTTTCCCCGCAAGGTCGAGGCAGAGGCTGCGCAGGCCCTTGAGGATCAGGTCGAAGACATAGGCGCCGGTGATGCCGATGGCCAGCACCCACAGGGTCGAGGTGGCCTGGTTGGGGACGACGCGGTCATAGACGTTCATCACGAACAGCGGCGCGCCCATGGCGATCAGGTTGATGATCAGGCTGGCGGCGATCGCGTCGGCATACAGCCACTTGGAGCGCTTGAGGGTGTCACGGAACCAGGAACGGGCCCGGGGGATCAGGTTGCCGTGGTTGACGTCGAACTTGTGCTGCGGCTGGGCGAAGAAGACGCGGCCGGCATAGTCGCTCTGCAGGGCCTCACGAGTGACGTGGACCTCGCCGCCGTCGCTCTCGCTGAGCAGCAGGCGCGCGGTGTTCTCGTTCTCCCAGCCAAGCAGGATGGTGCTGCGACCGTCCTTGAGCAGCAGCATGGCCGGCATGGCGATGCTCGGGATCTGCTCCAGCTTGCGCTGCAACAACCGCCCTTGCAGCCCGGCCCGCGCCGCAGCCCGTGGCAGCAGTTCGGGGCTCAGGCGCTGCGAGGGCAGCGGCAGGCCGGTGGTGAGCATCGCCCGGCTGGCCGGCTTCTGGTGCAGCACGCAAAGCGACAGCAGGCTGTCCAGCAACGGGTCGTCGTGCTGGCTTCGCGGATCATGGGTGAGCTGGGTTCGACTGACTTCTGATTCCACGCGAACTTCTCTTGCTGGCGGGTGAGGGAGGATCTCAATTCAGCCCGGGCAGGTTCACCTTGGGCTTGAGATCGTTCTGCACGACCGTTGCCATTGGCGCCACGACTCCCTGGCTCTTGAGCAGCGATCCAATGGTCGCCTTGATCCGGTATTGAGTAAACAGTTGAACGCCTTTCACTTCAGCCAATCGACGTTGCGCGGTGAACAGTTCGTTCTCGCTGTCGAGCAGGTCGAGCAAGGTGCGTTCACCGAGGCTGAACTGGCTCTGGTAGGCCGAGCGTACCTTGCTGCTGTGATCGACATATTGCTGCGCGATCGGCACCTGGGCATCGGCGTTCTGCATAGCATTCCATGCCAAGCCTAACTCTTCGTTGAGCTGACGCAAGGCATTGTTGCGAATATCCAGCGCCTGGCCGGCCATGAAGGCCTTGGACTCCAGGTCGGCCTTGTCGCTGCCGCCGTCGAACAGGTTGAAGCTCATGCGCACCATGGCTTGCCACTCGTTGTTGTGCCCGTTGAGGCCATCGACGTCGTTGTTCGCCGCACGCTCAAGCTCGGCGTCGAAACGCGGGTAGAAGCGCGACTTGGCCGCGTCGTACTGCTTGTCGGCGGCGGCAATGTCCGATTCGGCCGAGCGCAGCGCCGGGTTGTTCTCGACCATCTGCTGGCGGGCCTCGTCGAGGCTGGCAGGCAGCAGGTCGATGAACGGCGCCGGCGCGGTCAGTTCATCGGGCAACTGGCCAACCACGCTCAGGTAACTGGTTTGTGCGTCGGCGAGGTTGGTTTGTTCCGTCAGCAGGTTGTTTTTCGCACCGGCCAGACGCGCTTCGGCCTGGTCCATGTCGGCCTGGCGACCGACGCCGCGCGAGGTGCGCAGCTGGATCTGGTCGTAGATGCGCTCGTGGCTGCGCAGATTGGCCTCGGCCAGGCGCACCATCTCGCGGCGGGTCAGTACGTCGATGAAGACTCGGGCCGTCTGCAATGCAGTGCGCTCGGAAGTGTCCAACAGCGCATATGCCCGGGCATTGGCGGTGGCTTGTTGACGCCCGACCTCACTGGACGTGGCAAAGCCGTCGAACACCATCTGCCGCAACCGCACGCTGGACTCGCCACGGTTCAGGGTTTCCCAGTGATCGCCACCGGTGCCGCGGGTACTCGGGCTGTCGGTGCTCTCCCGGCCATAGCCGGCCAGGACATCGACCTTGGGCAGGTAGCCACCCTGGGCGACCCGCACCTGCTTGTCGGCGGCCAGACGACCGTTGATCCCGGCCTGTACTTCAGGGTGCGCTTCAAGGGCCTGCTGCATGGCTTGCGGCAAGGTTTGTGCATTGACGAGGGTGGCGAGCAGAGCGAAGGGGACGGCAGTGAAAACGGACAGACGCATTTCGTTTTTCTTCCCTAGGGACGGCTTGTCCCACATCAGAGCAAAACATGGCATCCCGCCAGAAAATGGCTATAAAGGGAAACCGCGTGTCGGAAATTTCCTAGTGAGAACCCCATCACAGATCGTAGGGGCTTCACCTCTTGAAATATCAATGTGACATTAGTAAGCCGATTGTTTAGGATGGCGAACTCAGGGTCAATACTTTGACGAAAAAGAATTTCAAAGCGACCCAAGCCATAAAATTGACATAAAACAGATTTTCAGTCGCCTTGCGCAACTTTCCAAGCAGATAGCGGCACACATCAGCCCAATCGCGTATGGAAGCCACATAGAACGGTTAGTTCGGAGAGTGTCATGAGCAGTGTTGTCGCCATCGTCAAACGTGTTGTTGGCCAAGTCATCGCCGTTTCCCCAGAAGGTGTTCAGCGAATTCTTATCGAAGGCGATCGCCTGTTTGCTGGCGACCAGGTTTTGACGGGCCTCTCCGGTGCCGTGAGCCTGGAGCTTTCCGACGGCCGCACCCTCGACCTGGGTCGCGAGAGCCAGTGGAGCGCCGACAGCCCGACCTCGACGACCGACCTGGAAGAGGCCACTGCTCAGGCCGCGCCTTCCGTTGAAGAGCTGCAACAAGCCATCGCCGCCGGTGCCGACCCGACCAAAGACCTTGAAGCGACCGCTGCGGGCACGCAGTCCGAGGGCGGCGGTGCGCCGGGCGGCGGCCACAGCGTGGTGATGCTGGACGCGACGGCGGCGGTGGTTGACCCGACGATCGGCTACGAGACTGCAGGCCTGAATTTCGCCGCCGCGCTGGATGACGAGCTCACGGGCGCCACGGACACTACCGCCAATAACCTGACCACCGCCGACGCTACCCCGCTGGAAAGCCGCCTTGTGCTGAGCGCAACGCCAAACGTTTCCGAGGCCGGCGGCGCGCTGGTCTACACGGCGACCCTGACCCAGGCAGCGACCACCGACCTGCAGGTCACCCTGTCCAATGGCTCGGTGATCACCATCGCCGCCGGCCAGTTGAGCGGCAGCGTTACCGTGGTGGTCCCGGCAAACGACAACGTCTATATCGACAACCGTCAGATTTCCACCACCATCGTCGGCACCAGTGGCGGTAGCGGTCTGACGGTCACCCCGGATCCGACCCCGGCGGTCACCACCATCACCGACACCCTCGACACCACCACGGTCAGCCTGACTGCGGGCGGCAGCGTCACCGAGGGCGGCACGATCGTCTACACCGCCAGCCTGAACAACCCGGCGCAGACCGCCGTGACCGTGACCCTGTCCAACGGCTCGGTGATCACCATCGCCGCCGGCGAGTCCACCGGCAGCATCCAGGTGCCGACCGCGGCCAATGACGTCTACGCCAACGGCAGCACCGTCAGCACCACCATCACCGGGGTTTCCGGGGGCAACTTCGAGAACCTGGTACCGAGCACCACGCCTGCGGTGACCACCATCGTCGATTCCATCGACACCACCACCGTCACCCTGGGCGCCAGTGGCAGCGTCGCCGAGAACGGCGTCATCACCTATACCGCCAGCGTTACCGCGCCAGTCACTGGTTCGCCGGTCACCGTGACCCTGTCCAATGGCCAGACCATTACCATCGCGGTGGGCGAGTCGGTCGGCAGCGTGCAGGTCACCGCACCGAACGACGTGTACAACGGCGCCAGCCCGATCAGCACCACCATCACTGGCGTGAGCGGCGGCAACTACGAAAGCCTGGTGGCCAGCACCACCCCGGCGGTGACCACCGTCACCGACAGCGTCGACACCACCACCGTCAGCCTCGGCGCCAACAGCAGCGTCGCCGAGAACGGCGTCATCACCTACACCGCCAGCGTCGGCGCGCCGGTCACCGGCACTCCGGTGGTCGTGACCCTGTCCAATGGCCAGACCATCACCATTCCCGTCGGCGGCACCAGCGGCACGGTGAGTGTCAGCGCGCCGAACGATGTCTACAACGGCGCGGCACCGATCAGCACCACCATCACCGGCGTGGCCGGTGGCAACTTCGAGAACCTGGTAGCCAGCCCCGCTCCGGCCGTGACCACAGTCACCGACACGACCGACACCACCACCGTCAGCCTCGGCGCCAGCCCGAGCGTGGGCGAGAATGGCACGATCACCTACACCGCCAGCGTCACCTCGCCGGTGACCGGCGCACCGGTGATCGTGACCCTGTCCAACGGCCAGACCATCACCATCCCGGTGGGCGGCAGCAGCGGCTCGGTCAGTGTCACCGCGCCGAACGACGTCTATAACGGCGCGCCGGCGATCAGCACCACGATCACCAACGTGACCGGCGGCAACTTCGAAAGCCTGGTGGCCAACCCGGCCCCGGCCGTGACTACCGTCACCGATAGCGTCGACACCACCACCGTCAGCCTGGGCGCCAACAGCAGCGTCGCCGAGAACGGCGTCATCACCTACACCGCCAGCGTCGGTGCGCCGGTGACTGGCACCCCGGTGGTCGTCACCCTGTCCAATGGCCAGACCATCACCATTCCGGTGGGGGGCACCAGCGGCACGGTCAACGTCACCGCGCCGAACGATGTCTACACCGGCGCGGCGCCGATCAGCACCACCATCACCAACGTGACCGGTGGCAACTTCGAGAGCCTGGTGGCCAGCCCGGCCCCGGCAGTGACCACCGTCACCGACACGACCGACACCACCACCGTCAGCCTCGGTGCCAGCCCGAGCGTGGGCGAGACCGGCCTGATCACCTATACCGCCAGCGTCACCTCGCCGGTGACCGGCGTGCCGGTGATCGTGAACCTGTCCAACGGGCAGACCATCACCATTCCGGTGGGTGGCACCAGCGGCACCGTGCAGGTCGCCGCACCGAACGACGTCTACAACGGCGCAGCGCCAGTCAGCACCACCATCACCGGCGTGACCGGCGGCAACTTCGAAAGCCTGGTGGCCAACCCCGCCCCGGCAGTGACCACCGTCACCGATACCACCGACACCACCGGCCTGACCCTGACGGCCACCGGCACCGTCGCCGAAGGCGGCAGCATCGTCTACACCGCGACCCTGACCAATCCGGCCGGTACGGAGATGAAGATTTCGCTGAGCAACGGCGAGACCATCACGATCGGCAAAGGCCTGAGCGAAGGTTCGATCACCTTCCCCGCTCCACAGAACACCGTGTACGTGGACGGCGGCAACGTCAGCGTGACCATTACCGGCACCACCGGCGGTGACTTCGAGCACCTGGAAGTCAGCCCGACTGCGGCTGTCACCGCTGTAACGGATTCGATTGATACGTCGACTGTCACCCTGACCGCCACTGCTTCGGCTGTGGAAGGTGGTGTTGTCACTTACGTCGCGTCCGTAACTTCGCCGGTTACTGGCACCCCACTGGTCATCAGTCTGGCGAACGGTCAGTCGATCACCATTCCGGTCAATGCTTCGAACGGCTCGGTCGACTTCATCGCACCGAACAACGTGTTGAATACCAACACCCCGCTGACCAA
>NZ_JAZDQN010000057.1:0-35602 GCF_036324125.1 Pseudomonas ulcerans | reverse complement strand
CGGGCCGGTCATGGCCCACCCGGGCCTTTGTGGGCGGGGCCCCCCCCGATTTTGGGGTGGTCACCCAATTAAGCAACGGGGGTGAACCCCCGCTCCCACAAAATCAGGCTAGTTGCTGCAACGCCGTTACCAGCAAACCGATCTCTTCAGGAGTCGTCACGAACCCCGGTGTCACCCGGATGCACGGCCCGCACGCCGAGCCATCCCGGGCCACGGTGAACAGGTTGAACTCCTCTAGGAGCCTGCGCGCCATCGCCACCTGGTCCGGGTGCCGGGTAAAGCGCAACGAGGTGATCCCGCAGTACAGCCGCGGATCATCCGGCGTCAGCACCTCGATCCCGGCGATCTCCCGCGCAGGCTTCACCCACAGGTCGCGCAGGTAATTCAAGCGCGCGCCCTTCAACACTGACCCACCCATCGCCCGGTGCTCCTCGATCACCGTGGGCAAGGTCAGCCAGGCCGGGATGTTCGGCGTGCCATAGGGCGCTCGCGAGCGGATGTCGCCCTGTGGATAACGGACCTCGCCCATGTCCGCGTCTACCGCGTCGAGCTTGTCCGGGGCGATGTAGATAACCCCCAGGCTCAACGGTGCGCCGATCCACTTCTGCAGGTTGAACCCCGCCAGGCCGATGCCGAGTTTTTCCAGGTCGCAGTCGATCTGGCCCAGGGCGTGGGCGCCGTCGAGCACCACTTCCACGCCATGCTCGCGGGCACAACGGGCGATGTCCTGCACCGGCATCACCAGCCCGGTGCGGTGGTTGACCCAAGTGAGCGCCATCAGGCGAATGCGCGGGTTGCGCACGAAGGCGTCGCGGTAGCTGTCCACGATGTTCTCGTAGGTCGCCGGGTGCGGCAGGCTCAGCGTCACCAGCTTCAGTCCGCGGGTACGTGCCAGCCAGCCCATGGCGTTCTGCACGCTGTCGTATTCCAGGTCGCTGACCAGCAACTCGTCGCCCGCCTGCAGGCGGTTGTAGTTGCGCAGGATCGACTGCAGCGCGCCGGAGGCACTGTGGGTGATGGCCACGGTTTGCGGCGCCACGCCGATCAGCCCGGCCACCGCATCACGCACCTCGACGCTGCCGACCTGCTCGAAGTGCTGGCGTACCGGCAGCGAGTTCAGGCGGTTGATGGCATCGATATGCTGGTGATAGGCGTTGGTGACGGCCCGGGTCATGCGCCCGAAGTAGCCATGTTCCAGGTTGACCGGGCCCGGTTCGACGTCGTACTGCGCGGCGATGCGCCGCCAGTAGCCCTCGTCGCGGGCCAGGAGGGAGGTCTGGGACGAAGGCAACTGAGTCATGCGGGTTCTCGCTTTTTCAGGGACGGGGGCGGGGATGCTTCTTGCGCAGCGGTTCGAGCAGGTCCGACAGGCCGTTGTGGTCGACCTCGTGCATCAAGGCCAGCAGGCTGCCCAGTTCGCCCTTGGGGAAGCCCTGGCGGGCGAACCATTTGAGGTAGTGGCCGGGCAGGTCGGCGATCAGGCGGCCCTTGTACTTGCCGTAAGGCATTTCACGGGTGACCAGTAAAACGAGGGCTTCGGGATTCATGGAGTACGCGGTGGGAAAAGGCTGACGATTGCCGAGGACGATACAGGCAATCTGCATGAAGGCCAAAGGACAGTTCATGCAGAAAGCGAGCATACAGATTTCAGTGTTTTTTATAACTATCTGATAAATATGGATATTTTAGTTCTGTTCAAGCTGGCACGAAGCCTGCGATGAGTCATGCAACTTCCCTCATGCAAAAGGAGCTGTGTCATGACCGATACCAACAAAGAAGTCATTTCCGTACTCAATGACCTGATCGAATTCAGCAAGGATGGCGAAAAGGGCTTCGCCACCTGCGCCGAAGACGTCAAGCGCGCCGACCTGAAATCCTATTTCCTGCAACGCTCCGGCGACTGCGCCGGCGCGGCGGCAGAGCTGCAGCAGCATGTGCGCAGCCTGGGCGGTGATCCGGAAACCTCCACCAGCCTGAGTGGCGACCTGCATCGTCGCTGGGTGGACCTGAAGGCGATGGTCACCGGCAAGGACGACGAAGCGGTGCTCAACGAAGCCGAGCGCGGCGAGGACCACGCGCTGAAGGCGTACAAGGAAGCGCTGGAGAAACTGGCGAAGATCGCACCGGCTTCGGCGTCCTACACCCTGGTGGAACGCCAGTACCACGGCGTGCAGCGCAACCATGACCAGGTGAAGGTGCTGCGCAACAGCGCTCGCGCTCAGTCCTGACGCCTGAGGCCGCCCTGCGGCCCTTGGCGAGTTGAAATGCAAGCGGGCCGCCATGCGGCCCGCTTGCATTTCAGGTCAGGCAGGCTGCGGCGCCTCGACCCGGTTGCGGCCATCGCGCTTGGCCCGGTACAGCGCCTCGTCGGCCCGCGCCATCAGGTCGCTCAGGCTCTGCGCACTGCCCGGTTCATAGACCCCTATGCCGACACTCACGCTCACCGGCCGCTCGTCGCCGCCATACGGCGGCAGCGCCTCGACCCCCTGGCGAATCCGCTCGGCCAGGGTCAGGGCGCCGGGTAGATCGGTATCCGGCAGCACCGCGACGAACTCCTCGCCGCCATAGCGCGCCGCCAGATCGGTGGGGCGCAGCAGGCTGTCGCCGATGGCATCGGCCACCTGGCGCAGGGCCTGGTCGCCGCCCTGATGGCCGTGGCGTTCGTTGAAGCCGCGGAAGTGGTCGACATCGATCATCAACACCGCGATCGGCCGCTGGGTGCGCTGGGCCCGCGCCCATTCGCGGCGCAGCACCTGGTCCAGCTGGCGGCGGTTGGGCAGGCCGGTGAGGCTGTCGGTGGCCGCGAGCTCCGCCAGGCTGCGTTCGGCGCTGTGGCGGCGTTGTAGTTCGCGGCCGAGCATCAGGGTCAGCCAAAGGATGCCGACGCACAGCACCGCAGTGGCCGCGCTGACCAGGATCGCCGTGCGCTTCCAGGCGCGGTAGACCTCGTCTACCGACTGTGTCACCACGAGCACCAGCGGCAGCTTTTCCACGCGGGCAAAGGTGTAAAGGCGCAGTTGCCCGTCATGTCCGGACGCGGCGGTGAAGCTGCCGCTGCCTTCGGCCAGCAGGCGCTGGAAGTTGGGGCGGTTGGCGAAGCTGGCACCGATCTGCTCGTTGCTCCTGGCACTGGTACCGGTGGCGTTGCGGGCCAGCAACAGGCCGTCGCTGTTCATCAGGTTGATGCTGCTGTCGTGGCCGACATCGAGGCGCTTGAACATGTCGTTGAAGTGCGAAAGCCGCAAGGCGCCACCGGCGACCCCGGCGAAGTTGCCGTCGGCATCGTCTATTCGCCGGCTGAAACTGATGCACCAGTCCAGGTCGCCCAGACGGGCCTTGAAGGGCGGGCTGATGACCATGCCCAGGGCCGGGTTGCGCTTGTGTTCCTGGAAGATCGCGTTGTCGGCGAAATTGGCGGTGCGCGGCGTGGTGCTGGCGGAGTCGGCGACCACGTTGCCGTCGCGGTCGAGCCAGAGGATGTCGCCGCGCACCGGGCTGCTGAAAGCCTGGTTGAACAGCACCTGCTGGCGCATATGGGCCGGGATGCCCAGCAGCTCCGGGTGTTGCACGGCCCAGATCAGGCTTTGCAGGGACAGGTCGTAGAGCTCGACATTGCGGATGATGTCGGTCTCGATGAGCTTGACGATATTGCGCGCCGATCGCACCGCCGTCTGTTCCACGTTCATCCGCTCGCGCATCAGCAGGAAGGTGACGATGGAAATGATCGCCGCCACGGCGAGGCAGCTGCCCAGGTTGAGGATCAGCTCCGGGTGTCTCCGGTACAGGCCGGAGCGCGGGGGCGGGGTGGACGCGTTCATGATCGCGATGTGCCTGGGCGTCGGCTGGGCCGGGAAACGGATGAAACCGTCCGCCGGCGACAGGTTGGACTGTTCCGGGAGCGGTGCGGGTCGTGGAATTCCAGTATCACGCCGCGCGCGTAGGGGCCCGTGCGGCGGCGGGTATTTTAGGTGGGGGGGGATTGTAGGACAAGATGTGTCTGCGCGGGGACGGATGTGCGGTAGGTCGCGATTGGTGTCCGGCTTGCTGGCCAATCGCCGGCAAGCCGGCTCCCACAAGGTCTGCGGTGATCACGATCCTTGTGGGGGCTGGCGCTGCGGATTACGCGATCAGAACACGTTCACCGGATACTCGACGATCACCCGGTACTCATCCACGTCCTTGTCCACCGCCGAATAGCCCTGGCTACCCCGATGCGCCGCCCAGCGCAGGCGTACGGTCAGGTCCTTGAGCTGGGTTTCCTGGAAGGTATAGGCCAGGTCGAAGTCACGCTCCCAGTGCCGGGCGTTCTTGCCGTCCTCGCTGTACCAGTTGCCATACCCGGTGCTGGCCGGGTCGACCTTGGTCAGGTCCAGCTCACCCCGCGAATAGGACACCGCCGTGGTCAGCCCCGGCACGCCGACACCGGCGAAGTCGTAGGCGTACTTGAGCTTCCACGAGCGTTCGTTGGGGCCGTTGAAGTCCGAGTAGATCTGCGAGTTGTCCAGGTAGACGCTGTCGCCCTGGTTGATGTAGTCGAACGGGGTGTTGCCATTGACCCGCTGGTACACCGCGGTCACCGAGTGGAAACCGACATTCACCGCGAAGTGCAGGCTGTAGGTGTTGTTGTCGATGTGCCCGAGCAGGCGGTCGCCGGTGTCCTGGGTGTGGTAGTAGTGCAGGCCCGGGTTGAGGCTGACCAGGTCGTTCAGTTGCCAGGTGTAGTCGAGGTCGAAGTAGTACTGGTTCCAGATGTCCTTCAGCTCGGCGGCGTACAGGTTGCTGCTCAGGCCCTCGATCGGCGTCCAGGCGGCGCCGGCCCAGTTCAGGTGACGGCTTTCGCGCTCGTCCGGCAGGCTGCCGTAGAAGGTGTCGATGCGGCGATGGCCGCTCTGGTTGTAAGGCTTGGTGAAGCTGGCCTGGCCGCCTTCGAGCACCAGGTTATCGAAGCTGGTGTTGGTCAGGCTCACGCCGCGGAAGGTCTGCGGCAGCATGCGGCTTTCGCCGCCGGCGATCACCGGGTTGGTCAGGAACAGGTCGCCGGCGCGCAGCACGGTATCGAAGGCGCGGACCTTGACCGAAGCTCCGGCGCTGGAGAAGTCGTCCGGAGCCTTGCCGTAGTCGTAGCCCTCCTTGCCCGGGCTGTTGATCGGCAGGATGCTGGAGCCGGCCGTGCCGCCACCGCCGTCCAGCTTCAGGCCGAGCATGGCATAGGCGTCGAGGCCGAAGCCGACGGTGCCCTGGGTGAAGCCCGATTCGAACGTGCCGATGAAGCCCTGGCCCCATTCGCGGTTGTCACGCACGCCGGGCAGCAACTGGTTGCGGTTCAGGTAGTAGTTGCGCGCGAGCACATCGAGGTGGGCGCCTTCGACGAAACCTTCGGCGGATTCTTCCTCAGCCTGGGCATGCAGGGGCATCGTTGCAGCCAGCGCAAGAAATAACGGGGTAAAACGTGGGGTCTTGATCACCTTGGTGAACTCCTTTTAGGTGGTTTTGGCGGCAGTTCTTATTCTGGGTGCGGGTATTTTTCTTATAGGGATCCGGCCGTGTTCCGGTACTTTTCACCAGGCAAAAAAAAGCCGCTGACAGGCAGCGGCTTTCAATGACAGACGCACCGGGGCAAAAGTCACCAGGGCGAAAGTCGAGGGAAAAACAGAAGGGCGGTGCTGACGATCAGCTGTCGCTGGCGTCATTCAGGCTTGCCTTGGATGCGGTCTGCTCCGAGCCTTTGACGGCGTCTTGCTGCTGCTTGGCGAAGGCCTCGCGGGACTGCTCCATGGCAGCCTGGTGGCGGGCGGTCTGGGCCACGAAGGCCTGGGACTCTTCGGCCATCGCCAGGGGCGAAAGCAGTACGGAGGACAGAACGAAAACGCTGGCAATACCCATGCTATTGGACATTTGGAACAACCTTCCTGCGAGGCAGGTATCTGTTTGGTGTGTCCAAATTAATCGTTAGCAAACGAACGAAAAAGCCGGTTTTGCGAGATTGACTGTTGCTGTTTTTGTAACGGTCTTCTGAAAGGCTGAGGCTAGAGCATTTCGAGAGGAAATCGCGGACCCTGTGGGAGCGGGTTTACCGGAACGCCGGACCGCCGCGATTGCAATGGTGAATTCACTACCGCAATCGCGGGTGAACCCGCTCCCACAGGGTCCGCCGCGCTTAGACCGGCAAGAGGATGCCAAAGGTATTGGCGCCGGCCTGGCTGCGCACGAACACGCTGCCACCATGCATCAGCGCAATCGCCTTGACGATGGCCAGCCCCAGCCCATGATTGCTGCCACCGCTGTTGCTGCGCGCGGCATCGACCCGATAGAAACGCTCGAACAACCTTGCCAGGTGCTCGTCGGCGATGGCCGGGCCGGGGTTGCTGACGGCGATGCGCACCTGGCCGTCCTGGCGCTCGATGCTGACCCGGATCACCTGTTGCGGCCCGGTATGCTGCACCGCGTTGTTGATCAGGTTGATCAGCGCGCGGCGCAGGTGGGCCTTCTCGATCCGTGCCTGGGCGTCGCCGCTGACCTCGACCCGCACCTGAGCGTCTTCGAGGATGTAGTCGAGGTAGTCGAGGGTGGTCGCCACTTCCTCGGCCAGCGAGGTGCTGATCAGTGCCGTGGCCTTGCTGCCCTGGTCGGCGCTGGCGAGAAAGAGCATGTCGTTGACGATGCTGCGCAGGCGCTCCAGCTCTTCCAGGTTGGATTGCAACACCTCGAAGTAGTGTTCGGCGCTGCGTCCGCGGGTCAGGGCGACCTGGGTCTGGCCGATCAGGTTGGTCAGCGGCGAGCGTAGTTCGTGGGCGACGTCGGCGTTGAAGGCTTCCAGCCGCGAGTAGGCCTGGTCCACCCTCTCCAGCGCGGCGTTGAAGGCCTGGGCGAACTGCTCCAGCTCCGGCGGCAACGCCGATACCCGCAGGCGCCCGCTGAGGCGCGGCGGCGCCAGTTGCTGGGCTTCGTCGGAGAGCTGGTGCAGGGGCCGCAGGCCTATCCGCGCCACCCAGTAGCCGAGCACCGAGGCCAGCAGGATGCCGACCACCGACAGGCTGACCAGAGCGATCAGCAGGGTGCGCTGGGCATTCCAGAAACTGTCGGTGTCGATGCCGATCAGGAAGCGCAGGGGCGGGCGTTCTTCCAGCGCCGGCAGTTCGCTGAGCATGATCTTGAACGGGTAGGGGCTGTCTGCCAGGTACACGTCGCGCATGCCCGGCCGGCCTTCGGCGAGGTGGCGGATGACCGCGTCGGGATGGCCGTACTCGTAGCGGCTGTCGCCGCTCACCACCCAGAAGCGGATGCGGCGGTCTTCCTCGCCGAGCAGGTCGAGCTTGCGGGTGATCTTGCCCCAGTGGTCCTGATTGCCGAAGCGCATCAGCGACGACTCCAGCACGCTGTAGCGCGCCTCCAGTTCCGCCGAGGGCAGCAGGTCGAGGCTGCGGTCGACCTGCTTGTACAAGGCCCAGCCGATCAGCAGGAACACCAGCAGCGCCACCAGGGTGAACAGGGCGCTGAGACGCAGGGCCAGGGAATTACTGCGCACGGTTTTCGAGGACATAGCCCATGCCCCGGATGGTGTGCAGCAATTTGCTTTCGAACGGCCCGTCGAGCTTGGCCCGCAGGCGCTTGATCGCCACTTCGACGACGTTCGCGTCGCTGTCGAAATTGATGTCCCAGACCAGCTCGGCAATGGCGGTCTTGGAGAGGATCTCGCCCTGGCGCCGGGCCAGGACGCTGAGCAGGGAGAACTCCTTGGCGGTCAGGTCGAGGCGCTGGCCGGCGCGGCTGGCCTTGCGGCTGATCAGGTCGACCCAGAGGTCGGCGACCTGGATCTGCACCGGCTCGTGGCCGCCGCTGCGGCGGGTCAGGGCTTGCAGGCGGGCGACCAGTTCGAGGAAGGAAAAGGGTTTGCCGAGGTAGTCGTCGGCGCCTTCGCGCAGGCCGTGGATGCGGTCTTCGACGCGCTCGCGAGCGGTTAGCATGATCACCGGGGTCTGCTTGCGCGCGCGCAGGGCACGCAGCACGCCGTAGCCGTCCAGGCCGGGGAGCATGACGTCGAGGACGATCACCGAGTAGTCGCCTTCCAGCGCCAGGTGCAGGCCCTCGATGCCGTCCCGCGCCAGGTCCACGGTGAAACCCTGCTCGGTCAGGCCGCGGTGCAGGTAGTCGGCGGTTTTTTCTTCGTCTTCGATAATCAGCACGCGCATGGTCGGCTCTCAGTTCGCGATTGGCCGGGGCGCCGGGGCAGCGCGCTGGCGCCGGTGGAACAGGCGCTCCAGGGCCAAGTATATGACCGGGGTGGTGAACAGTGTCAGGGCCTGGCTGACCAGCAGCCCGCCCACCACGGCGATGCCCAGCGGCTGGCGCAGTTCGGCGCCGGCGCCCGCGCCGAGCATCAGCGGCACGGCGCCGAGCAGGGCGGCGAGGGTGGTCATGATGATCGGCCGGAAGCGGGTCAGGCAGGCCTTGTGGATCGCTTCCTCGGCGCTCATGCCGTGGTTGCGCTGGGCGTCCAGAGCAAAGTCGATGAGCAGGATGCCGTTCTTCTTGACGATGCCGATCAACAGCACCACGCCGATCAGGCCCATGATGGTGAAGTCCTGGCCCCACAGCCAGAGCAGGGCCAGGGCGCCGAGGCCGGCAGGGGGCAGGGTGGAGATGATGGTCAGCGGGTGGACGAAGCTCTCATAGAGCACGCCGAGGATGATGTACACCGCCACCAGCGCGGCGAGGATCAGCCACGGCTGGCTCGACAGCGAGCTCTGGAAGGCCTGCGCCGCACCCTGGAAGGTGCCGCTGATGGAGGCCGGCATGCCCAGTTCGCGCTGGGTCCGTTCGAGGATGCTCACCGCGTCGCCCAAGGCCACGCCAGGCGCCAGGTTGAACGACAGGTTGGCGGCGGGGAACAGGCCGTCGTGGGCGATGGACAGCGGACCGGTGCTCGGCGCCTCGACCCTGGCCACTGCGGCCAGCGGCACCATTTCGCCGGTCAGCGGCGAGCGCAGGTAGAAGTAGTTGAGGCTTTCGGCGCGGCCACGCTGGCGGGCGTCGA
This sequence comes from Pseudomonas ulcerans, assembly GCF_036324125.1. Taxonomy (NCBI): domain Bacteria; kingdom Pseudomonadati; phylum Pseudomonadota; class Gammaproteobacteria; order Pseudomonadales; family Pseudomonadaceae; genus Pseudomonas; species Pseudomonas ulcerans. The sequence continues at coordinate 26,568 of NZ_JAZDQN010000057.1, read as the reverse complement.
GTTCGAGGATGACCTTGTACTGGTTGGTCTCGGTCTGGAATTCGCTGATCTGGCGCTGGCCGAAGGCGTCGTACAGGGCCTGGTCGACATCGGTGGTGGTCAGGCCGAAGCGCGCGGCGGCCTGGCGGTCGATCTCGATGCGGGTGACACTGGCGCCCAGTTGCAGGTCGTTGGACAGGTCGCGGAACGCCGGGTTGGCCTTGAGTCGTTCGGTCAGGCGTTCGGTCCACAGGTTCAGCGCCGGGCCGTCGTTGCTCTTCAGCACATATTGATACTGGCTGCGGCTCGGCCCGGAACTGAGGTTGATGTCCTGGCCGGCGCGCAGGTACAGGACCACGCCGGGGACCTTGGCCAGCTTCGGCCGCAGGCGGTCGATGAACTCGCTGGCGGAAACGTCGCGATCACCACGGTCCTTGAGCGAGATCCAGAAGCGGCCGTTGGCGATGGTCTGGTTGCTGCCGGTGACCCCCACCGAATGGGAGAAGGCGCGCACCGCCGGGTCGGCCTCGATGATCGCGGCCAGGGCCTGGTGCTTGGCGACCATGTCCGGATAGGACACATCGGCCGCCGCCTCGCTGGTGCCGAGGACGAAGCCGGTGTCCTGCACCGGGAAGAAGCCCTTGGGGATCAGTACGTAGCCGACCACCGCCAGGGCGGTGCTGAGGAAGAACACCCCGAGCATCAGGCGCTGGTGGGCCAGGGCCTTGTCCAGGGCGCGCTCGTACCAGCCCAGCAGGCGCTCGCCGAAGCCGGGTTTCTTCTCCTTGTCATGGGCCGGGGCATTCATGAACAGGGCGCAGAGGGTCGGCGCCAGGGTCAGCGACACCACCACGGAAATGAGGATGGTCGAGGTGGCGGTCAGGGCGAACTCCTTGAACAGCCGGCCGACCACGCCGCCCATGAACAGCAGCGGGATAAAGGCAGCCACCAGGGAGAAACTGATGGAGACCACGGTGAAGCCGATCTCCTGGGCGCCCTTGAGCGCGGCCTGGCGACGGCTGTCGCCGGCTTCGAGATGGCGGTGGATGTTCTCCACCACGACGATGGCGTCGTCCACCACGAAGCCGACGGCGATGACGATGGCCACCAGGGTCAGGTTGTTCAGGCTGAAGCCCATCACGTACATCAGGGCGAAGCTGGCCACCAGCGACACGCCGAGCACCGCCGAGACGATCAGCGTCGCCGAAAGTTGGCGCAGGAACAGCGCCATCACCGCGATCACCAGCAGCACGGCGATGGCCAGGGTCAGTTCCACTTCATGCAGGGAGGCGCGGATGGTCTGGGTGCGGTCCTGCAGCACCGAGACGTTGACCGTGGCCGGAAGCATCTCTTCCAGGCGCGGCAGCTCGGCATTGACCCGGTCCACGGTGTCGACGATGTTTGCCCCCGGCTGGCGGAAGATCACCAGGTTGAGGCCCTGCTGGTCGCCGGACCAGGCCTTGACGTAGGCGTTCTCCGATCCGCTGATGACCTTGGCCACGTCCTTGAGCTGCACCGGCGCGCCGTCGCGGTAGGACACGATCAGCTGTGCGTACTGCTCGGGATGGAACAGCTGGTCGTTGGTGGCCAGGGTCGACACGCTGCTGTCGCCGTACAGCGCGCCCTTGGCCAGGTTGAGGCTGGTCTGCTGGATCGCCAGGCGCAGGTCGGCGAGGGTCAGGCCGATGGCGGCGAGCTTGTCCGGCTGGGCCTGGACACGGATCGCCGGGCGTTGCTGGCCGGTGATGTTGACCAGGCCCACACCGTCGATCTGGCTCAGCTGGCGGGCCAGCAGGGTTTCCGCGTAGTCGCTGAGTTCGTTGGCCGGCATGTGTTCGGAGCTGACGGTGAGGATCAGCACCGGGCTGTCGGCCGGGTTGACCTTGCGCCAGGTCGGCGGGCTGGGCATGTCCTGGGGCAGGCGCGCGGTGGCGGTGTTGATCGCCGCCTGGACTTCCTGGGCGGCGGTGTCGATGTTCTTGTCGAGGGTGAACTGCAGGATCAGGCTGGTGGAGCCCAGGGCGCTGCTGGAGGTCATCTGGGTCATGCCAGGGATGGCGCTGAACTGCACTTCCAGCGGCGTCGCCACCGACGAGGCCATGGTTTCAGGGCTGGCCCCGGGCAGGTTGGCGGTGACCTGGATGGTCGGGAAGTCGGCTTCCGGCAGCGGTGCCACCGGCAGGCGCGGAAAGGCGACGACGCCGAGCAGGACCAGCGCGAAGGTCAGCAGCAGGGTGGCGACGGGGCGGTCGATGCACCAGCCGAACAGGCTCTTGCGGCCATCGGGCAGGGCGGCGTTCATGGCTGCACGCTCGCGGCGACGTCTTCAGCCGTGGCCGGCGCGGCGTCGAGGATTTCCACTTTGGCCCCTGGCTTGAGCCGTGACTGGCCGTCGGCGACCAGGCGGTCGTTGGCCTCGACGCCGCTGATCACGTTCACCTTGCTGTCCTGGTAGATCACCTTGACCGGCACGGCCTCGGCCTTGTCCCCGGCGATGCGGTAGACGAAGTGCTTGTCGACGCCCTGGCGCACTACGCCGGGCGGTACCACCAAGGCATTGCGCTCGACGCCGGTCTGCACCCGCAGGGTCACCAGTTGCCCGGGCCACAGGCGCGCGTCCGGGTTGGCGAAGGTGGCCTTGGCCCGCAGGGTGCCGGTGCCGGCGGCGATCTGGTTGTCGATCAGGCTCAGGCGGCCTTCGCCTAGCAGCTTGCCGCCGGTGTCGCCGTCGCCTTCCAGATAAGCCTGGATCGGCGCCGCTTCGCTGCTGGCGGTGAGCTGTTGCAGGGTCGGCAGCCATTGCTGCGGTACCGAGAACTCCACGTTGATCGGGTCGAGGCGGGTCACGCTGAACAGGCCCTGGGTGTCGGTGCTGCGCACCAGGTTGCCTTCGTCGACATTGCGGATGCCGACCCGGCCGCTCACCGGCGAGAGGATCCGGGTGTAGGAAAGCTGGACTTCGGCGGCGGCGATATTCGCCTGGTTGCCGAGCAGGGTCGCCTTGAGCTGGTTGACCAGGGCCTGTTGCTGGTCGAGGGTCTGCCGCGAGATGCCGTTGTCCTCGCTGAGCAGGCGATAGCGCTTGAGGTCGGTTTCCGCCACCTGCAACTGCGCCTGGCTCTGCCCGAGCTGGGCGCGGGCCTGGTCGAGGCTGGCGCGGATGGCGCGGTCGTCGAGGGTGGCGAGCAGGTCGCCTTTCTGCACGGTCTGGCCTTCCTGTACGGCGATGCGGGTCAGCACGCCTTCCACCTGCGGGCGGATCACCACGCTGTGCAGGGATTGCACGGTACCGATGGCGCTGAGAAAGCGCGGCACATCCTCGCGCTGCACGGCGATCACGCTGACCGGTACGGCGCTCGACGCGGCGGGGCGGGCGGCTTGCGGGCGCTGGCCGACGAACCAGGTGGCTACGGCGAGGAGGACAAGGGCGAGCAGGACAAGCAGCGTTCGGGGGCTGGAGATTCGCATGCGTCAGGAGTGCCGGCAGAAAGGAGGAAGGGCTTGTATCACTTATAGAGGACAGACACGGTCAGCAGCGTGACGGCTACCTGTCACGGCTGTCAGGTGGCTTTAGCACCGATCAAGGGTGCTGGCAATAGGCCTTTATGCTGCTCTGGGTCAAGGTTGGATCCAAGGGGCGAACGTAGTATCTGCGCCCTGCTTTCTACCCCCCACCCCGAACGACGAGCGCCTCTCGATGAAGAGCAACCTGCCTGTTACCGGTCGAAATGTGGATTACCCCGTGGATGCGAACATCCTTTCCACCACGGACCTGACGAGTGCCATCACCTACGCCAACGACGAGTTCATCAAGGTCAGCGGGTTTTCCCGGGATGAACTGATCGGCAGCGCACACCATATCGTGCGTCACCCGGACATGCCGTCGGCGGCCTTCGAGCACATGTGGCAGACCCTGAAGAAGGGCCGCTCGTGGATGGGACTGGTGAAGAACCGCTGCAAGAACGGCGACCACTACTGGGTCAGCGCCTTCGTTTCGCCGATTACCAGCCACGGCCAGACCGTGGAGTACCAGTCGGTGCGGACCAAGCCGACGCGGGCTCAGGTCGAGGCCGCCGAGCGCCTGTACGCCGACCTGCGCAGCGGCAAGCAGACCTTGGGCACGCGCCTGCCACGCCTGGGCATGGGCGCGCGCCTGAGCCTGGGGCTGGGCGGCCTGCTGGCCGTCGTACTGGGTGGCAGCCGCTGGCTCCTGCCGGAAATCCCGTTCCAGGGGGCGCTGGAGTGGCTGGTGTTCGCCGGGTTCGGCACGTTGCTGGTGCGCCAGGTCCTGGGTCCGCTTGAGCAACTTGGCCGCCGTGCCCGCGATATCGCCGACAACCCCCTGAGCCAGCAGCTGTACACCGGTCGCGGCGATACCGTGGGGCAGATCGAGTTTGCCCTGCAGATGCTCGAAGCGCAGATCGGCGCGGTGGTCGGACGTATCGGCGACACCTCCAAGCGCCTTGCCGGACACACCGCCGACCTCGCCAGCCACCTGCAGCACAGCCACACCACCACGGTGGGCCAGCAGGGCGACGCCGACCAGGTCGCCGACGCCATCCACCGCATGGCCGCGCGGGTCGCCGAAGTCGCCAGTAGCGCCCAGCAGGCCTCGAAGGCGGCGGACCAGGCGGAAGGCGAGACCCAGGTCGGCCATCAACTGGTGGACCAGAGCCGCAGCACCATCCTGCAACTGGCCAACGCCCTGGCCCAGGCCACCGAGGTGGTGCATACCCTGGAAAACCACAGCGAGGAGATTTCCGGTGTGCTGGAGGTTATCCACAGCATCGCCGAGCAGACCAACCTGCTGGCCCTCAATGCAGCGATCGAGGCTGCCCGGGCCGGCGACCACGGACGTGGCTTCGCGGTGGTGGCGGATGAGGTACGTGGCCTGGCCCAGCGCACGGCGCAGTCGACCGGCGAGATCCAGCGCATGATCACCGTGCTGCAGAGCGGCGCGCGGGACGCGGTGGTGGCGATGCAGCAGAGCAGCGATCACGCCGGGCAGAGCGTCGAGCAGGCACAGCACGCGACCCAGGCGCTGCACGGCATCAGCCAGCGGGTCAACCAGATCAGCGAGATGAGCATGCAGATCGCTGCGGCGGTGGAGCAGCAGAGCCTGGTCAGCGAGGACATCAACCGCAATATCATCAGCATCCGCGAGGCCAGCGAGCAGAGCGTCAGCGCCGGCCAGCGCGGTCATTCCACCGCCAGCGACGTGGCCGGCCTTGCCGAAGACCTGCGCCGCCTGGCCGAAGAGTTCTGGTGCCGGCGCCAATAGCGCGCCGGATCAGAACCCGATGAAACTGTAGTGCCCGGCGCTCGTGCCGGTGACCCTGGCCCCTGCCGAGCCCAGCTTTCCGGCAAGGTCGCCATCCTCCACATGAAGAACCCACGCGGCGAGCTTCGCCGAAGGATCGGCAGCCGTGTCCAGCATGGCCTGTCGCAGCGCCGTCGTGTCCGGCAGGTACGCCGTGAAGCCATTGCCCTTCAGGGCGCTGGTGTCGATGCCCAGGCGCTGGCAGATCAGGGCCTTGTCGCGGATATCGTCGCGGTCGGCCTGGCGTGAGCGTTCGATCATCTCCATCAGTTGCGGATCCACCACGTGCTCGCGATGGATCAGCGCGTCACCGTGGCCCCAGGCTTCCGGCGGGCAGTCCTTGGCTTCCGGGCGCAGCGGGATATGCGGGTTGATCTCCATCGGATAGATGCGGCACACCAGCGGACGCCGCTCGTAGATCATGCAGCGCAGCTCGGCGTCGAGGTTGCGGCACGGGCCCGGGTTGAAGGCGGCGAAGGTAATGGCGACGAAGGCTTCGGTACTGCCGCAGGGCACCGCGCAGGAGCGGCGGCGGGCGTGTTCCTGCTGGGCGGCGGGCAAGCCCAGGCCGTTGCCGAGGAAAGCCTCGACCAGGACGATGACCTGGCCGCCGTCGTCGACCCACTGGCGGGCTTCCCCCAGGGTCAGCGGCACATGGTGGCCGGTGCAGCACTTGCCGCAGCCGGTGCAGTTGAAGTGGATCGTCTCGGCGGTGCTGTTCACGGTTTGCCCGGGGTCCATTCAGTGACGTAGGCGGTCTTCTGGCGGCGGTCGTAGAGGCACAGCTCGCTGCCCTTGCGGTTGTTCATGTGCTTTTGCGGGTAGCGGCCTTGCAGGAGCAGGGCGGAGTAGCCGCTGCGGTCGTCGAATTCGGCGCTCTTGCCCAGGGCGCGGACGTCCTTGAGCTGGCTGGCGGCGGTGCAGGCCTTGAGCAGTTGCTTGTCGTGCTCGGCCCAGGCCTGGTCGCTGGAGGCGTGGGCGAGGGGGGCGAGCAGGAGCAGGGCGAGGATGGGCGCTTTCATGGGGGAAGTGTCTCCTCTGGAGGCTTGATGCCGGAGTATGCCAGAGGGAGGTGAACCTTGTGGGAGCGGGTTTACCCGCGATTGCGATAATGAATTCACCGACGCAATCGCGGGTGAACCCGCTCCCACAAGGTATGCGTCGCTCTTAGCGCTCGGTAAAGGCCACCGTGCGCGCCGCGACGATCAGGCAGTCGGTCAACTCCGGCGAGGAAAACTTGGTCAACACCGCGTTCGCCCCTGCTGCCTTGGCCTTCTCGCTGTTCATCGCGCTGTCCAGCGAGGTGTGCAGCAGCACATAAAGGTGCTGGAAATCCGGCGTCTCGCGCAGGGTCCGGGTGAAGGCATAGCCATCCATTTCGGACATCTCGATATCCGAGACCACCACGTCGATCTCCTGGTCCGTGCCCTGCAACTCCAGCAACACGCCGATGGCTTCCTTGGCACTGCGCGCCGTATGGCATTCCAGGCCGAGGCTGCGCAGTGTGTAGATCGACTGCTGCAACGCCACCTGGCTGTCATCCACCACCAGTATGTTGGTCGCCTTGAGGATGGTCGCATCCTCGTCGCTGAGCTGCGCCGGGGAGTCGTCGTGGTGGACCGGGGCGATGGTGTGGATGACCTTCTCGATATCCAGCACCTGCACCAGCGTGTCATCGATGCGGGTCACGCCGGTGATGAAGGACTTGTCCCCCGAGCCATAGGGTGGCGGCCGGATGTCGGTGCTCAGGCAGTGGACGATCCGGCTCACCGCCTGGACATGCAGGCCCTGCTTGGAGCGGCTGATGTCGGTGACGATCAGGCAGCCGCCGTTGGGGTCGGCCAGCGGTCGCTCGCCGATGGCGCGGGACAGGTCGATCACCGGCAGCGAATGGCCACGCAGGGTCGCCACGCCTTTGACGTGAGGATGGGCCTCGGGCAGGCGGGTCAGGGGCGGGCAGGCAATGATCTCGCTGACCTTGAGCAGGTTGATCGCCATCAGCTTGCCGCTGCGCAGGGTGAACAGCAGCAGCGACAGCGAGTCCGCGCGGGCTTTTTGCGAGAACATAGAAACCTTCGTGTTGATGAATTTCGTGGGCTGGTGCCGGGTTATCGACCCGACGGCTCAGCGCTTTAGCATATCCGTAAATCAGCGCAGGCCAAGCCGGCGTGCCAGACGCGCCAGGTTGGCCCGGTCCAGGCCCAGCTCGCGGGCGGCGCTGGCCCAGTTGTGCTGGTGACGTTCCAGGCATTGGCCGATCAGTTGGCGCTGGTAATGATCGAGCGCCTGGCGCAGGTCGCCGCCGGTGTCCGCCACGGCAGGCGCGGCAGGGATGACCGGCGCCTGGCTGGCGACGCCCGGCAGGTCCAGGTCGCTGCCGTCGAGGGTGAGAATCCGCGGGCGGTCCTGATGCTGTCCGAGGGCCTTGAGCGCCGAGCGACCGATCAGGTGCTCCAGTTCCCGCACATTGCCCGGCCAGTTGTAGGCCAGCAGCGCGGCCTGCGCCTCGGCGCTCAGGCGCAGGCTGTTGAGTCCCATGCGCGAGCGGTTCTGTTCGAGGAAGTAGCCGGCCAGCAGCAGCACGTCGCGGCCACGCTCGCGCAGGGCCGGTACGGGCAGCGGGTAGACGCTGAGACGGTGATAGAAGTCGGCGCGGTAGCGGCCGGCCCGGACTTCCTCGGCCAGGTCGCGGTTGGTGGCGGCAATCAGGCGCACATCGACGCGGTGCTCCTGGTCCGAGCCGAGGCGCTGCAGTTGGCCGCTCTGCAACACCCGCAGCAGCTTGGCCTGGACCATCAGCGACAGCTCGCCCACCTCATCGAGGAATAGCGTGCCGCCGTTGGCCAGCTCGAACTTGCCGCGGCGCTCGCCTACCGCGCCGGTGAAGGCGCCACGGACATGGCCGAACAGCTCGCTTTCCACCAGGGTGTCGGGCAGGGCCGCGCAGTTGAGGCTGATCAGCGGCTTGTCGGCCCGCGCCGAGGCCTGGTGGATGGCCTGGGCCACCAGCTCCTTGCCGACCCCGGTTTCCCCGGTGACCAGCACGGTCAGGTCGCTGCCGCCGACCAGGCGGATTTCCTCCAGCAGGCGTTTGTGCGCCTTGCTCTGGCCGATCAGTTCCTTCTGCTGCTGGTCGCTGGCCTGGCGGTAGACCTCGGCGCGCAGGGTCAGGCCTTCGATGCGCTGGGCCACGTTGACCGTGGCGGCGGCGAGGCTGGCGAAGGCTTGCAGGGAATCCAGCTCGACCTGCTGGAAGCTGCCCGGGGTCAGCGCGTCGAGGGTGATCAGGCCCCAGGGGCGCTCGTCGACGAACAGCGGGCAGCCCATGCAGTCGTGGACTTCCAGGTGCTGGTGCAGGCCCTCCACCAGGCCGTCGTAGGGATCGGGCAGTTCGCTGTCGCTGGCAAAGCGGGTCGGCTCGTTGCGGCTGAGCAGGGCGGCGAAGCGCGGGTGCTCGCTGACCCGGAAGCGCCGACCCAGGGTGTCGGCGCTGAGCCCGTCCACCGCCAGCGGCACCAGCCACTCGCCGTCCAGGCGCAGCAACGCGGCGGCGTCGCAGGGCAGCAGGGCGCGCATGGCCTCCAGCAGGCGCCGGTAGCGTTCGCGTTCGGGCAGCTCGCGGGACAGGTCGCTGACCAGGGGCAGCAGGGCGGTGAGCAGGGACTTTGCGGTCATAATGACTCCTATTGGTCTTTATGACTCTACCAGCATATGGGTCAAATTGACTCTCATGGCTTTCAACTGCCTGATTTCATTGGGCTTAATGGTTGGCACGGATTCTGAAAAGACCTTCGTAGTGTTTAACCAGAAGCCCATAGGCTCAGGAGTCGTTTCATGTTGACCGCCGAAGACCGTGCAATCATCAAGGCCACCGTTCCGCTGCTGGAAAGCGGTGGTGAAGCCCTGACCACCCATTTCTACAAGATGATGCTCAGCGAGTACCCCGAGGTGCGCCCGCTGTTCAACCAGGCCCACCAGGCCAGTGGCGACCAGCCGCGCGCCCTGGCCAACGGCGTGCTGATGTATGCCCGGCACATCGACCAACTGGAGCAACTTGGCGGCCTGGTGGGGCAGATCGTCAACAAGCATGTGGCCTTGCAGATCCTGCCGGAGCATTACCCGATCGTCGGTAGCTGCCTGCTGCGCGCCATCGAGGAAGTGCTCGGCAGCGAGATCGCCACCTCTGAAGTGCTCAAGGCCTGGGGCGCGGCGTACCAGCAACTGGCCGATATCCTAATCGGCGCCGAGGAAGGCATGTACCAGGCCAAGGAGCAGGCCAACGGCGGCTGGCGCGGTGCGCGGGCCTTCACCCTGGTGGAGCGGGTGGAGGAGAGCGCGGAGATCCTGTCCTTCTACTTTGCCCCGGTGGATGGCAAGCCGGTGCTGGTGGCCGAGCCGGGCCAGTACATCGGCCTGCAACTGGTGATCGATGGCGTCGAGCAGCGCCGCAACTACTCGCTGTCGACCCTGGGCGATGGCCGCCTGTACCGCATCAGCGTCAAGCGCGAGGCCGAGGGCAAGGTCTCCAACTATCTGCATGACCAGCTCAAGGTCGGCGACAGCATCAACCTGTTCCCGCCGGCGGGCGACTTCACCCTGACGGCCAGCGACAAGCCGCTGGTGCTGATCAGCGGCGGCGTCGGCATCACGCCGACCCTGGCGATGCTCGATGCGGCGCTGGACAGTGGGCGGCAGATCCACTTCATCCACTGCGCGCGCAACGGCGCGGTGCATGCTTTCCGCGAGCACGTGGATGCCCTGGCGGCGCGCAATCCGCAACTGAAGCGCTTCTATTGCTATGACATGGATGACGGCGTGAGCCTGCCGGGGGATGCCCTGGGGCAATTGAGCCAGGAACAGCTGGACCAATGGCTGCCGCAGGAGCGTGACCTGGACGCCTACTTCCTCGGGCCCAAGGGCTTCATGGCGGCGATCAAGCGCCACCTGAAGGCGCTGCGGGTGCCGGAAGGGCAGAGCCGCTACGAGTTCTTCGGGCCGGCTGCCGCCTTGGAGTAACCCTCGCCAGTAGGACCATCACCGACCTTGTGGGAGCGGGTTCACCCGCGATTGCGATAGTGAATTCACCGATGCAATCGCGGGTAAACCCGCTCCCACAGGGTTTTGCGTCGTCTCTTGCATCATTAATCTCTCTTTAATCTCCCTCCGCTTCACTTCCTCTCCGCGCCTGCCCCTTTTCACGCGGACTTCACTTCTGTTTCATGGTCTGCCTGTAGACTTTCGGCCGGCGCACGGTCATCTTGTGCGCCCCGCGAATGTCGCGCGGCCGAACCACTGAGTGAAGGGAATGCCAATGAACGAGCAATCGCAGCGCCTGAATCGCGAACGGCGCTTCCTGGTCCTTTTGGGTGTCATCTGCCTGGCGCTGATCGGCGGCGCCCTGTACATGCAGATCGTCCTCGGCGAGGCGCCTTGCCCGCTGTGCATCCTGCAACGCTATGCCTTGCTGCTGATCGCCCTGTTCGCCTTCATCGGCGCGGCCATGCCCGGCAAGCGCAGCCTGACCCTGTTCGAGGCGCTGGTGGTGCTCAGTGCCCTGGGCGGCGTCGCGGCGGCCGGCAACCACGTCTATATCCTGGCCAATCCGTCCGTCAGTTGCGGCATCGATACCCTGCAACCGATCGTCGACGGACTTCCGCTGGCCTCGGTCTTGCCGCTGGTGTTCCAGGTCGACGGTTTCTGCTCCACGCCATACCCACCTGTATTGGGACTTTCCCTTGCACAGTGGGCACTTGTAGCATTCGTCCTGACCGCCGTGCTGGTGCCGCTGGGCATCTGGCGCAACCGTCGCCAGGGTTAGACAAAAGTCCTGTTTTGACGCAAGTCCCTTGTGCGGCGAAATTTCCCACAATGCCCACAGGGCGATTGACTTGCGTCAACCCAAAGCCCTTGTGGTACGGGCGTTTCAGAGCTATTGGGGTGGGTGCGACAAACTGTCGCGAAACTGATTTTTTACCCCCTATTGTTACGCATCCTGTAAAAGACTGTTGCTCAATAAGTCATAGTCAAGGGGGGGCGACCTATCTACAATCGCCCCCAATTTCCGTTCGGCACTGCTTGCTAAGTCGCAGTTTCAAAGGCCCCGAGGCCTTTTTCGCTGACTTCGACGAGCATCGCCCGCGGCGATGCCGGGCTGACTCCCCTCCGTGATTTTCCGCACCAAATGGACTTGGTCTGAAATACAGGCCTGTTGCCCACGAAGTCAGAACAATAACCACGCATCACCCAAGGTTTATGCCGAGCAGCGCCGCTTCTCAAGGTATGACCTTATTCGCCCGTAAATGCTGACACTAGGCAGGACGAAGTGTTGGCGACCAAAACACAAATTGCATTGAAGCAAGCTGATCTAGAGGTCGTGAGATGAGTAAAAAGCGTTACCCCAGACTGTTTGGCATTCTGCCCTTTTTAGGCATGCTTTTACTCAGTGGGTGCAACTGGACCCTGCTCGACCCGAAGGGTCAGGTCGGCATTGAGCAAAAGAACCTTATCCTGATCGCCTTCGGCCTGATGCTGCTGGTGGTCGTTCCGGTCATCTGCATGACCCTGGCGTTCGCCTGGAAGTACCGTGCTTCCAACAAGGCTGCCAAGTACACCCCGGACTGGTCGCACTCGACCAAGATCGAAGTGGCGGTCTGGACCATCCCGGTCCTGATCATCATCGCCCTGGGCGTCGTCACCTACAAAACCACCCATGAGCTGGACCCGTATCGTCCGCTGGTTTCCGACGTGAAGCCGGTGCAGATCGACGTGGTCGCCCTGGACTGGAAGTGGCTGTTCATCTACCCGGAACAAGGCATTGCCACGGTCAACAAGATCGTCTTCCCGGCCAACACCCCGGTCAACTTCCGCGTGACCTCCGATGCAGTGATGAACTCGTTCTTCATCCCGGCGCTGGGCGGCCAGATCTACGCGATGGCCGGCATGACCACCAAGCTGCACCTGATCGCCAACGAAAACGGCGAGTTCGACGGTATCTCGGCGAACTACAGCGGTGCCGGCTTCACCGGCATGAAGTTCAAGGCAGTCGCCACCTCCCAGGCCGATTTCGAGGCGTGGGTGAACGAAGTCAAGCAATCGCCAAAGCAGCTGGACGAAGCTGAATACGCAGCCTTGGCCAAACCGAGCGAAAACAATCCAGTCGCGCTGTACAGCGTGGCGCCGGCCGACCAGTTCCAGACCATCGTCGACAAGTACGAAGGCATGAACCGCGGCAAGCCGGTGGTACACGAGAAGGCCGAGCACAAAGAAGCAGCGGCCACCAAGGGTACCGAAGGGATGGACGTGAGTATGCATTCAGCTGCCGGGGCAGAGGAGTAAGAGATGTTCGGTAAATTAAGTCTGGACGCGATCCCGTATCACGAGCCGATCGTCATGGTGACTCTCGCCATGATCGCGCTCGGTGGTATCGCGTTGTTCGCGGCAATCACCTATTTCAAGAAGTGGACCTACCTCTGGTCCGAGTGGCTGACCTCGGTCGACCACAAGAAGATCGGCGTGATGTACATCATCGTCGCCATGCTGATGCTGATCCGCGGCTTCGCCGACGCGATCATGATGCGTACCCAGCTCGCGGCCGCCACCGGTGGCGCCGAGGGCTACCTGCCGCCTGAACACTATGACCAGATCTTCACCGCCCACGGTGTGATCATGATCATCTTCATGGCGATGCCATTCTTCACCGGCCTGATGAACCTGGCGCTGCCGCTGCAGATCGGCGCCCGCGACGTGGCCTTCCCGTTCCTCAACTCCCTGAGCTTCTGGCTGCTGGTGTCCGGCGTTGCACTGGTCAACATCTCCCTGGGCGTGGGCGAGTTCGCCAAGACCGGCTGGGTTGCGTACCCACCGCTGTCGGGTATCCAGTACAGCCCTGGCGTCGGCGTCGACTACTACATCTGGGCACTCCAGCTGTCCGGTCTCGGTACGACACTGACCGGCGTGAACTTCCTGGTGACCGTGCTGAAAATGCGCGCACCTGGCATGAAGCTGATGGACATGCCGATCTTCACCTGGACCTGCACCTGGGCCAACGTGCTGATCGTCGCTTCGTTCCCGATCCTGACTGCTGCCCTGGCACTGCTGACCGTTGACCGTTATCTGGACTTCCACATCTTCACCAACGAGCTTGGTGGGAACCCGATGATGTACGTCAACCTGTTCTGGGCCTGGGGTCACCCTGAGGTGTACATCCTGATCCTGCCGGCCTTCGGCGTGTTCTCGGAAGTTACCTCGACCTTCACCGGCAAGCGCCTGTTCGGTCACCACTCGATGATCTACGCATCGGGCGCGATCGCGGTACTGGGCTTTGCGGTATGGCTGCACCACTTCTTCACCATGGGCTCCGGCGCCAGCGTCAACACCTTCTTCGGTCTGGCGACGATGCTGATTTCGATCCCGACCGGCGTCAAACTGTTCAACTGGCTTTTCACCATCTACCAGGGCCGCCTGCGCTTCACCGCGCCAGTACTCTGGACCCTGGGCTTCATGGTCACCTTCTCCATCGGTGGCATGACCGGCGTTCTGCTGGCCGTTCCAGGTGCTGACTTCGTGCTGCACAACAGCCTGTTCGTGATCGCGCACTTCCACAACGTGATCATCGGCGGCGCGGTATTCGGTTACGTAGCAGGCTTCGCCTTCTGGTTCCCGAAAGCCTTCGGCTTCACCCTGAACGAGAAGTGGGGCAAGGCTGCCTTCTGGTTCTGGATCTCCGGCTTCTACGTGGCCTTCATGCCGCTGTACGCCCTGGGCTTCATGGGCATGACCCGTCGTCTGAACCACTCGGACAACCCAGCCTGGGAACCGTACCTGTACGTTGCCGTGGTCGGCGCCGTGCTGATCCTGTTCGGTATCGCTTGCCAGCTGATCCAGCTGTACGTGTCGATCCGCGATCGCAAGGACAACATGGACGTCACCGGCGACCCATGGGGCGGCCGTACCCTGGAATGGTCGACTTCGTCGCCACCAGCGTTCTACAACTTCGCCACCATGCCTGAGAAAGTGGGCCTGGACGCCTGGCACGAAGCCAAGGAAGCCGGCGTTGCGTACAAGGTCCCGGCCAAGTACGAAGCGATCCACATGCCGAACAACACCTCCACCGGTGTGTTCATGGGCCTGTTCCTGACCATCTTCGGCTTTGCCTTCATCTGGCACATCTGGTGGCTGGTCGGCGTCAGCCTGTTCGCCACCGTTGCAGTCTTCGTTCGCCACGCTGCACGTGACGACCAGGGCTACATGGTTCCGGCCGAGGAAGTTGCGCGCATCGAAGGTGAGCGCATGAAAGCCCTGGGTCTGGCCACTGGTGCGCCTGCCGGTGCACGTGTCGAATCGTTTGAGCGGGTGTAATCAATGTCCAGTCATGTAATCAACGCAGATGTCCATGGTCACGACCATGGGCATGACGATCACCACCACGACAGCAGCGAGATGACCGTCTTCGGTTTCTGGCTGTACCTGATGACCGACTGCATCCTGTTTGCGTCGATCTTCGCTACCTACGCGGTGCTGTCCGGCAACTTTGCCGGCGGCCCGTCGGGTCATGACATCTTCGAGCTGAACTACGTACTGGGCGAGACCGCGCTGCTGCTGTTCTCCAGTATCACCTTCGGTTTCGCGATGCTGCAGATGTACAAGGGCAACAAGGGTGGCGTACTGGCCTGGCTGGCCGTCACCTGGCTGCTCGGTGCCGGCTTCATCGGCATGGAAGTCAACGAGTTCCACCTGCTGATCAGCGAAGGCTTCGGCCCTAGCCGCAGCGGCTTCCTGTCGGGCTTCTTCGCCCTGGTCGGTACCCACGGTCTGCACGTGACCGCCGGTCTGATCTGGATGGCGATCCTGATGTACCAGATCAACAAGCACGGCATCACCAACACCCACAAGACCCGCATGAGCTGCCTGAGCCTGTTCTGGCACTTCCTGGACGTGGTCTGGATCTGCGTGTTCACCGTCGTGTACCTGATGGGGGTTCTGTAAATGGCTAACGCAAACAACCACGGCCACGACGAAGCCAACCACGGCAGCGTCAAGTCGTACGGCATCGGTTTCATCCTGTCGGTCATCCTGACGGTCATCCCGTTCTACCTGGTGATGAACCCGAGCCTGCCGAAGGACATGACCCTGCTGGTCATCATCGCCTTCGCAGTGATCCAGATCGTCGTGCACCTGTACTACTTCCTGCACCTGGATGGCTCGAAAGCGGCACGCTCCAGCGTGACGTCGTTCCTGTTCACGGCGCTGGTGATCGCACTGCTGGTCGGCCTGTCGCTGTGGATCATGTTCAGCATCCACACCAGCATGATGGCGAAGTGAGGTAAGGCGGCATGTCCCTTAAGCACTACATTCAAATCACCAAGCCGGGAATCATTTTCGGCAACGTGTTGTCGGTAGCGGGCGGGTTCTTCCTCGCCGCGCAAGGGCATGTCGACTTCATGCTGTTCCTCGCCACGGTGATCGGTACTTCGCTGGTGGTCGCCTCCGGTTGTGTCTTCAACAACTGGATCGACCGCGACATCGACGTGAAGATGGAGCGCACGAAGAACCGTGCGATGGTGCAAGGGGCGATTTCCTCGCCCGTTGCGCTGGCCTACGCGACCCTGCTCGGGGTCGCCGGCTTCGGCCTGCTGTACTTCAAGGCCAACGCCCTGGCGGCCCTGTGCGGCCTGATCGGCTTCGTCATCTACGTCGGTTTCTACAGCCTGTACCTCAAGCGCAAGTCGGTGCACGGTACCCTGGTTGGCAGCCTGTCCGGTGCCATGCCTCCGGTCATCGGCTACTGCGCGGTGAGCGGCCAGTTCGACCTGGCTGCGCTGACCCTGCTGGTGATGTTCAGCCTGTGGCAGATGCCGCACTCCTATGCCATCGCGATCTTCCGCTTCAACGACTATCGTGCCGCGTCGATCCCGGTCCTGCCGGTCGAGCGTGGCGTGCAGGCGGCGAAGAAGCAGATCCTCTGGTACATCGTTGCGTTCATCGTCGCGACCCTGATGCTCACCGTCGGCGGCTACGCTGGCCTGGGCTACCTGGCCGTCGCCGCTGCCATGGGCCTGTACTGGCTGTACATGGCCTGGCGCGGCAACAAGGTGACCGACGACCGCCTGTGGGCGCGCAAGGTGTTCGCGTTCTCCATCTTCACCATCACCGCCCTGAGCGTGATGATGTCGGTGGATACCCGTTCGCCGGTCGATGTGCTGATGACCTACGTGCACTGAGTACGCGAGGTCTGACGAAGACGCCCCGGAGCCGAGAGGTTCCGGGGCGTTTTTGTTTGTCTGTCGAACGCACTCAGTTGGCTTGACACGGCCTCTGTGGGAGCGGGTTTACCCGCGATTACGGTAGTGAAGCCACCGACGTCATCGCGGGTAAACCCGCTCCCACAGGGGACGCGTTGCTTCTGGTCTTCATGAAATAAATCTTTACAGCCATCCCCGCGCAGTTCTATCTTCTCCCTCGGCCACCGCAGTGGCCAACGTCGCTCGGACGGTTCCGGGCGCTTACGTCTCCGAGGAAAGCATGGCCGACTCCAGTTCGCCGCGCCGCTTTGCGCGCATCGATCGTCTCCCCCCCTACGTCTTCAACATCACCGCCGAACTCAAGATGGCCGCGCGCCGTCGTGGCGAGGACATCATCGACCTGAGCATGGGCAACCCCGACGGGGCGACGCCGCCGCACATCGTCGAGAAGCTGGTGCAGGTCGCCCAGCGCGAAGACACCCACGGCTATTCCACTTCCCGAGGCATCCCCCGTCTGCGCCGCGCGATCTCGCGCTGGTACGAGGAGCGCTACAAGGTCGAGATCGACCCGGAAAGCGAAGCCATCGTCACCATCGGCTCCAAGGAAGGCCTGGCTCACCTGATGCTGGCGACCCTGGACCACGGCGATACGGTGCTGGTGCCCAACCCCAGCTACCCGATCCACATCTACGGTGCGGTGATCGCCGGCGCCCAGGTGCGTTCGGTGCCGCTGGTGCCTGGCGTGGACTTCTTCGCCGAGCTGGAGCGGGCCATCCGCGAATCCATTCCGAAACCGAAGATGATGATCCTCGGCTTCCCCTCGAACCCTACGTCGCAGTGCGTGGAGCTGGACTTCTTCGAGCGGGTGGTGGAACTGGCCAAGCAGTATGGCGTGCTGGTGATCCACGACCTGGCCTACGCCGACATCGTCTACGACGGCTGGAAAGCCCCGTCGATCATGCAGGTGCCGGGCGCCAAGGACATCGCGGTGGAGTTCTTCACCCTGTCCAAGAGCTACAACATGGCCGGCTGGCGCATCGGTTTCATGGTCGGCAACCCCGAGCTGGTCAGCGCTCTGGCGCGGATCAAGAGCTACCACGACTACGGCACCTTCACCCCGCTGCAGGTGGCGGCCATCGCGGCGCTGGAAGGCGACCAGCAGTGCGTGCTGGACATTGCCGAGCAGTACCGCCAGCGCCGCAACGTGCTGGTCAAGGGGCTGCACGAGATCGGCTGGATGGTCGACAACCCCAAGGCGTCGATGTACGTCTGGGCCAAGATTCCCGAGCAGTACGCGCACCTGGGCTCCCTGGAGTTTTCCAAGAAGCTGCTGGCCGAGGCCAAGGTCTGCGTGTCGCCGGGCATCGGCTTTGGTGACTACGGCGACGACCACGTGCGCTTCGCCCTGATCGAGAACCAGGACCGCATCCGCCAGGCCGTGCGTGGCATCCGCCAGATGTTCCGTGCCGATGGCATCGAGCCGCCGAAAAGCGTGAAACCGGCCAAGGTCTAAGCCAGGCCTGCAAAGCCCGAAGCCCCCGTTATACGGGCGCTTCGGGCTTTTTCATTACGGCGGTCGGGCGCCGAAATTTCTTTTCTTCACCCCCTTCTCAACGGCGCGCCGTTGCATAGAATTGGCGACGGGATTCTCCCCATGACCATTCTCCCCCGGTCCCCCCGACATCATGTCCGATACCCATCCTTGCTTGAGCTGTGGCGCCTGCTGCGCGCATTTTCGTGTGTCTTTCTTCTGGGGTGAGTGCACCTCGGCCGGTGGCTGCGTGCCGGATGACCTGGTGGTGCAGATCAGCCCGAGCCGGGTGGCCATGATCGGCACCGATGCCAAGCCGACGCGGTGCATTTCCCTGTCCGGCGAGGTGGGCAAGGCGGTGGCCTGCACCATGTACGAACAGCGCTCCAGCCCGTGCCGGGAGTTCGATGCCTCCTGGGAGAACGGCGAGCACAATCCGCGTTGCGACGATGCGCGGGCCGCTCATGGTCTGCCGCCGTTGCAGCCGTTCGACTTCGAGAGCGGCGCGACGGCTGCCTGATCGAAGTCAACGACTCAAGGCGCGAATGAAAAATGGCTCACGGAGTGATGTCATTTTGATGTACAACACCCGCTTCCCGATTTCCCGACTTTCCCCTGGTCAGGCTGTTCGACTGTCTGCGCTCAATTGATTTGCGCCGCTGTGCGATCGTTTCGCGCGCGATTCAAGGATGAATCGCCTGATCCTTACATGGAGTTCCGTAGTGCACAGTCGTTCGTTCCCCGCTCGCAGGACGCCCCTGGCCATCTGTGTGGGCCTGGCAGCACTTGGCCTTGTTGCCGCTCTTCACACGCTGCCTGCGTGGGCCAGTGCGGTGCCCGAGGTGATCAGCGATGTACGCTTGATCGGTGACAGCGCGGTGTTGGGGACCGATCCCTTTCTGGTCGATGGCGGGACCCTGGTCAGCAGCGTCGCCAGGCTCACCCTGGGCAACCACTTCTCCTTGATGGGCCTCGGCCTCACCGTCGATGGGGACAATCAGTTGACGCTCTCCGGTGCGATCTCCGGCAGCGGGGAGTTGATCAAGACCGGCTCCGGCACCCTGAACCTGTTCAGCGTCAATACCTACACCGGTGGTACTTTGCTGCGATCGGGCACCCTGTACGTTGCCCAGGCCGGAGGCCTCGGCAGCGGGACGCTGACGGTCACCGGTAACAGCATGCTCCAGACCTTCACCACGAGCCTTGATAACAACATCGTGGTGCAGGGGAAGCTCAATCTTGTCAACGCCAGGCCCCTGGCGCTGACCGGGCGCCTCAGTGGCAATGGAACCCTGCTAAAGCAGGACTTCGGCACACTGGAACTGCACCAGGACAACGATTTCTCCGGCGCGATCGAGCTGCACTGGGGGCGGATCAACGTCGAGGGCCGCAATGGGCTGGGTAATGGCGCCAGTCTCTTGGTCGGCCGCACCGGCACCCTGCTGCTCAACGCCAGTGCCAACGTCGGCAGCCTCAGTGGCGATGGACTGGTGAGCATCGCCAGCGGCAATACCCTGGTCGTAGGCAGCGATCACCGTACCACCACGTTCTCCGGCACGCTGCAAGGCGCGGGCAACCTGGTGAAGAACGGCTACGGCGTGCTGACCTTGAGCGGGAACAACACCCTGACGGGCACCATCGATGTCAATGATGCGGGTCGCTTGCGGGTCAATGGCCGCCTCGACAGCAATCTGCTGCGGATCAACGATGGCGGCAGCCTCGATGGCAACGGCACGCTGGCGGGCGAGCTGCTGGTCCGCTCCGGTGGCTACGTGGCGCTCTATCCCGACATGACCTTGTCCGTCGGCTCGCTGGTGATCGAGCAGGGCGGGGCGATCAATGCTGTGCTCGCCAGGCCTTCCACCAAGGCGATGCTCGATGTCGCCGGCAATCTGGTACTCGCTGGCACGCTCAACGTCTTCGATGACGGCCGCCTGGGCAATGGTGTCCATCGCCTGATCGACTACGCTGGCACGCTCACCGACAACGGCTTCAGCCTTGGCTCCCTGCCGACCTCCGTGGTGTCCGGCACCGTGCAGCTCCAGACCAGCCTGGCGGGGCAGGTCAACGTCATCGTCAATGCCCCGGGCCTGGATCTGCAGTTCTGGGATGGAGCCTCGACCGTGGCCAATGGCGCCATCGAGGGGGGCGCGGGCGTCTGGAACGCCTACACCACCAGTTGGACCCGCTACGACGGCGCCGGCAACAGTCAGTGGGGCGGCAAAAGTGCGGTGTTCCAGGGCGTCGGTGGCGATGTCGTGGTCATGGGCAAGCATGACGTGCAATTCATCCAGTTCACGGGAGACGGCTATGCGCTGGTCAGGGGCCTTGGAAGCCTGAACCTGGTCAACGACAGCAGTGGCCGTACCGAGATCCGGGTCGACGACGGCATCAGCAGCCGGATCGATGTGCCGATTCACGGCGGGCGCCTGGAAAAGACCGGCGGCGGCACGCTGATCCTGTCCAACCCGGGCAACGACAATGACTACAGTGGCGGCACACTGCTCAGCGGAGGGCGGCTGCAACTGCGCAACGGGGCCAAGCTCGGTAGTGGCACGCTTTTCGCCGCCGGTGGTACCACCCTGGCGAACGAGTACATTCTCGCCCTGAACAACCAGATCCAGCTGGCTGGCGAGCTGACTATCGACAACATGAATGTCGGCACCTTGCTCACCCTCACCGGCAACATCGAGGGTGCCGGTGGCTTGCACAAGACCGGTGCCGGAGTGCTCGACCTCATGGGCCAGAACAGCTACCAGGGCGGTACCAGGATCAGCGGCGGCAGCCTGCTTCTGCGCAGCAGCATGGCGCTGGGTAGCGGCACCCTGACCCTGGGCAACGGTACCCGCATGGAAAACCGTGTCGCGACCACCCTGGAAAACCAGGTGGTCCTGGACGGCAGCCAGGTGCTCGACACCACCAGCGACCTCACCCTCAACGGCGTGATCTCCGGCACCACGGCCCTGACCAAGACCGGCCAGGGCACCCTGCGCCTGAACGGTGACAACCGTTTCGATGGCACGCTGCGGGTCGGCACCGGCACCCTGGTGGTGGGGCACGACAACGCCCTGGGGCACGCCAGCCTGCAGATGGCCGGCATCTCGGACCTGCAGGCGGGCGCCGCGTCCGTCACCCTTGGCAATGACCTGCGGATCGACGGCTACACGACCGTCAGTGGCAGTCGCAACCTGACCCTCAACGGCAATCTGTCCGGCACCGCTGCGCTGATCAAGTACGGTTCCGGTCGGTTGACCCTGGGTGGCGAAAGCAGGTTGAGCGAGATCGAACTGAAATCCGGAACCTTGGCGCTGGCCTCCACCGGGGCACTGGGGACCAGTTCGCTCAGCGTGGCCAATGGCACCCTGGTCAACGACCTGGCGTTGTCGCTGGACAACACCATTGCGGTCAAGGGGGCGCTGAACCTCAACGGCAATCAGGATCTGGTTCTCACCGGTCCGCTTTCCGGCTACGGCATGCTCACGGTCTCCGGCGATCGCCATGTCACCATTGGCAACAGCCTGGGTTTCAGCGGTGGCTGGGACCTGCGCTCCGGCACCCTGAGTCTGCTGCCTGGATCTTCGAGTCAGTTGGGGCAAATGAACGTCGACGGTGTCCTCGAGCTGCTCGGCAGCACCCGGATCCTTCAGCTAGGGGGCGGCGGGGTCGTCAAGCTGAATGCTGACACCACGGTTTCCAGCGGTTATTTCCACGGGGCCCTCGAAGGCGCAGCGATGCTGTCCAAGGATGGGTTCGGCACGCTCACTCTTGCCGGTGACAACAACCTGACCCATTGGGTGCAGGTCGGCAGCGGCAGGCTGGTGCTCGATGGCAGCCTTGGAAGTGCCGCGGTACAGGTGAACTCTGGCGCGACACTGGCGGGCAGCGGACTGGCCGCCGGCGCAGTGACCGTTGTCGGTGGTGGTCGCCTGGAGCTGCAAAGCGGCCAGACCCTGAGTGTTGGTTCGTTGTCGCTCGACGACCATTCGACGCTGCTTGCCTACCTTGGCGCGCCTGTCGCCGATGCGCCAGGTCTGGTCAATGTGGCCGGCAACCTGGCCCTGGGTGGCTGGTTGGATATCGTCGACGATGGCGGCTTCGCCCTTGGCGTCTATCGGCTGTTCGACTATGGCGGTGTGCTGACCGACAACGGCTTGAGGTTCGGTACGCTCCCAGTGGGCGTCGCGGCCAGCGAAATGCAGGTGCAGACCAGCGTTGCCGGCCAGGTCAACCTGGTCGTCGGCAGCGGCGACCAGGTGCGTTTCTGGGGTGGCGGCGCAGGCATCTGGAACAGTGACGTCGCCAGCTGGGGGGCGAGCGATGGCGCCGCCGACAGCGTGTGGAACGACAGCTTCGCGGTCTTCCAGGGCTTGCCTGGCACGGTTACCGTCGAGGGGGTTCAGCGCACTACCGGCCTGCAGTTCCTCACCTCGGGCTACCAGTTGCTCGGCAGCGAAGGCGCCAGCCTGGAAGTACTCGCTGGTCGTGATGGCAGCCAGGCGCCGATTCGCGTCGCCGACGGCGCAACGACGCTGCTCGGGATGCCACTGATCGGTGACGGCGGCATCGACAAACGCGACAACGGCACTCTGGTCCTGGCCGGCCTCAACAGCTACAGCGGTGGCACCACCATCAGCGCCGGTACCTTGAGGGGCAACAGCGGTAGCCTGCAGGGCGCGATTCTCAACAACGCCAGCCTGGTGTTCCAGCAGGACAGCGACGCTACCTTCGCCGGAACGCTCAGCGGTACTGGCAATACCTTCAAGCGTGGTTACGGCCGGTTGCTGCTTACCGGCTACAACGACTTCAGTGGCAACTTCACCGTCGAGGACGGCGTGCTCCAGGTGGGCGAGACCGCCGAGGTGCCGCCGGCGGTGGCCTCGTTCGCGCGCATGGCGCTGTTCGCCGCGCCGCTGGGCGATGTGCTGGATGCTGCAGTGGTGGTCAACAGTGGCGCAGGCCTCAGCGGTACTGGCACGGTGGCCAGCGTGGTCAACCATGGCACCGTGCAACCAGGCCCGAACGGCAACCTGACGGTCAGCGGCGACTTCACCAACGCCAGCGACGGTATCCTGAGCATCAACCTGACACCGCTGCCGACCCGCTACCTGGCGGTCGGCGGCATCGCCAACCTGGCCGGCAGGTTGAACCTGTTCGCCGCAGCGCCTTATGCCGGTGATACCACCTATACCTTGCTGACTGCCGACGGCGGCATCAGCGGCACGTTCGACAGCGACAACATCGACAGCCTGGGCGTGGCGTCGAACCTGGCCTTCATCGACACCACGCTGACCTACGGCAGCAACGAGGTCAGCCTGTCGGTGGCGCGTAATGGCGTAGCCTTCACCGACGTGGCTCTGAGCGACAACCAACGGGGCGTCGCCGCGGCGCTGGACTCGGCGTCGGCGCCGGCCAGTCTGCGCAGTGCCATTACCAGCATGGACGTGACCTCGGCGCAGGCGGCCTTTGACAGCCTGTCCGGCGAGATCCACGCCAGCACCGCCAGCGTACTGCTGGACGACTCGCGCTACCTGCGCAACACGGTCAACGACCGCATGCGCCAAGGCGATTGCGGCAACGGTGATCCACGCAGCGTACTGGCGCCGGCCAGCGGCCAGCAGAGCAGCAACGGATGCCAGGGCCAGGGTGTTGGCTGGATGACCGCGCTCGGCGGCTGGGCCAACCATGATGGTGGCAGCGGTGTCGCCAGCGTCGACCGCGACCTGTCCGGTTTCATGCTCGGCTTCGACAACAACCTCGACGAGCAATGGCGTGCAGGTATCGCGGCGGGCTATAGCAAGACCAGCCTGGACGCCAATGCACGCGGGTCGGACGCCTCTGTGGACAGCTACCACCTGGCGACCTACCTGAGCTACCAGCTTGACGCTTTTGCTGCACGCATGGGTGCCGGCTACAGCTGGCACGACATCGACAGCAAGCGCAATGTCGTCGTGGGCAACGAGCGCGAAGAACTCAAGACCAAGTACAAGGCCGGCAGCGCTCAGGTCTTCGGCGAAGTGGGCTACACCGTCGAAGCCGCCGGGGTGGCGCTGGAACCGTTCGCCGGCATCGCCTACGTCAACTATGACAGCGACACTGGCCGTGAGAAGGGCGGGGCGGGTGCGCTGGAGGCCAGTTCGAAGCAGGACGCCACCTTTACCACCGTCGGCCTGCGCGCGGGCAAGCGCTTCGTGCTCGACAACGGCACCAGCATTACCCCGCGCGGCAGCCTGGGCTGGCGGCATGCCTTCGGTGACACCACGCCGGATGCCGACCTGCGCTTCGTCGACGGCGGCGCGGCGTTCAGCAGCCAGGGCGTGCCGCTGGCCAAGGATGCGGCGGTGCTGGAAGCGGGACTGGATATCAGCGTGGGCGCTGCGGGCAAGCTGGGCATCGGTTATTCCGGGCAACTGGCCAGCGAGCAGCGCGACCATGCGCTGTCCGTCAGCTTCAGCATGGGCTTCTGAGGCAAGCGGGGCCCGGTACTCAGCGCCGGGTCCCCCACTGCACCACCAGCATCCCCACCACGATCAGCCCGACGCCCAGCAGTCGGGCCAGGTTCACTGGCCGTTCCGGCAAGCCCATCAACCCCCACTGGTCGATCGCCAGCGACGACAGCACCTGCCCGGCGATCACGCAGACGATGAAGCCTGCGGCGCCCAGCTTCGGCGTGAGGATCAGTGCTGCGGTGATGTAAGCCACCCCGGCCACGCCACCGAACCATGCCCACCATGGCGCCGACGCCAGCGCGCCGAGCTGTGGCCAGGGTGCGCGCATCAGCCACAGCGCCGGCAGCACCAGCAGCACGCTGACTGAAAGCGAGATCAGCGCCGCCCACAACGGGTGGCCGAGCAAGCGACCGAGCGCGGCATTGCCGCCGGCCTGGAACGGCACGGCGGCACCGGCGAGCAGGGCAACCAGTGGCAGCAGCACGACGGCAGGGGCGAGATTGAGGTTCATGGCGGACTCCTTGATACACAGGACGGGCATGAGGCAGTCTTGGTTATCCACAAGCTGGATGGAAATTCGAATTCTGCACACGGACTATTCGCCAGATGGATGATCTGCGCCGCATCGACCTCAATCTGCTGCTGACCCTGCATGCCCTGCTGGCCGAGCAGCACGTCTCTCGCGCGGCACTGCGCCTGCACCGCAGCCAGCCGGCAGTGAGCCATGCCCTGGCGCAGTTGCGCGAGATCTTCGCCGACCCGCTGCTGGTGCGGCGTGGCGGGCGCCTGCAACCTACCGCCCGCGCGCTGGAACTGGCCCAGCCACTGCGCGAAGCCTTGCAGCAGCTCGATGCCTTGCTCAGCAGCCCTGGTTTCGATCCGTTGCGGGCGCGGCGCAGCTTTCGCCTGGCGATGTCGGACTACGGTGCCCGGGTGGTGCTGCCGCGCCTGGTTCGTACCTTGCGCAGCGAGGCCCCGGAGGTGGATCTGGTGGTGACCCAGGGCAGCCGCGAGGCCATGCTCAGCCAACTGTTCGATGGCGAGGTCGACCTCGCGCTGGGGGTCTTTCCCACCCTGGCCGCGCCGCTGCGTGCGGAAAATCTGTTCGAGGAAAGCTTTGCCTGCCTGGCCGATCGTGAAACGCTGCCGGCCCGTGGCGGCCTGACCCTGGCGCAATGGCTGGCCCGTCCCCATGTGCTGGTGGCGGTGCGCCCCGGCACCGACAACGAGATCGACCTGGCCCTGGCCGCTCTGGGTGAGCAACGCCGCGTCGCCCTGGCCATGCCGCACTGGACGGCGGCCACCGAAGTGATCGCCGGCACTGACCTGGTCCTCACCGTCGCCCGGCGTAATCTGCTGAGCCCGCCTCGTGGGCTACGCTGTTTTGCGCCGCCGCTGGCGATTCGTGCCTTCGCTTTCCAGCAGGCCTGGCATGGGCGTCGCGAAGGCGATGCGGCCCATCGCTGGTTGCGTGGCCAGGTCATGCGCGCCTGCCTGCTGGAACCCCTTGAGTCCTGAACTACCCAACATGGAGTTTGCCGATGAACCTTGGAATTTTCGCACTGGCCCTGCTGGCCGCCAGCCCGCTGGCCCAGGCCGACAGTTACAGCCAGTGCATGAAGGGCGCCAATACCACGGCGGCCATGCGCGAATGCTCCGGTGCCGAGCTGAAGCGCCAGGATGATCGTCTGAACCAGAACTACAAGGCGGCCATGGGAAGCCTGGGTGAAGAGCAGAAGGGCAAGCTCAGGGATGCCCAGCGCAAGTGGGTGGCTTATCGGGATGCCAACTGCGCGATGTACTACACGATGACGGGTGGCACTATCGATCAGCTCAATGGCGTGGGCTGCGAGGTGGACATGACCAAGCAGCGGGCGGGGGAGTTGGAGAATCTACCCAAATATTGAGGGTTTCTTTTCGGGGCTCATTGCTGGCTTGCAGCGATGAGAACAGGTATCTGTGCGGACCTTGTGGGAGCGGGTTCACCCCCGATTACGGTATTTTAATAAAACACCGAAAAACCCGGGGAAACCCACCCACCCCCGCCCCCCC
>NZ_JAZDQN010000056.1:0-36407 GCF_036324125.1 Pseudomonas ulcerans | reverse complement strand
GGCCGGGGGAACCCCCCCTTTGCAAATGGGCCCTCCACCCCCCACCCCGGGGGCCCCCCCGCTCCCACAAATACAGAGCATTCAATGGATAATCAGGACAGGAACCCACCATCCACATTCAGCGCCACGCCGGTGGTGTAGCTGGATGCATCACTGGCCAGATACAGCACCGCCCCGGCCATTTCCTTCGGATCGGCCACGCGCTTGAGCGGGATCTGTTGCAGCGCGGTATTCAGGATCGCGTCGTTCTTCACCAGCGCCGAGGCGAACTTGGTGTCGGTCAGGCCCGGGAGCAGGGCGTTGCAGCGGATGCCGAAGGCCGCGCATTCCTTGGCGAAGACCTTGGTCATGTTGATCACCGCGGCCTTGGTCACCGAGTAGATGCCCTGGAACACTCCCGGCGACACGCCATTGATCGAGGCGACGTTGATGATGCTGCCGCCACCGTTGGCGCGCATCAGCTTGCCGGCTTCCACCGACATGAAGAAGTAGCCGCGGATGTTCACGTCCACGGTCTTCTGGAAGGCGCTCAGGTCGGTGTCCAGCACGTTGCAGAACTGCGGGTTGGTGGCGGCGTTGTTGACCAGGATGTCCAGGCGCCCGAACTCCTCGCGGATCCGTTCGAACACGCTTGTGATCTGCTCCATCTCGCCGATATGGCAGGCAATCGCGGTGGCCTTGCCGCCAGCGGCGACGATGGACTCGGCGACTTGCTGGCAGCCGTCCAGCTTGCGGCTGGAGACGATCACGTGGGCACCCTGCTGCGCCAGCAGGTGGGCGATGGCTTCGCCGATGCCGCGGCTGGCCCCGGAAACGAAGGCGATCTTGCCGTCGAGGTCGAACAGTTGGGTCTTGGACATGATGGATTCCTTGTTGTCGTTGTTCAGAGGGCGGACGCGTCGATGACCTTCAGGCTCATGTGCTCCAGCAGCTTGTTCATGTGGATGAACTGGGCGAAGCGCTTGTCCTGGGTCTGGCCGTGGAAGAAGCGGTAGTAGATCTGCTGGACGATCCCGGCCAGGCGGAACAGGCCGTAGGTGTAGTAGAAGTCGAAGTTGGCGATCTCTATCCCGGCACGCTCGGCGTAGTAGTCGACGAACTGGCGGCGGCTGAGCATGCCCGAGGCGTTGGACGGCTGGCGGCGCATCAGTTGCACTGGTGCCGGGTCGTCCGCCTCGATCCAGTAGGCCAGGGTGTTGCCCAGGTCCATCAGCGGATCGCCGATGGTGGTCATCTCCCAGTCGAGGATGCCGATGATGCGCATCGGGTTGTCGGCGTCGAGGATGACGTTGTCGAAGCGGTAGTCGTTGTGGATGATGCCCGGGCGGTGATGGTCCGCGGGCATCTTCTCGCGCAGCCAGGCGATCACCGCTTCCCAGCGCGGTGCGTCAGGGGTCAGGGCCTTGTCGTAGCGGCTGGCCCAACCTTCGATCTGGCGCTGCACGTAGCCTTCGGGCTTGCCCAGGTCGGCCAGGCCGACGGCCGTGTAGTCGACCTGGTGCAGCTCCACCAGGCGGTCGATGAAGCTCTTGCACAGCGCTTCGGTGCGCGCGGCGTCCAGGCCCAGTGCAGGCGGCAGGTCGGAGCGCAGGATGATGCCGTTGACCCGCTCCATCACGTAGAACTCGCCGCCGATCAGCGACTCGTCGGTGCAGTGCACGTAGGCCTTGGGGCAGTACGGGAAGCCGGCGTTGAGCTGGTTGAGGATGCGGAATTCGCGGCCCATGTCATGGGCGGACTTGGCCTTGCTGCCGAACGGCGGGCGGCGCAGCACGAACTCGCGCTCCGGGTAGCTCACCAGGTAGGTCAGGTTCGAGGCACCGCCCGGGAACTGGCTGATCGCGGGGCTGCCGCTCAAGCCTGGAATATGCGCTTTCAGGTACGGATCGATCAGGGCGGGATCGAGCTCCTCGCCGGGGCGGACCTGGGTGGACTGATCGGTGAGCGTCATGCTTTTCCCTTATTTTGGTAGCCATGGAACATTGGCTAATCTAATTCTCGCGCCAGGACCTGCCAAGCGCCGTCATGCCTTATTGGCGCGGGTGTTGCCGGTCGATCAACGCACCTGATGCCACGCATTTGCCAGGCGAAAAAAAACCGAAGCAGGTGACCGGCTTCGGTTTTTCGCCACGGCGGTGTCGCTTACGCCGGGAACAGTTCGCTGAGCTTCATCGACAGCATCATGTCGCCTTCGACGCGCAGCTTGCCGCCCATGAAGGCCTGCATGCCGTCGGTTTCGCCGCTGACGATGCCTTTCAGGGTTTCGCTGTCCAGGACCAGGGTGCAGTTGGCATCGGCGTTTTCGCCTTCCTGGATTTCGCAGGTGCCGTCCTTGACGATCAGGGCGTAGTGCTTGTCTTCATCGGTGATGTTGAAACCGAAGACCAGGTCCAGGCCGGCAGCGGCGCTTGGGTTGAACTTGGCTTTCATCGCTTCGACTGCTTTGGCGACATCGCTCATGGTGTTTTCCTTGTTGAGTGGTTTTCGGTGACGCAGGGTCGTTGTACGCCGGAATCATCGCCAGGTGACGAGTTCCGGCACCCTCAGCAGCCGCACATGGGCTTGGCTGTTGAAGGAGGCCAGGGTCACCTCGCTGCCGCGGAACCTGAGCTGGCTGAGCGAGGTGTTGATGATCTGCCAGTTCAGCTCGAAGGCCTGGCTGGGGCTGACGCCGGTGATGCGGTGGAGCAGGGCGGCGATGGTCCCGCCCGAGGTGAAGATGGCGATGTTGTCGCCGCCGGCAGCCTGCTCCAACACGCGCTGCAGGCCGGCGCCGGTGCGCTGGACGAAGGCCGCCCAGCTTTCCAGGCCGTCGCGGTCGTGCTGGCCGCCGTGCCAGCGCTGCACGATCAGGGCGAACAGGCGCTGGAATTCGGCGCGGTGCTCGCGGGCGTTGCGCAGTATGTTGAGGGCTTCGGGTTCGTCCGGCAGCAGGCCGGGGAGCAGGGCGCGGATCACCGCGTCGGCATCGAATTCGTTGAAGGCGGCGTCGGTGTCCACCGCAGGGACGGCGACCCCGGCATCGTGCATCGCTTGCAGGGCCAGGCGTGCGGTGTCCTGCTGGCGGCGCAGGTCGCCGGCGATGCAGCGGTCGAACTGCACGCCAAGCTGGACCAGGTGCGCGCCGAGGGCTTCGCTCTGGCGCATGCCGATCGGCGAGAGGACGTCATAGTCGTCGCAACCGAAGGAGGCCTGGCCATGTCGTATCAGGTAGATGCTGCCCACGTCGTACGCCTGGGTGAGAAGGATTGGGCGAGGTTAGGTCGCCACCGACCCAGTGTCAACGAAAAAACATACAAGCGTTTGAAAAGGGCGTTTGAACTGTTCTGCCAGACATTTCCTACGCTGGCAGGGGCGGGTTGCCGCCGGTATGCTTCACTATCGTTTTCGCGCCATGAGGGCGCAGGTCAGTAAGGAGTTATCGTGGAGTTTCTTGCAGAGTACGCAAGCTTTCTCGCCAAAACCGCCACCCTGGTGATTGCGTTGCTGGTGGTTCTCTCGGCCATCGCCGGCATGCGCGGCAAGGGCCGGCGCAAGGCCGGCGGGCAGTTGCAGGTCACCCGTCTCAATGAGTTCTACAAGGACCTGCGCGAGCGCCTGGAGTCCGGCTTGCTGGAGAAACACCAGCTCAAGGCCCTGCGCAAGCAGCAGGCGAAGGAGCAGAAGAAACTGAAGAAGGCGCCGGCGGACGACAAGCCGCGGGTCTTCGTGCTGGATTTCGACGGCGATATCAAGGCTTCGGCCACGGAGAGTCTGCGCCATGAGATCACCGCGCTGCTCAGCCTCGCCACTGCCCGTGATGAAGTGGTGCTGCGCCTGGAGAGCGGCGGCGGCATGGTCCACAGCTACGGCCTGGCCGCCTCGCAGCTGGCGCGGATCCGCCAGGCCGGGGTGCCGCTGACTGTGTGCATCGACAAGGTCGCGGCCAGCGGCGGCTACATGATGGCCTGCATCGGCGAGCGCATCGTCAGCGCGCCGTTCGCCATCCTCGGCTCCATCGGCGTGGTGGCCCAATTGCCCAACGTCAATCGCCTGCTGAAGAAGCACGACATCGACTTCGAGGTGCTCACCGCCGGTGAGTACAAACGGACCCTGACCGTGTTCGGCGAGAACACCGAGAAGGGCCGGGAGAAGTTCCAGGAAGACCTGGACGTGACCCACCAGCTGTTCAAGGACTTCGTTTCGCGCTACCGGCCGCAGTTGCATATCGACGACGTGGCGACCGGCGAGGTGTGGCTGGGTGTGGCGGCGCTGAACAAGCAACTGGTGGACGAACTGAAGACCAGTGACGAGTACCTCAGCGAGCGGGCGCGGGAGTCGAACCTGTATCACCTGCATTTTGCCGAGCGCAAGAGCCTGCAGGAGCGGGTGGGGCTGGCGGCCAGCGGAGCGGTGGAGAATACCGTGCTGGGGATCTGGAGTCGGATCAGCCGCTGGAAATAGAGCTCTCGATAGCGCCGCAGATCCCTGTGGGAGCGGGTTTACCCGCGATGGCGTCAGTGGGTTCACTACCGTAATCGCGGGTGAACCCGCTCCCACAGGGGGCGCGTACGAAAAAGCCCCGTCAGGTTGACGGGGCTTTTTCATTTCAGCTGTCGATCAGCGCCGGCGGAACAGCGGCAGCGGCTCGTCAGTGGCGGCCTGGTAGGTCACCGAGAAGTCCTTCAGGCTTTCCAGCGCTTCTTCCGGGCTTTTGTCGGCACGGATGGCGAACGCATCGAAGCCGCAGCGCGCCATGTAGAACAGCTGGTCGCGCAGCACGTCGCCAATGGCCCGCAGCTCGCCGGTGAACTTGTAGCGATCACGCAGCAGGCGCGCATTGGAGTAGTTGCGCCCGTCGGTGAAGGCCGGGAAGTTCAGGGCGATGACCTGGAAGTGGGCGACGTCCTCGCCGATTTCTTCGGCTTCTTCGTCGCTGTCCAGCCATACGCCCAGGCCGCCATCACGGGCTTTCAGGGCATGGCCATGTTCGCGCCAGAGTTGCAGCGGCACGATGTAGTCGTCGCAGTTGGTCAGCTCGTCGAGGGTGACTTCCTTGGGCAGCAGGTGCCAGGTTTCGTCGACGATCTGGTTGTTCTTAATGATTCGCTGCATAGACGCGCTCCTTGAAGGGATCGATGCCGATACGCTGGTAGGTGTCGATGAAGCGCTCGTCTTCGGTCCGTTTTTCAACGTAGACGGCGATCAGCTTCTCGATCACGTCCGGCATGGCGTCCTGGGCGAAGGACGGGCCGAGGATCTTGCCGAGGCTGGCGTCGCGGCTGGCGCTGCCACCCAGGGAGACCTGGTAGAACTCCTCGCCTTTCTTGTCCACGCCGAGGATGCCGATGTGGCCGACGTGGTGGTGACCGCAGGCGTTCATGCAGCCCGAGATGTTCAGGTCCAGTTCGCCGATGTCGAACAGGTAGTCCAGGTCGTCGAAGCGGCGCTGGATGGATTCGGCGATCGGGATCGACTTGGCGTTGGCCAGGGAGCAGAAATCACCGCCAGGGCAGCAGATGATGTCGGTCAGCAGGCCGATGTTCGGGGTGGCGAAGCCGTGTTCGCGCAGTTCCAGCCAGAGGGCGTGCAGTTGCGACTGCTCGACGTCGGCGAGGATGATGTTCTGCTCGTGGGAGGTGCGCAGCTGGCCGAAGCTGTAGCGCTCGGCGAGGTCGGCGACCTTGTCCAGTTGCTTGTCGGTCAGGTCGCCCGGGGCGACGCCGGTGGGCTTGAGCGACAGGGTCACGGCCACGTAGCCCGGCTTCTTGTGCGCCAGGGTGTTGCGCACACGCCAGCGGGCGAAGCCCGGGTGCTGCTGGTCGAGGTCCGCCAGTTGTGCGTCGAGGTTGTCCAGGGCCTTGTAGTCCGGGTCGACGAAGTGCTTGGCGACGCGCTGCACTTCGGCTTCGGTCAGGGTCGTGCTGCCGCCGCGCAGGTGGACCATCTCGGCCTCGACCTTCTCGGCGAAGACTTCAGGCGTGAGGGCCTTGACCAGGATCTTGATCCGCGCCTTGTACTTGTTGTCACGGCGACCGTAACGGTTGTACACGCGCAGGATGGCGTCGAGGTAGCTGAGCAGGTCCTGCCACGGCAGGAACTCGTTGATGAAGGCACCGACCACCGGGGTACGGCCCAGGCCGCCACCCACCAGGACACGGAAGCCCAGCTCGCCGGCCTCGTTGTGCACCGGCTCCAGGCCGATATCGTGCACCTCGATGGCCGCACGGTCGCTCTTCGAGCCGTTGATGGCGATCTTGAACTTGCGCGGCAGGTAGGCGAATTCCGGGTGGAAGGTGGTCCACTGGCGGACGATCTCGCACCACGGGCGCGGGTCGATCAGCTCATCGGCGGCGACGCCGGCGAACTGGTCGGTGGTGACGTTGCGCAGGCAGTTGCCGCTGGTCTGGATCGCGTGCATCTGCACGGTGGCCAGCTCGGCAAGGATTTCCGGGATGTCTTCCAGGGCCGGCCAGTTGTACTGGACGTTCTGCCGGGTACTGATGTGCGCGTAGCCCTTGTCGTAGTCGCGAGCGATCTTCGCCAGCATGCGGGTCTGGCGCGCGGTCAGCTGGCCATAGGGCACGGCGACTCGCAGCATCGGGGCAAAACGTTGGATATAGAGGCCATTCTGCAGTCGCAGAGGGCGGAATTCTTCTTCGCTCAGCTCTCCGGCCAGATAGCGGCGGGTCTGATCCCGGAACTGCTTGACGCGGTCCTCGATGATCCGCTGATCGTACTCGTCGTATACGTA
This sequence comes from Pseudomonas ulcerans, assembly GCF_036324125.1. Taxonomy (NCBI): domain Bacteria; kingdom Pseudomonadati; phylum Pseudomonadota; class Gammaproteobacteria; order Pseudomonadales; family Pseudomonadaceae; genus Pseudomonas; species Pseudomonas ulcerans. Next base: position 29,674 of record NZ_JAZDQN010000056.1, on the reverse strand, counting down.
CATAGGGGTCCTGTTCTCAAGCTGCTTGCAGCTAATCGCGCGCACGGCCGCGCACTCCGGATGCGGAGCCGGGGAAAGATAGCAGTTTGTATTTATGTGAAAAAGTGATGTTTTTGCATATGAAAAGATCGTTTTGGACTAAGTGAGACTGGCTAGCGTTTGTAGGACGACTCGCCGTCCGCCGAGCGGTAAATATCCCTGCTTGAGCAATGGGCATTGCTGGACTTAACTGCTGGAGGTGTGCATTCCCATAACCACTACAACAAGAGGCGATGCAATGGGAAACCCGACCAAAACCGGCAAGACGGACAGCAGTGTGGACGCTTGGGCAATTCTCTGCCTGATCGTGCTCGTGGTCGTGACCGCCGTGTACTGGGTCAGTCACCAGTGATGGATCACCCAGACTGAGCAGCAGCAAAACCGTGACCTGAACCGAAACCGCCCGCGGCATGGACCCCGCGGGCGGTTTTCGTTTGCGGGCGTGGACTCAGCGGGCGGTGAGGTGCAGGGCGAGCTGGACCAGGCCGTAGAGCACGAGGATGAACACCAGGGTGAAGGCGGTGCCCATGGCGATGAAGTGCGAGGGCTTGCCGTGGGTGAAGTCGCGGGCGCGGTTCTTGCCCGACTGCACGCCGAAGGCGGCGGCCAGGATGCTGTGCAGGAGTTGCCAGAAGGTCGGGGGCTTGCCTTGAGGTTCTTCCATGGCGGGACTCTCCGGGGGCGGTGTGCCGGAGAGTTTAGCCTCTGGGCGTGAGGTTGCCCGTTCCGGCCCTATCGTGGGTGAACCCGCTCCTACAAGGACTATGCAGATCCTGTAGGAGCGGGTTCACCCGCGATGAGGCCATCAGCAGCTATGGAGAGATCAGTTCTCGTACCCAAGGTTCGGCGCCAGCCAGCGCTCGCTCACCGCGATATCCTGGCCCTTGCGTGCGCTGTAGCTCTCGATCTGGTCCTTCTCCACCTTGCCCACCGCGAAGTACTGCGCTTGCGGATGGGCGAAGTACCAGCCGCTGACCGCCGCCGCCGGGAACATGGCGAAGTGTTCGGTGAGGAATACGCCGCTCGGCCCGGTCTCGCCGATCTCGGTACCGTCCAGCAGGCGGAACAGGGTTTCCTTCTCGGTGTGATCCGGGCATGCCGGGTAGCCCGGGGCAGGGCGGATGCCCGAGTACTGCTCCTTGATCAGCGCCTCGTTGTCCAGGTGCTCGTCCTTCGCGTAGCCCCAGTGCTCCTTGCGCACCTGCTCGTGCAGCCACTCGGCGCAGGCTTCGGCCAGGCGGTCGGCGAGGGCCTTGACCATGATCGAGCTGTAGTCGTCGCCCTTTTCCTGATAGGCCTTGGCCACTTCCTCGGCGCCGATGCCGGCGGTGGTGATGAAGCCGCCAACGTAGTCGGTGATGCCGCTGTCCTTCGGCGCGACGAAGTCGGCCAGGGAGAAGTTGGGCTTGTTGTCCGGCTTGATGGTCTGCTGGCGCAGGTGGTGCAGGCGCGCCAGCGGCTGGCCGTCGGCACCGTAGACCTCGATATCGTCGTCCGCCACCTGGTTGGCCGGCCAGAAGCCGAACACCGCGCGGGCGCTGATGAGTTTTTCGTCGATCAGCTTGGCCAGCATCTGCTGCGCATCGGCATACAGCGCGGTCGCCGCTTCACCCACCACTTCGTCGGTGAGGATGCGCGGGAACTTGCCGGCCAGGTCCCAGGAGATGAAGAACGGAGTCCAGTCGATGTACTCGGCCAGCACCTTGAGGTCGATATTCTCCAGCACTTTCACGCCGGTGAACGACGGTACCACTGCCTGGTAGCCGGCCCAGTCGTATTGCGGCTTGGCGGCAATGGCCCGGGCATAGCTCAGGCGCTCGGTGCGGGCGCTGCGGTTGGCGGTGCGCTCGCGCACCTCGACGTACTCGGCGCGGGTCTTCTCGACGAAGCCCGGCTTGAGCTCCTTGGACAGCAATTGCGTGGCCACGCCTACGGCCCGCGAGGCGTCGGTGACGTAGACCACCGCATCGTTGCTGTAGCGCGGCTCGATCTTCACCGCCGTGTGGGCCTTGGAGGTGGTGGCGCCGCCGATCATCAGCGGCAGGTGGAAGTCCTGGCGCTGCATTTCCCGGGCGACGTGGACCATCTCGTCCAGCGACGGAGTGATCAGTCCGGACAGGCCGATGATGTCGCATTTCTCTTCGCGGGCGACCTGGAGGATCTTCTCCGCCGGCACCATCACGCCGAGGTCGACGATGTCGTAGCCGTTACAGCCCAGGACCACGCCGACGATGTTCTTGCCGATGTCGTGCACGTCACCTTTCACCGTGGCCATGAGGATCTTGCCCTTGGCTTCCGGCTTGTCGCCTTTCTCGGCTTCGATGAACGGAATCAGGTGCGCGACGGCCTGTTTCATCACACGGGCGGACTTGACCACCTGCGGCAGGAACATCTTGCCCGCACCGAACAGGTCACCGACCACGTTCATCCCGTTCATCAGCGGGCCTTCGATCACCTCGATCGGTCGCGCGCACTGCTGCCGGCATTCTTCGGTGTCTTCGACGATAAAGGCAGTGATGCCCTTGACCAGCGCGTGCTCCAGGCGTTTTTCCACCGGCAGGGAACGCCATTCCTCGGTTTCCACTTCCTTGGCCGCGCCGCCGCCACGGTAGTCGTCGGCGATCGCCAGCAGGGCGTCGGTGCCTTCCGGGGTGCGGTTGAGCACCACGTCCTCGACCTTCTCCCGCAGCGCGGCGGGGATCTCGTCGTAGATCTCCAGCTGGCCGGCGTTGACGATACCCATGGTCAGGCCGTTCTGGATGGCGTGATAGAGGAAGACCGAGTGGATCGCCTCGCGCACCGGGTTGTTGCCACGGAACGAGAACGACACGTTGGACACGCCGCCCGACGACAGGGCGTAGGGCAGGTGGTCGCGGATGTAGGCGCAGGCTTCGATGAAGTCCACGGCGTAGTTGTTGTGTTCCTCGATGCCGGTGGCCACGGCGAAGATGTTCGGGTCGAAGATGATGTCTTCCGGCGGGAAGCCCACTTCGTTGACCAGGATGTCGTAGCTGCGCTGGCAGATTTCCTTCTTGCGCGCGGCGGTGTCGGCCTGGCCGACCTCGTCGAAGGCCATCACCACCACGGCGGCGCCGTAGCGCTTGCACAGCTTGGCGTGATGCTTGAAGGCCTCGACGCCTTCCTTCATCGAGATCGAGTTGACGATGCCCTTGCCCTGGATGCACTTCAGGCCAGCCTCGATCACTTCCCACTTGGAGGAGTCGATCATGATCGGCACCCGGGAAATGTCCGGTTCACCAGCGATGAGGTTGAGGAAACGCACCATGGCCGCCTGGGAATCGAGCATCCCTTCGTCCATGTTGATGTCGATCACCTGGGCGCCGGCCTCGACCTGCTGCAGGGCGACTTCCAGGGCCTCGGTGTAGTTTTCCTCGCGGATCAGCCGGGCGAACTTGGCTGAACCTGTGATGTTGGTGCGCTCGCCGACGTTGACGAACAGCGAGTCGCGGTCGATGGTGAACGGCTCCAGGCCCGACAGGCGACAGGCCGGTGCGATGTCCGGAATGGCCCGTGGCTTGTACTTGGCTACCGCTTCGGCGATCGCCTGGATATGCCCCGGGGTGGTACCGCAGCAACCGCCGATGATGTTGAGGAAGCCGCTGGCGGCGAACTCCTCGACCACCACGGCCATTTCCGCCGGGGTCTCGTCGTACTCGCCGAAGGCGTTGGGCAGGCCGGCGTTGGGGTGCGCGGAGACGTGGGTGCCGGCCTTGTTCGACAGTTCTTCCAGGTACGGGCGCAGGTCCTTGGCGCCGAGAGCGCAGTTCAGGCCCACGGAAATCGGCTTGGCGTGGCGCACCGAGTTCCAGAACGCCTCGGTGGTCTGGCCCGACAGGGTGCGGCCGGAGGCGTCGGTGATGGTGCCCGAGATCATGATCGGCAACTCGACGCCGTCGTCCTCGAACACCTGCTGCACGGCGAAGATCGCCGCCTTGGCGTTGAGGGTGTCGAAGATGGTCTCGATCAGGATCAGGTCGGCGCCGCCCTCGATCAGGCCGCGGGTGGCCTCGATGTAGTTCTCTACCAGTTCGTCGAAGGTCACGTTGCGGTAGCCGGGGTCGTTGACGTCCGGGGAGATCGAGCAGGTGCGGCTGGTCGGGCCGAGCACGCCGGCGACGAAACGCGGACGGTCGGGGGTTTCCAGGGTCTTGGCGTCGGCTACCTGGCGGGCGATGCGCGCGCCCTCGACGTTGAGCTCGTACACCAGCTCTTCCATGTCGTAGTCGGCCTGGGAGATGCGGGTGGCGTTGAAGGTGTTGGTTTCGAGGATGTCGGCGCCGGCGTCCAGGTAGGCCTTCTCGATCGCGGCGATCACGTCCGGCCGGCTCAGCAGGAGCAGGTCGTTGTTGCCCTTGACGTCGCTTGGCCAGTCGGCGAAGCGCGTGCCACGATAGTCGCCTTCCTCCAGACGGTAGCTTTGGATCATAGTACCCATGCCGCCATCTAGAATCAGGATGCGCTCTTTGAGTGCTTGCTGAAGTGCTTGGAAACGAGCGCTGCGGTCAGACATTGGAACTACCTGGGTCAGACAAAGACGAAAGTGGCGGGATGATAACAAAGCTGCGCGCTTTTTAGACGCGCCGCACATTTACATGAATTTCATTCATGTTGGCACCGCGGCCCACCAGTAGAATCGTGAAAAGCCTTTTGGAACCAGGACATACGGCACATGGTGCATCGCTTGATTGCCGGCGCCTTCGCTCTGCTCATCAGTAGTGCGGCGCTAGGGCAAGCCCCTCAGAACACCCCGACGATTTCCTACACCCGGGACATCCAGCCGATCTTCACCGAGAAGTGCGTGGCCTGCCACGCCTGCAACGACGCGGCCTGCCAGCTCAACCTGGGCAGCGCCGAGGGCGCGAGCCGCGGTGCCTCGAAGGTGCCGGTTTACCAGGGCGACCGCAGCCAGGCGGTGACGCCGACCCGGCTGTTCTACGACGCCAGCGGCCCGGCGGCCTGGCAGAAGCTCGGCTTCAGTTCGGTACTCGACGGCCGTGGCAGCCAGGCTGCGCTGATGGCGCGCATGCTGGAACTGGGGCATGCCAAGCCCTTGGTGCCCAACGCGAAGATTCCCGACAACATCGTCCTCGGCCTCAACCGCGACAACATGTGCCCGCTGCCCGGCGAGTTCGATGCCTATGCCAAGGCTCATCCGCAGGAAGGCATGCCGCTGGCGGTCACCGGCCTGACCGATGCCCAGTACCAGACCTTGCAACGCTGGCTGGCCCAGGGCGCGCCGGTGGAGCAGGATCCGGTGCGCCCGAGCGCGGCCGAAGCGGCGCAGATCGCCGACTGGGAGGCGCTGCTCAACCGTCCGGGTTCCACCGAGGCGCTGGTGGGGCGCTGGCTGTACGAGCACCTGTTCCTTGCCCACATCCATTTCGTCGGCGGCGAGCCGGGGCATTTCTTCCAGTGGGTGCGCTCGCGCACGCCCAGTGGCCAGCCCATCGACGTGATCGCCACGCGGCGCCCCAACGACCCGCCGGGCACCGACTTCTATTACCGCCTGATGCCGGTGCAGGGCGTGATCGTGCACAAGACCCACATCACCTACCCGATGGGCCCGCAGAAGCTCAAGCGGGTCAAGCAACTGTTCTACAGCGGCGACTGGCATGCGCAGACCCTGCCGGGCTACGGCCCGCGGCACAGGGCCAACCCGTTCGAAACCTTCGAGGCGATCCCGGCGGTGGCGCGCTACCAGTTCATGCTGGATAACGCCGAGTATTTCGTCCGTACCTTCATTCGCGGCCCGGTATGCCGCGGCCAGATCGCCACCGACGTGATCCGCGACAACTTCTGGGCGCTGTTCCAGGAGCCGGCCCACGACCGCTATGTCACGGATGCCGTCTACCGCGCCGAAGCCACGCCTTTGCTGGCGATGCCCGGACAGATCGACGACGTTGGCAGCATCCTCAGCCTCTGGCACGCCTATCGCGACAAGCGCAACGAGTACGAGAGCCTGCGTCGCGATACCTATGCCGACCTGCCGCCGCCGAGCTGGTCGACCCTGTGGGCCGGCAACGACAACGCGCTGCTGACCATCTTCCGCCACTTCGACAGCGCCTCGGTGACCAAGGGTCTGATCGGCGACGTGCCGCTGACCATGTGGTTGTTCGACTACCCGTTGTTCGAGCGCACCTACTATCAGCTGGCGGTCAACTTCGACGTGTACGGCAACGTCTCGCACCAGGCGCAGACGCGGCTGTACTTCGACCTGATCCGCAACGGCGCCGAGGTCAACTTCCTGCGCCTGATGCCGGCCAGCAAGCGTGGCGCGGTACTGAGCAACTGGTACCAGAACAGCGGCAAGGTGAAGATGTGGATGGACTACGAGGAGATCGACACCAGCACGCCGAGCGCGCTGAAGCTCGACCTGCACCATCCGGTGCGTGACTTCGGCCTCAAGCTGATCGAGCGCAGCGGCAGCCTTAACGCGGCGCCGGACCCGATCAACCGCTGTACCGGGGCCTATTGCTCGCGACCGCAGATGAGCGAGGAGTTCCGCGATGTGGAGCAGTCACTGAGTCGCCTGGCGTCGCGGCCGGCGGCGGGGTTGAAGGTGATCAACCAGTTGCCCGAGGCGACCATGCTGCGCATCGAGGGGCAGGGCGGCAAGCGCCAGGTCTACAGCCTGCTGCGCAACCGGGCGCACAGCAACGTGGCCTTCATGCTCGGCGAGGCGTACCGCTACCAGCCGGGGTTGGATACCTTGACCCTGGTGCCCGGCGTGCTGAGCAGCTATCCGAACTTCATGTTCAACGTGCCGGCCAGCGATGTACCGGAATTCGTCGAGGACCTGGAAGCGGCGCGGGACGACAAGGACCGCTTCGAGCGCATCATCATGCGCTGGGGCGTGCGGCGCAGTCATCCGCAGTTCTGGCAGTACTTCCATGACCTGAACCGCTATATCCAGGAGACCGATCCGGTGGAGGCGGGGGTGCTGGACATGAATCGCTACGAGAACCTCTGAAGCCACAAGCGGCAAGCTTCAAGCTCAAAACTTGAAGCTTGATTGCCCGACACAATTGGTAGGACTTTGTTCGGCAGCGCGCATGGCGTAAACTGCCGACAAGTCTGTGAGGAGATTCCATGAGCGCCATAACCATTACCGACGCCGCGCACGATTACCTGGCCGATCTGCTGTCCAAGCAGAACACCCCAGGAATCGGTATTCGTGTCTTCATCACCCAACCCGGCACCCAATATGCCGAAACCTGCATTGCCTACTGCAAGCCAGGTGAAGAAAAGCCGGAAGATACCGCGCTGGGCCTGAAGAGCTTTACCGCCTACATCGATGCCGTGAGCGAACCCTTCCTCGACGACGCCGTCGTCGACTATGCCACCGACCGCATGGGCGGCCAGCTGACCATCAAGGCGCCGAACGCCAAGGTACCGATGGTCAACGACGACAGCCCGATCAACGAGCGGATCAACTACTACCTGCAAACCGAGATCAATCCGGGGCTGGCCAGCCACGGCGGCCAGGTCAGCCTGATCGACGTGGTCGAGGACGGCATCGCCGTGCTGCAGTTCGGCGGCGGCTGCCAGGGCTGCGGCCAGGCCGACGTGACCCTGAAGGACGGCATCGAGCGGACCTTGCTCGAACGCATTCCGGAACTGAAGGGCGTGCGTGACGTGACCGACCACACGCAGAAAGAAAACGCCTACTACTGAGGCAGGTGATGAAAAAGCGGAGCCCGATGGCTCCGCTTTTCATTTCAAAGGTCTGAGTCAGAAGTCATAACTGACACTGGTGTAATAGAACGCCCCCTGTGCCCCCTCCGGCGAAGTGATCGAATACTTCGGCACACCATACAGTTGAGCGCCTTTCAACTTGTCCGGATGGCTGTCGAACAGGTTGATCGCCCCCACCGACACTTTCAGCCCCAGGTCGAAGCGATAGCTCAGGTCCAGGTCCGTCACCCATTGCGGGCTGAACGTCTGGTCCAGTGCCGGGTTGCTGGCGTTGAGGCTCTTCCATTCGCCGTAGCGGCGCTGCGTGACGGTCAGCCCCCAGTTCTCGTACAGCCAGTTGGCGCTCAGGGTCAGCTTGTTCTCCGGGCTGCCGTGTTCGATCAGGCCCTGGGTTGCCCGGCCGACGATCTGTTCACCACTGATCCCGCCGACATCCCGCAGGTCGGTGATCCGCGTGCGGGTCTTGGCGAAGCCGGCATTCAGGTCCAGCCGGCCATAGGCCGCCAGGTCCAGCTGGTACTGCCCGCTCAGCTCGATACCGTCAGTGCGGGTATCGGCGATATTGGTGTAGAACGCCGCGCTCTGGATGTTGGCGTAGGGCGTTCCGGCAAAGATCGGCCCGACCACGCTGGAGGGCAACTGGTCGGAGAGGGTGATGCGGTTGTCGATATCGATGCGGTAGGCATCGACGCTCAGCGAGGCATTGCTCAACGGCCGCCAGACCAGGCCCAGGGAATAGTTGGTGGACTCCTCGGGCTTCAGCGCCCGACCGCCCAGTAGCGCGGCTTCCGGGCTGTCGGCGCGCAAGGTGCGTTGCTGCACCTCCACCCAGTTGCCGCTGCCGCTCGGTTGCTCCACCACCTGCACGCTGAACGACGACAGCCCGCTCTGCACCAGCGAAGGCGCGCGGTAGCCACTGCTGATGCTGCCGCGTGCGGCAATCTCTGGCGTGAAGTCATAGCGCAGCGACAGCTTGCCGTTGGTGGTGTCGCCGAAGTCCGAATAGTGCTCGGAACGCACCGCCAGGCCAGCCTGGAACTTGTCGGTGATCTGTCCTTCGAGATCCAGGTAGGCGCCGAACACCTTGCGCTCCAGCGAGGCGGCGTCGACGTTGGTAATCCCCGAGTAGTAGCCCGGCAGACGCCGCCCGGTTACCGGGTCGAGGGTGTTGAACAGCGCGCCGTTCTGCCAGCCCGCCGCCTCGCCGGCGCTCAGGGTGTAGTTTTCCTTGCGCCAGGCAAGGCCAGCGGAAACCGTCAGCGGCTTGGCCAGCAGGTCGGTGGGGAAGTCACGGACCCAGTCGAGGGTCAGGTTGGTCTGCTCGTTCTCGCGCTCGCCGGTATAGATGTTGTATGGGCTGCTGCTGCCCCAACTGGGGTTGATCGCATCGCGATCGGTGGATTTCAGCGTGTCGTTGCCGTAGTTGGCGGCCAGGTCGAACTTGCCCAGGTGTTCATCTTCGTAGCGCAGGCCGCCGGTCACGGCATGGTCCTCCAGCGCGTAGCGGGTGATCGGCAGGCGCCCGTCCGGGTAGCGGGACAGGGCCACGCTGCCGTAGTTGTTGCGCAGGGCGGTGGGCGGGTCGAAGAAGCCTTCGGCATCGGTGTTCTTGTGCCCGTAGGTGGCGAAGCCGTAGGCGGTAAGGCCGTCGCCGAGGCCGATTTCGCTGTTGGCGACGAAATTGTATTGATCGCTGACCCCGCCCGAGCCCCAGTTCCAGGTGCGGTAGCGGTTGTTCTGCTCGCGCGGGGTATTGATGCTGGTACTGCCGGGATAAAAGATGCGGTTGTCCGGGCGGGTGTCGCTGGCCGGGTCCTGGCTGCCGGCATCGAACGACAGGGTCAGGAACCCGTCGTTGGGCAGGGCAAAGCCTTTCCAGCCGCTGAGCTTGCGCTGCAGGCCGTCGCCCTTGTCGTAACCGCCGAAGCGGTAGCCGATATTGCCGCCGTCATCGTTTTCCTTGAGCACGATATTGATCACCCCGGCAATGGCGTCCGAGCCATATTGCGCGGCGGCGCCGTCCCGCAGGATCTCCACCCGTTGCACCGCGCTCAGCGGGATCAGGCTGAGGTCCACCGCCGCCGCGCCGCGGCCGTTGGCCAGGCTCTGGCGGGTGACGTTGGCGCTGCTGTGGCGGCGCTTGCCGTTGACCAGCACCAGCACCTGGTCCGAGGCCAGGCCGCGCAGCGAGGCGCCCTGGGCGATGGAGCCGGCGAAGGCGCCCTGGGGCGACTGCGGGAAGCTGAAGGACGGCGAAAGGGCGGTCAGCGCCCCGGACAGATCCTTGGCGCCGGTTTCTTCAAGGCGCTCGGCACTCAGGACATCCACCGGTGCCGCGCTCTCCAGCGCGGTCACGTCACTGCGGCGGGTACCGACCACCACCACGGTATCGAGTTTGTCGCTTTTCGCGCCGCTGGCGGATTCATCGGCCTGAACGACGGGCACGGCAAGGCTGCCGATGACCAGCGCGATGGCGCCGGCCAAGGGATCGAGACGGAACATGCAAGGCTACTCCTGTAACGCGGAAAGGGTGCCGGCAACCGGGTTGCCGGCGAAGCGGGGTCAGAACCGGCTGGTGACGCTCAGGCCCACGGTGCGCGGGTCGCCGTAGGTGATCACGTACTGCCCGGCGGTGCCGTTGGGACGGCCGTGGACCTGATAGCGGCGGTCGGTGAGGTTGTTGACGAAGCCGGTGACGCTGAGCTTCTCGTCGGCGCTGAACCAGGTCAGGCGGCTGTTGGCCAGGGTGTAGTGGGGCTGGTTGAGCGGCGCGTCGGCGCTGCTCTGGCGGTCGGCGAGGAAGTATTCCTTGTCGCGGAAACTGACATCGCCACCGGCCACCAGCCTGCCCGGGATGTCCAGCGGCAGGGTGTAGTCGGCGCCGAGGGACACCACGTAGCGCGGCGAGCGCACGAAGCTGTTGCCGCTGTAGTCGGCGGTGACCGCGCCGGTGTTGGGGTTGGTGTTCTTGAAGTCGGTGTATTCGGTATCGAGGAACGACAGCGCGCCGCGCAAGTGCAGGCGGTCGGTAGGCTGGGCCTCGATCTCCAGTTCGGCGCCCTTGACCTTGCCCTTGGCGCCGTTGGTCAAGGCGGTGGTGAGGATGCCGCTGTTCACCGTCAGCAGGTTCACCTGGATGTCCTGGTAGTCGTAGTAGAAGACGTTGGCGTTGACCGTCAGGCGATGGTCGAACCACTCCGACTTCAGGCCCAGTTCATAGGCATCCAGTTCTTCCGGATCGACCGTGGTCAACTGCGCCAGGCTGGTGGACAGGCCGGTGTTGAAGCCGCCGGAGCGGAAACCGTGGGCGTAGCGGAAGAACACGCGCAGGTTGTCGTTGATCCGGTATTCCGGAGTCAGGTCGTAGGTCCAGGCGTCCCAGCGTTTCTCTTCTTCGCGGTTGCCGTTGCTGCCGGCGGCGGTCAGCGGGATCAGCGGGCCGTTGGCGGTGGCCCGGGTCAGCTGGGTCAGGTCGAGGTCGATGTCTTTCTTCTCGGTGGTCCAGCGCAGGCCGCCGGTAACCGTCAGGTTGTCGGTGAAGTCGTAGGCCAGGTTGCCGAACAGCGCATAGCTGTCGGTGCGGTGGGTGTAGTCGAGGTTGCGGTAATCGACGTTGCCGCCGGTCTGGTTGGAGCCGGTGCCATTCGGCGTCGGTCCCGGAGTGACCGTGCGTACCGTGCTGTTGTCCAGGGTCTCGTGGAAGTAGTGGGTGCCGAGCATCCAGCGCAGGGTTTCCTGCTGCGACGAGGCCAGGCGGAACTCCTGGGAGTACTGGTCGTAGGTGGCGTCGCTGTCGCTGGCGCCGTTGACTTCGTACGGGGTGTAGTCGGCGTCGGTCAGCGACTGGTTGCGGATATGGTCGTAGGCGGTGATCGAGGTCAGGGTGTAGTCGCCGAGGTTCCAGTTCAGGGTCAGCGAGGTGCCGCTGTGGTCGAGCTTGTAGTCCTCGTTGGTGTTCAGCTCGATCCTGCGTCCGTCCGGACGCTGGTAGCCGACGTTGTAATAGCGGCCCAGGGGCAGCGAGCCGCTGCTGCCGTCGCCCTTGAACTCGCGGCCATGGATCTTCAGCAAGGCTTCCAGGTCTTCGTTGACCTTGGCCAGGAACTGCACGCGCACGGCCTTCTTGTTGACGTCGCCGTAGGTCTGGTCGTTGGTCAGGTTGTGAGTGAAGCCGTCGCGTTCTTCGGAGTACAGCGACACCCGGCCGGCCAGGCGATCGTCCACCAGCGCACCGCCGATGGCGCCGTTGAGGATGCGTTCGTTCTTGCTGCCGAAGCCGATGGTGCCGTAGCCGTCGGTGTCGAAGGTCGGTTTCTTCGAAATGATGTTTACCGCGCCGGCGGTGGTGTTCTTGCCGTACAGGGTGCCTTGCGGGCCGCGCAGGACCTCGATGCGCTCCAGGTCGAACAGCGGGCCGCCGCCGGCCACCGGTGCGTTGAGGTACACGTCGTCCGCGTAGATGCCCACCGGGTAGACCGTGGCCGCGCCGGTATCGCCGGTGCCCAGGCCGCGGATATACCAGCGTGGGCGGCCGTCGCCGTCGGGGTTCTTGGCCGAGGCGTTGGGAATGAAGGTGGTGATGTCGCCCATGGCGCGCACGCCGTCGGCGGTGATGTTGGTGCCTTGCACGGCAGAGACGGCTACAGGGACTTCCTGCAGGGTTTCCTCGCGGTGCTGGGCGGTGACCGTGACGGTCTTCAGGGCCGGTGTGGCGCTGGTGTCGTCGTCGGCGTGGGTGAACTGGCTGGCCAGCAACAGGCTGATGCCGATGCCTTTGGCGATTGGATTGAGTTGGAACATGCTGCTTCTCCCCGAGCGTTGCAGATACGGGGGGAGAGCAGGGTTTGTGCCATGTTTTCAAGCTGTTGATTTGTATAGATAAATCACGGTTTCGTGTGACTCGCTGCTAGGTAGGCAGCAGGGTGCTGGTGAATGCCTGTTGCTACAGCAGCAGCCCCTGGATGTTGGTGCTGGAATTCAACAGGCAAAGCCAACTTGAATTGGATTTTGAATAACCATTTGAGTCGGAATTTTCGCAAAGTTAAATGGAAACTTCCTCGCGTTATTTTGCGTCTCGCAATCAATCAGTCGGATGTTTTACTGTGCGCCCCTGAAAACGGACCTGCGCGCGCAGGAAGTTGCTAGTAACTTCCTTTCAAGTATTTCAATTTATTCCAAACTTTCCGCTGGCGCTTGCAGGCCGTTATTTATTAATGGATTCCGCAATGAACTTCGAACTTTCGGGTTTGAAGTTCATTGCCGGATATTTCAGCGAGACAACGCATGGACACGATCGTCAGCCGCTACCCATCGCCCACCACCCGCAATCCCTACCAACTCAACGTCCAGAACCTCGACGTGCCGCTCGACATCTTCGCCTTCGAAGGCGAGGAATACCTCAGCCAGCCATTCCGCTACACCATCCGCTTCAGTTGCGCCCTGCCGCGGCCCGACGCGGAGGACGACGACCCTGACCGCCCCAAACCCCTCGACCTGGACAAGGCCCTGTTCCTCAACCGCACCGCCCGGTTCGCCCTGTACGGCGAGCCGCCGGTCACCTACCCCTGGGAAGAAAAGAAGAAAAAGCACAACCCGGTCCGCGAGCTGTTCGGCATCATCACCTCGTTCAGGCGCATCCGCGCCACGGTGGACGAAGGCCAGTACGAGATCGTGCTGGAGCCGCGCTTCGGCCTGCTGGCGCGCAGCAAGCAGACCCGCCTGTACCGGCGCAAATCGGTGCCGGACATCGTCAAGCACATCCTCAAGGAACGGCACAAGCTGTTCAGCCACGAATACTTCTTCGACCTGAGACGCGACTACCCGGTACGTGACCACGTCCTGCAGTATGAGGAAACCGACCTGGCCTTCGTCCAGCGCCTGCTGGCCGAGGTCGGCATCTGGTACCGCTTCGCCATCAACTCGGAGCACCGCGTCGAGGTGGTGCATTTCCGCGACTGGCCGTTCCACGACCTGAAAACCGAGCTGCCGTACCTGCCGCGCGCCGGCATGAACAGCAACGGCGGCGACTGTGTCTGGGACATCGGCACCCGCCACCAGGTGGTGGAAAAGGACCTGGTCTTCCGTACCTACGACCCGCGCCAGGCCAACAAGCACCTGCAGGGCGAAACCGAGCAATGGCGCCTGGGATATTCCGTCTACGGCGAAACCTACGAGTACGGCTGGGCCTACACCGAGCTGGGCGAGATCTACTCGGACCGCCCGACCCCCGAGACCGGGCGCTTCTTCGCCCGCCTGACCTACGAGCGCAACATGAACCTGCGCAGCCAGGTGACGGGTTTCAGCAGCAGCCCGCAGATGGTACCGGCGAGCATGCTCAAGCTCAGCGGCGACCTTCCCCAGGACTGCCAAAAGACCCTGATCGTGCACACCACGCGGGTCAGCGGGGCGCGCAACAGGAACTACCTGGTCGAATTCGAAGGCCTGCCCTTTGACGGGCTGGTGGGCTTCCGCCCGCCGTTGCAGCCCAAGCCGGTGATTGCCGGGACCATTCCCGCTCGCATCACCAGCCGGCAGAAAAACGACCCCTACAGCCATATCGACCTGGAAGGCCGCTACCGGGTCAGCTTCCTGTTCGACCGCGACACTCGCGAGCCCGGCTATGAAAGCCTGGCCCTGCGCCTGGCGCGGCCCTACGCCGGCGACCTGTACGGCCTGCACCTCCCGCTGCTGGCCGGCACCGAAGTGGCGATCGCCTTCGAGCAGGGCGACCCGGACCGCCCGTATATCTCCCATGCCCTGCACGACGACCGCCACCCCGACCACGTCGCCCGCGACAACAACACCCGCAACGTGCTGCGCACGCCGAGCAACAACAAGCTGCGGATGGAGGACAAGAAGGGGCAGGAGCACATCAAGGTCAGTACCGAGTTTGGCGGCAAGAGTCAGCTGAACCTGGGGCATCTGGTGGGCAAGGATCGCAAGAAGCGCGGCGAAGGCTTCGAGCTGCGCAGCGACCACTGGGGCGCGTTGCGGGCAGGGAAGGGGCTGTTCATCAGTGCCGACCCACAGCCCAAGGCCCAGGGCGACGTGCTGGAAATGGCTCCGGCTCTCGACCGGCTACAGCAGGCCGCCGAACAGTTGGAGGGTCTCTCCCGCGACGCCGAGGCCAGCCGTGGCGACCCAGCGGATGTGCAGGCCCAACTGACGCTGCTGAAGGGCGACGTGGAGCAACTGAAGTCCGCCGTCCTGCTGCTCAGCGCGCCCAAGGGCATCGCATTGACCAGTGGCGACCACCTGCAACTGGCAGCACAGAACAACCTGCTGCTCAACGCCGGCGGTAATGCCGACATGAGCGTGGTCAAGCGCCTGTTCATCGGTGTCGGCCAGGGCCTCAGCCTGTTCGTGCGCAAGCTCGGCATCAAGCTGATCGCCAACCAAGGCCCGGTGCAGATCCAGGCACAGCACGACACCCTGACCCTGATGGCCCGGGAAGGACTGGAGGTGGTCAGCACCGAGGACGAGATCCGCATCGTCGCGAAAAAGAAGATCACCCTGAATGCCGGTGGTAGCTACCTGATCCTCGACCCGACGCGGATCGAGGCGGGCACCGAAGGCGACTACCTGGTCAAGGCGCCACGGGTGGCGTTTACCGGGGCGGCGAGCATGAGTGCGGCGCATCCGGAGTATCCGGTGAGTCAGTTCAAGCAGGCGCTGCGCTTCAATATCAACAAGACCGCAACGGCCCCGCGAATCGGTTGGGCGGGCATGCCATACCGTCTCTACGCCGGCAGCGGCCTGGTCGGTGAAGGTGTGCTGGATAAAAGCGGGCAGGTCCGGGTCGATCACCAGGTCGCTACCCACAGCTACCTCCTGCAATTGGCCAATGGCGTGGAGTTTCGTCTTCCGGTTCCCGACCAGTACAGCAACCCCGAGCAGGCGCATCTGGCCAACCGTGGCCTGCAAAACCACAAGTCCGCATCTAACGAAACCGTCAATCAGCCCGCGACGCACAAGGAGCACCGCACGCACTACTCCGCGTTGCTGGATGGTTCCGCTGCCTCCCAGGAAGACAACTCATGACCCGGCCTGAAATCGTCGTACCCATAGCCCTGCAGCACACTCAGGAAGCGACGTGCGTATCACCCTGGTTCGTCCAGAACACGCTTTACCATCCGGAGACGGCGACTTATCGGCCGCTGGTCAATGGCGAGGAAACATTCGCGGTCGTGCACCGGGCCATAGCCGATGCAAAAAGAAGCGTCGATATCATCTGCTGGGGGTTCCAGCCATCGATGTTCCTGATTCGCGATGGCAAGGCCCCCAGCATCGGTGAGCTACTCAGGAAAAAAGCTGCAGAAGGGGTGAAGGTCCGGCTGCTGACCTGGGAAGCACCGCTGAATACCGCGGGTATCGCCGGTGAAGCCAACCTGCCGCAGCGGCGTGCGCTGGGTCTCTGGGACGAGGAGATGCAGAGCACCACCGAAGAGCAGTCGAAGGCCGATCGCGAGTGGTTCAAGCGCTTCGGCATCGACGACAGCGAAGCGGCCAGGCGTACGGAGGACCGGATTCCGTTGCTGGTCAGTCGCGGTTTCAACTTTTCCGAACGCCGCAATATTTCCCGGGCGTTGAAAGAAGATGGTCTCGATCCCAATCTGGCCGGAAAAACCCGGCTGACCATGGCCTTGGCACCGAGTCATCACCAGAAAAGCGTCCTGGTCGACTACGAACTGCCAGAGGAAGCGATTGGCTTTGTCCTGGGCCACAACATGCTCGATGAATACTGGGACACCGACAAGCATTCCGCGAAGAATCGCTTTGGCGACAGCCGGCCCGCTCCGGACCGAGGTCCGCGTGGGGTGCTGCCTCGGCAGGACATTTCCTGCCAGCTCACCGGCCCGATCCTGGAACACCTGCACGCGAACTTTGCCGAGGCCTGGCTCAAGGAAACCGGCGAAAACCTGCTCGAAGTGCGTCCGGCCAAGGAGCTCGGGCAACGCCTGAAATGTGGCCCCGATACAAGACAAATGGTCCAGGTGCTGCGCACGCAGCCCCAGACGGGGATACGCGATATCCAATCGCTGTATTTGCAGGCGGTGAACAATGCGACCCAGTTCATCTATATCGAAAACCAGTATTTCCGCTGGCCGCCGTTGGCCGAAGCCATCAAGGCAGCTGCGGCTAACCAGACCCGTCAAGGCCGTGATCCAGGTGTACAGGAAGCACTGCACCTGTTCGTGATCACCAATGCCGGGGCTGATTCCGTTGCTGCGGGCTCGGCCAATACGCAGCGCATGCTCGAAAGCCTGGGGCGTGCCGACACCATTCCCCATGTCACCAAGCTGAGCCGGATCCGCGAAGTCAAACGCGCTGCTCCACCCAAGCCACGCCCGGACCCTCGTGATCACCGGGGGAAGCGTGAGTTGGAACAATGGGAGAAGGATCTCGACCGGCAAATCCAGGAAATCGAAGACAGCACCATCTATCCCGAAGAAATACCGGGGTTGAAGGTGCATGTGTGTTCGCTGGTCGCGCCTGACTCTTTCGAGGGCTCGGCCTGGACACCGGTTTATGTGCATTCGAAGTTGATGATTGTCGATGATGTTTTTACCACCCAGGGCTCGGCGAATATCAATCACCGCAGCATGATCGGGGACAGTGAATTGAATATTGCGCATGACTGGATGAGTGTCACGCAGGAGTTGAGGCGAAGGTTGTGGGATTTACATACGGGAAAGAAGGGGGCGCAGGATGATCCGGCGGAGGCCTTTAAGATTTGGAAGCGAATTATAGATGAAAATAAGGATCTTCAAGAGGCAAGAAAAAGCCCTAAAGCTCCACTGATAGAATTCTATTTCGATAAGCCTGTTTTTAAGGAGGCTGATTGATGCGATGGGTTGTAATTATATCGTTTTTGCTATCGGTGTCGTGCGGTGTAAGCAACAAGGCAGTGGCAAGTATTTTATCTGGGGTTGAAGCCATGAGTGATATTGGGCGTCTGAATTTTTCTTGCAGTTATGAAGAGGGTCCAGGATATGCTGGGGATTTAGATGTTTTGTTTCGTTATGCGCGTTGGCTGCAGGTGAATAATCAATTGATTCGCGATGAAGGTGTCTATGCTCAAGCTGAAAGGCTATACCGAATTGCCTCGGAGGGTGGTCACTATAAGGCGAATATTAATCTTCAAATTGGAGCGATGCGTGGATACTTTAAAGTGAAGGGGTATGAGCGCCTGAGGATGAGCCAGGAGTTGATAGATGCAAAAGTTGCCGCCGGTTACTTGATGGTTGCCAGGATGCTTCAGGTTGGAGGGGGCGGTCTAAAAAAAGATGAAGAGATGTCATTGAAGTTTTACAGGAAGGCAGCTGACGAAGGTAATGCATCTGCTCAGGCCTATGTAGCGGATAAGCTGGCTTCCATACCTGCCTTATCTGAGGTTGCCCGAGATATGCGCCGATGCGCCGCGGCGCAAAGTCATGGAGAGGCAGCAGTGGCGGTGGCTCTCTACCATAAAAGGGTTGGGGACTATGCCCAAGCGCTGGAGTTGTTCCAAATGGGCGCGTCTGCTGGTAATGAGTCAGCTATCGGGTTTTTGGAGGCGGCTTTTCGAGGGGCAGCACCTGAGGATGATTTCAATTACCTAGGTCAGTCTATTGATCTGGAGCGGGCGGAAAGATACAACAAGATCTGGCGCGTATTGGCCAACTATTCTTACGCTAATCCGGTAGTTCCAGAAATCAACGAAATTGTCCCGCTGCCACCCGCAAAACTCCCCCCATGGGACGGAAAAATCAAATGGCTTGAAGATCGCCTCGCCAATATCCCCCCACCCAAGCCGGAAGAATGGCTGATCGAAAAACTGGCCAAGGAAAAAGGCCTGGATCCTGCCACGGGAAGACCCCTGCCCGGTTCCCCGGCTTTCAAGGCCGAATACTTCCCGGTAGATACCTGCAAAAGCGGTGAGCCTTGCCCGCAGGAGGGCTATTGGAAAGTCATGTGGCCAGAACGTTGGGTACGTAATGAGGAAGTGATCCAGCATTTCAATGAAGGTGAACTGATGCCTCATCCGGAAGGAAATTATTACCTCCACCGAATCTGGCCGTTACCCAGAAAATTGGTGAGAGGGCCGATCTTTGTGAAGTGGGGGTTGCTGGGATAGCAAAGAGCTCATGCATTCGATCGAGATCCGGGTCTGCATGAAGCTCTGCGCCGTTCAGGTCTCGCAGTGGTGTGTTGTTCGAGCCGGGAGTAGCAAGCCTTCATCCAGTGTCGCTATGGGGAGAAAGTGAAGGGCGCTGGTCAGTAGTGAGCTTCCGGGCATCATCGCTGGCAAGCCAGCTCCCACAGGGTTCGCGGTGCATGCGGTCCTTATGCCAGCGATGAGGCCCAAGAGATCAGACCTCTTTCTTCACCACCAGAGTCAAAATGTCATAACTGGCCACCAGCTCCCCAAGCTGATTGGTCACCTCCACATCCCACGCCACCACCCCTTGCGGGACGCCCTGCGGGCTCTTCTTGCCCTGGTCGATCTTGCGCTTGCAGGTCAGCCGGGCCTGGATGGTGTCGCCGATACCCACCGGGTTGATGAAGCGCAGGTTGTCCAGCCCGTAGTTGGCCAGTACCGGACCCGGGGCAGGGCTGACGAACAGCCCGGCCGCCGCCGACAGCACGAAGTAGCCATGGGCGATGCGCTTGCCGAATTGCGATTCGCGCGCGGCGATCTCGTCGAAGTGCATGTAGAAGTGGTCGCCGGACAGGCAGCCGAAGTTCACCAGGTCCGCCTCGGTCACCGTACGGCGGTGGGTCAGCAGCGACTCGCCGATACGCACGTCCTCGAAATGCCGGCGGAACGGGTGTACCTCGGTCTCGATCACTTCGGCGCCGCGCACGTACTCGCCGGTCACCGCCATCAGCATGCTTGGCGAACCCTGTACCGCAGCGCGCTGCAGGTAATGCTTCACCGCACGCAGCCCGCCCAGTTCTTCACCGCCACCGGCGCGGCCAGGGCCGCCGTGCTTGAGTTGCGGCAACGGCGAGCCATGGCCGGTGGATTCGGCTGCAGCCTCGGCATCCAGCACCAGCAGCCGACCGTGCCAGGCTGCGGCGACCGGCACGGCCTTGGCAGCGACGGTGCGGTCGGCGGTGATCAGGCTCGCCACCAGGCTGCCCTTGCCACGGGCGGCGAGGGCCAGGGCTTCATCCAGGTCCTCGTAGGTCATCAGCGTGCTGACCGGCCCGAACGCCTCGATATCGTGGGCACCGCCCTCGGCATGGGCATCCCGGGCCAGGAGCAGGGTCGGGGCGAAGAAGGCGCCGTTGGCCACGCCTTCGCCACGCGGCTCGAAGCCATCGCTGGCGCCGAACAGCTGGTCGCAACTTTGCAGCAACTGCGCGACCCGCTCGCCGACATCGGCCTGCTGCGCATGGGACGCCAGGGCCCCCATGCGCACGCCTTCCACCGAGGGATCACCGACCACTACCTTGCTCAGGCGATCACGCAAGCGGGTCGCCACCGCATCCAGGTGCCGCGCGGGGACGATGGCGCGGCGGATCGCCGTGCATTTCTGCCCGGCCTTGGTGGTCATCTCGCGCGCCACTTCCTTGATGTACAGCTCGAATTCCTCGCTGTCCGGGCTCACGTCCGGGCCGAGGATCGAGCAGTTCAGCGAGTCGGCTTCGGCGGTGAAGGGTACCGAGTTGCGGATCAGATTGGGCGTGACCCGCAGCTTGGCCGCGGTATCGGCCGAGCCGGTGAAGGTCACCAGGTCCTGGCCGTCGAGGCGTTCCAGCAGGTCGCCGGTGCTTCCGATCACCAGTTGCAGGGCACCCGGCGGCAACAGGCCGGACTCATCCATCAGGCGCACCACGGCCTCGGTCAGGTAGCTGGTGGCGGTGGCCGGCTTGACGATGCACGGCATGCCGGCGAGGAAGGTCGGGGCGAACTTTTCCAGCATGCCCCAGATCGGGAAGTTGAAGGCGTTGATATGCACCGCCACCCCGGCCCGCGGCACCAGGATATGGCTGCCGGCGAAGCGACCTTGCTTGCCCAGCGGGATCGCCGGGCCTTCATGCACCAGGTTGCCCGACGGCAGTTCGCGGGCGCCGATGCCGGCATAGGAGAACAGCGTGGCATTGCCGCCCTCGATGTCGATCCAGCTGTCGGCACGGGTGGCGCCGCTGTGGTGGGACAGGGCGTAGAGCTGTTCCTTGCGCTCGGCGAGGTACAGGGCCAGTGCCTTGAGGCGCTGGGCGCGCTGCTGGAAGTCCAGTCCCATCAGGCCGTTGCGGCCCTGCACCCGGCCGAAGGCGATGGCTTCGGCGAAGTCCGGGCGTTCCTCGTGGGCGTGGGCCAGGACATGCCCGTCAAGGGCGCTGTGCAGGGACTGGGCGCCGTGCTGGCCGATCCAGCGACCGGCGATGAAGCTTTGCAAGGTAGGGGCAGCAGACATCGTGTGTCCTCCGATTCTTGTAAGGGGCGCGGTTACCACAGCGCCAGGGTGTAGCCGATGATCAGGCGGTTCTCGTCCAGGGCATTGGTCAGGCCGTTGCCGGAGCGGAAGGTGACGTTGCGCCAGCGCAGGCTGACGTTCTTCAGCGGGCCGCTCTGGATCACGTAGGCCAGGTCGGTATCGCGTTCGCGCTCGCGGCCGTTGTCGATGCCCGCGGCCTTGGCATGGCGGCCGTCGGTGTAGCGGGTCATGAAGGTCAGGCCGGGAATGCCGAGGGCGGCGAAGTCGTAGTCGTAGCGCGCCTGCCAGGAATCGAGACCGGCGCGGGTGAAGGTGTTGTAGGTGACCAGGTTGACCGTGTACGGGTCGCCACCGTTGAGGAACGGGAAAGCGCTGTCGCCGGACATCTGCTGGAAGGTGCCGCTGAACTTGTGGGCACCCACCGCCAGGGTGAACATGCCGTTGAAGTTGCGGTTGTCGATGCGTCCGGCGCGCTCGGCGCCGTCTCCCCGGCTGTCGAAGTAACGCAGGTCGCTGCGCAGGCTCATGCCTTCGGCCAGCGGCAGGGTGTGGACCAGGCCGACGTACTGCTGGCGATAGATCTCTTCCAGCTTGGCGTAGTAGTAGGTCACCGCGAGTTGCGGGTTGAAGGCATAGGTGCCGCCGCCGAAATCGAAGTGATCGCTGGTCGCCGCGCCGTAGCCGATATCGTCGTTGCTCGACGAGTCACGCAGGTTGGCCTTGGTCAGGCGCCCGCCGTTGAGGGTCAGGCCGTCGATTTCCTGGCTGTTCAGCAAGCCGCCCTGGAAGGTCGAGGCGAGCAGGCGGGTGTCGTTGTAGGTCACCACCGGCAGCAGCGGCTGCAGGGTGCCCAGGCGCAGCACGCTTTTCGACAGGCGTACCTTGGCGGTCACCCCCAGCTCGCTGTAGTCGTCCGCCGGTTCCAGGCTGTTGCGCCCGTAGGGCAGCAGGCCAGTGTTGCGGCGGTCGCGGCTGGAGTCGAGCTTGATGCCCAGCTGGCCCATGGCATCGACGCCGAAGCCGAGGGTGCCGTCGGTGAAGCCGGACTCAAGCCTGGCGGTGAAGCCCTGGGCCCATTCCTCGGCCTTGGACTGCGGTGCGTTGTCCTGGCGGAAGTCGCGGTTGATGTAGTGGTTGCGCAGCTCGATCTTCGCGTGGCTGTCCTCGATGAAACCGGCCATGGCCGGGGTGCAGGCTAGGGGCAGGGCGATCCCGGCGAGAAGGCGAATGGGGCTCATTGTTGTTATTCCCGAATCGTGTTCTTGATTAGTGTTTGCTGGCGCCGGCGGCGCCGATACCGGTCATGGAGCGAATGAACTGCGCCAGATAGCGGCCGCGTTCCTCGCTGGCCTGTGCCGAGCGGTCGGTAACCGAGAAGGCCCAGGCGCTGAGGAAGGCCACGCTCATGGAGAACAGCGCCGGGTTGCTGTAGGGGAACAGCGCCTTGTCGTGGTGCAGGACGTTGACCCACACCACCGGGCTCAGCACCAGCAGGATCACCGCCGACACCAGCCCGCCCAGGCTGCCGGCCACGGCACCGCGGGTGGTCAGGCCCTTCCAGAACATCGAGAGGAACAGCACCGGGAAGTTGACCGAGGCGGCGATGGCCAGCACCAGGCCGGAGAGGAAGGCGATGTTCTGCGACTCGAACAGCAGGCCGAGGATGATCGCCAGCACGCCGATCACCAGCGTGGCGATACGCGAGACCCGTACTTCGTCCTGTTCGCTGGCCTGGCCCTTGCGGATCACGCAGGCATACAGGTCATGGGACACCGCCGAGGCGCCGGACAGGGCCAGGCCGGCGACCACGGCGAGGATGGTGGCGAAGGCCACCGCCGAGATGAAGCCGAGGAACAGGTTGCCGCCCACGGCCTGGGCCAGGTGCACCGCGACCATGTTGCCGCCGCCGATGATCGCGCCGCTGGCGTCGCGGTAGGCGGGTTCGGTGCCGACCATGACGATGGCGCCGAAGCCGATCACGATCAGCAGCAGATAGAAGTAGCCGATGAAGCCGGTGGCGTAGAACACCGACTTGCGTGCTTCCTTGGCGTCGCTGACGGTGAAGAAGCGCATGAGGATGTGCGGCAGGCCGGCGGTGCCGAACATCATGCCCAGGCCGAGGGAAATCGCATCCACCGGGTTCGACAGCAGGCCGCCGGGGGCCATGATTGCCGTGCCCTTGGCGTGTACGGCGGCGGCGCTGGCGAACATCGCCTCGGTGCTGAAGCCGAAGTGCTTGAGCACCATGAAGGCCATGAAGGTGGTGCCGGAGAGCAGCATCACCGCCTTGATGATCTGCACCCAGGTGGTGGCGAGCATGCCGCCGAAGGTGACGTAGAACACCATGAGCACACCCACCAGGATCACCGCGTACAGGTAGCTGATGCCGAACAGCAGCTCGATCAGCTTGCCGGCGCCGACCATCTGCGCCACCAGGTAGAGCAGGGCCACGGTCAGGGTGCCGAAGGCCGAGGTCAGGCGCACCGGAGTCTGGGCCAGGCGGTAGGAGACCACGTCGGCGAAGGTGTACTTGCCCAGGTTGCGCAGGCGTTCGGCGATCAGGAACAGGATGATCGGCCAGCCGGCGAGCACGCCGAGGGCGTAGAGCAGGCCGTCGTAGCCGTTGAGGAACATCATCGCCGAGATGCCGAGGAAGGACGCGGCGCTGATCATGTCGCCGGCGATGGCCAGGCCGTTCTGCATCCCGGTGAGGCCGCCGCCGGCGGTGTAGAAGTCGGCGGCCGAGCGGGTGCGCAGGGCGGCCCAGCGGGTCACGCCGAGGGTGAACAGCACGAACAGCAGGAACATGCCGATGGCGGTCCAGTTCATTGTGCGCACTCCTGCTTGACCTTGTCGTTGAGCGGATCGAGGACGTTGTTGGCGCGGTATACGTAGATACCGGTCAGGCCGAACGACACCAGCACGATCAGCACGCCCACCAGCATGCCGACGGTGGTCACGCCGCCGCTGAGGGACTGGCCGAGGGTGCTGGGGGAGAAGGCCACGAGCAGGACGAAGCCGTAGTAGATCACCAGCATGGCGGCGGTGAGGCTGCCGTTGAGGCGACGCTTGCGCCGCACCAGTTGCTGGAAGTCGGGGTGGTTCTGGATGGATTCGATATGACTGGGGGTCATGGGTGTGCGCTCTCTTGATCTTGTTGTAGTTGTTGTGTGATTCACGCTTGGGTACTGCGGTGTTGCTTCATTTTTGGGACCGCTTTGCGGTCCATCGCGGGTGAACCCGCTCCCACAGGGTCGGTGTTTCACCCTGTTTTATCTGGAGGAACCGAGATCGGCGTGGGAGCGGGTTAACCCGCGATGGGGCGCGCAGCGGCCCCGGCAATCTCAAAGCTGGTCGAAGTCCAGCACCACCCGCTCACTCACCGGATAGCTCTGGCACGACAGCACATAACCGGCCGCCACTTCGTAGTCCTCCAGGGCATGGTTGCTGTCCATCTCCACCTCGCCCTCGATCACCTTGCACTTGCAGGTCGAGCAGACCCCGGCCTTGCACGAATACGGCAGCTCGGCGCCGATGGCATTGCCGGCATCCAGCACGCTCTGGCTGTTGCGCGGCAGTTCGAAGGAGAGGGCGCGGCCATCGCTGATCACCGTGACCTGGCTCACCGCCGCATCCACCTGCCGCGCTGCCTCGCGGGCCTGGCGCCGGGCTTCGTTGCCGGCGGCGGCGAACAGTTCGAAATGAATGCGCCCGGCGTCCATGCCACGGGCCTTCAAGGCATCGCGCACGGTCTCGGTCATTTCCTGCGGCCCGCAGATGAACGCGGCTTCCAGGCCCGCCACGTCGACCCAGCGGCTGAACAGGCGTTCGCACTTGTCGGCGTCGATGCGGCCGTTGTACAGGTCGATGTCCTGCTGTTCGCGGCTGAACACGAAGATCAGGTTGAGGCGCTGCAGGTAGCGGTTCTTCAGGTCTTCCAGCTGTTCGCGAAACAGCGCCGAGCCACTGGCGCGGTTGCCGTAGAGCAGGGTGAAACGGCTGTCCGGTTCGGCTTCCAGGGTGGTCTTGACGATGGACAGGATCGGCGTGATGCCACTGCCGGCCGCCACCGCCAGGTAATGGCCCTGGCGCGCCGGGTCGAGGGGCACGTGGAAGCTGCCGGACGGGGGCATCACGTCGAGCACGTCACCGGCGCTGAGCACGTCGTTGGCGAAGGCGGAGAAGCGCCCGCCAGCGACTTTCTTCACCGCCACCCGCAGTTCACCGTCGTTGATCCCGGTGCAGATCGAGTAGGAGCGGCGTACTTCCTCGTCGTCCAACTGAGTGCGCAGGACCAGGTACTGGCCCTGGGTAAAGCGGAAGGTCTCGTCCAGCTCGCGCGGCACGTCGAAGAGGATCGACACGGCATCGCGGGTTTCGCTGCGCACTTGCTTGACGGTCAGGCTATGGAACTGGCTCATGGGGAAATCTCCAGCAAGCGCTCAGATGCACTTGAAATAATCGAAGGGCTCGCGGCAGTCGCAGCAGCGGTACAGGGCCTTGCAGGCGGTGGAACCGAACTCGCTGAGCACCTCGGTGTGGGTACTGCCGCATTGCGGGCAGGCGATCTGCGCGGACTCGCCCAGCAGGCTGCGTTTGCTCGCGCTGCCCACCGGTGCGGCGATGCCGTAGGCACGCAGGCGCTCGCGGCCGCTGTCGCTGATCCAGTCGGTGGTCCACGCCGGGCTGAGCTGACGGTTCAGCGCGGGTGCGGGGAAGCCGGCCTGTTCCAGGGCGTTGCGGATGTCCTGCTCGATCACCTCGGTGGCCGGGCAGCCGGAGTAGGTCGGCGTCACGGTCACCCGCAGGTGGCCGTCGGCCCAGTCCAGATCGCGGACGATACCCAGCTCGACCACGCTGACCACCGGCACTTCCGGGTCCATGACCTGTTCCAGCGCCGTCCAGGCCTGGCTCAGGTCGTCGGCCCGGGGCGCGCGGGCGCCGCGGTCGCTGGCGATCAACTCACCAGGTTGCATCGGGGTAGGCTCGCGGCAGGAACTGCATTTCCGCCAGCAGCAGGCCCAGGTGCTCGCTGTGCAGGCCCTGGCGACCGCTGAGATAGAAGTGGCTGGCCGCTTGCGGCACCGGCAGGGTGGCGCGCTCGAAGGTCGCTTCGACCTGATGCTGCCACGCCAGCGCGACCTGCTCCGGATTGCCGATGATCCCGGCCTGGAACAGGCGCTGCTCGACCGCGTCGGCGTCCACCAGCTCGACCGTGAAGCGCCAGACCTGGGGCAGGGCGGCCATCATGCGCTGGCGGCTTTCCTCGGTACCGTCGCCCAGGCGCTCGACCCACTCGCCGGAGCGGCGCAGGTGGTAGGTGACTTCCTTCAGTGCCTTGGCCGCGATGCCCTGGATGCGCTCGTCGCTGGAACGGACCAGGCCCTGCAGCACGGCAAAGTGCCAGGCATCGTAGAAGAACTGCTTGAGGATGGTCACCGCGTAGTCGCCGTTGGGTTGTTCCACCAGCAGCAGGTTGCGGTAGGCACGCTCGTCGCGGCGGAACACCAGGTGATCGGCATCGCGGCCGTCATTGGCCAGCTCGGCGGCGTATTCCAGCCAGTTGCGCGCCTGGCCGACCAGGTCGAGGCCGACGTTCATCAGCGCCAGCTCTTCTTCCAGCGCCGGGGCGCGGCCGCACCACTGGCACAGGCGCTGGGCCTGGACCATGGCGCTGTCGCCCAGGCGCAGCAGGTATTGGATCAGGTCCTGGTTCATCACATGTGCCCTACTTCGGCCGGCAGTTCATAGAAGCTGGCGTGGCGGTAGATCTTGTCTTCGGAGGGGGCGAACAGCGGGTCCTTGTCGTCCGGCGACGAGGCGGTGATCAGCGCCGACGGCACCACCCACAGGCTCACGCCTTCGTTGCGCCGGGTGTACAGCTCGCGGGCGTTCTCGATGGCCATGGCGGCATCGGCGGCATGCACGCTGCCGACATGCTTGTGGTTGAGGCCGTGCTTGCTGCGTACGAATACTTCGAACAGGGTCCATTCGGACATGGCGGAATCTCCGGTCAGGCGACGCTCAGGCGGCGTTCTTGTTGGCTTTCTTGGTGGCGTGGGCGACGGCGGCAGCGCGGACCCAGGCACCGTCCTCGATGGCCTGGCGGCGGGTGGCGACCCGCTCCTGGTTGCACGGGCCGTTGCCCTTGAGCACTTCGTAGAATTCGTCCCACTGGATGGCGCCGAAGTCGTAGTGGCCGCGCTCGGCGTTCCACTTCAGCTCCGGGTCCGGGGCGGTACAGCCCAGCAGTTCCAGTTGCGGCACGGTCTGGTCGACGAAGCGCTGGCGCAGCTCGTCGTTGCTCTGGCGCTTGATCTTCCAGGCCATGGACTGGGCGCTGTTGGGCGAGTGCTCGTCGCTGGGGCCGAACATCATCAGCGACGGCCACCAGAGGCGGTTGATGGCGTCCTGGACCATGTCCTTCTGCGCCTGGGTGCCCTCGCGCATCATGGTCAGGAGGATTTCGTAGCCCTGGCGCTGGTGGAAGCTCTCTTCCTTGCAGATGCGGATCATGGCCCGCGAGTAGGGGCCGTAGCTGGTGCGCTGCAGCACCACCTGGTTGACGATCGCAGCGCCATCCACCAGCCAGCCCACCGCGCCGACATCGGCCCAGCTCAGGGTCGGGTAGTTGAAGATGCTGGAATATTTTGCTTTTCCGTTGTTAAGCTTTTCGATTTCCGTATCGCGATCGGCGCCCAGGGTTTCCATGGCGCTGTAGAGGTACAGGCCATGCCCGGCTTCGTCCTGGATCTTCGCCATCAACTGCAGCTTGCGCTTGAGCGAAGGGGCGCGGGTGACCCAGTTGCCTTCCGGCAGCATGCCGACGATCTCGGAGTGGGCGTGCTGGGAAATCTGCCGGATCAGCGTCTGGCGATAGGCATCCGGCATCCAGTTCTTGGCTTCGATCTTGATCTCGGCATCGATCCGCTCCTGGAAGGCGCGTTCCTGCTCGGACATCTCTTCGAGGGTCTTCAGGCGCTTGACGCCGGTTTCGACCAATTGTGCGTACATGTGAGTCTCCCGCCTTCTTGTCATGGGGGCTTGGGCGTGGAGACAGTTATAAGTGATACAAAACCAAATATCAAACACAAAAAATGGTGTCGTAATTGGTTTTTGTATCGGATTGCGGTTTCACGCCAAGGCTTGCGCTACATACCAAAAGTAACCTACGGTTGGTACATAGAGTTTTCAGTCAATCCGCAGGAGTCAGCCATGCATGCCTTGATCGTCGTCGCCCACCCGGATCCCCAGTCCTTGACCCATCAGGTCGCCGGCGAACTGGCCCGCAGCCTTGGCGCGGACCACAGCTTCGAGATCGCCGACCTCGCCGCAGAAGGCTTCGATCCACGCTACAACCCCGAGGACCAGGCGCTGTTCCGCGAGCGCGCGGTGGTGCCGGCGGATGTGCTGGCCGAGCAGGCGCGTATCGACCGTGCCGACGCCCTGGTGCTGGTCTATCCGGTGTACTGGTGGTCGTTCCCCGCGTTGCTCAAGGGCTGGGTCGACCGGGTGTTCAGTGGCGGCTGGGCCTACGACGAGCAGGAGCGCGGGCTGTTGCAGCGCCTGCCGGTGCACCTGGTGGCGCTGGGTGGGGCCGGGCCGCGCACCTACGACAAACATGGCTACAGCGTGGCCATGCATACCCAGATCGAGCACGGAATCTTTGCCTACTGCGGCGCGCGGGTGGCATCCTCGGCGCTTTTGACCCAGGCGGACGAAGCCTTCCCGCAGGGGCATTTCGAGGCAGCCCGGCGCATCGGCCGCGAGCTGTTCAGCCACAGGAGTCGAACATGAGCGATACCCGCAAGCGCCTGACCCGGGATCAGCGTCTGGAGCAGTTGCTGCAGGTTTCCCGGCAACTGATTGCCGAAGAGGGCACCGATGCCTTGAGCCTCGGGCGCCTGGCCGAGGCTGCGGGGATCACCAAGCCGACGGTGTATGACCACTTCGGTACCCGGGAAGGTTTGCTGACCGCGTTGTATCGGGATTTCGAAGTGCGCCAGAACCTGCTGATCGATGCGGCGATGGCGGCGGGAGAGGCCACCCTGGAAGGCAAGGCGCGGGCGATTGCCGACAGTTATGTCGAGTGCGTGCTGGCGGAAGGACGGGAGATTCCCGGGGTGCTCGCGGCGCTGGAAGGCTCGCCGGAGCTGGCGCGGTTGAAACGCGAGTGCCAGCTGGAGTTTCTCGACAAGTGCCGGGCGCTGCTCGGGCCCTTCGCCGGGACGCTGTCCACGGCGGGGCTATGGGGCATGCTCGGCGCCGCCGACGCGCTGTCCGGAGCGGCGCTGGCCGGAGAGATCGAGCATGGGCAGGCGCGGGATGAGTTGTTTGCGGTGATTGTCGGGCTGGTTTCGCGTAGCCAACGGTAGGGCGCCGACCCTGTAGGAGCGGGGTTTACCCCCCGTTGGGGGTGGGAAACACCCCCCCCAAACCCGGGGGTCCCCCGCCCCCCCCCCCGGGGGAGGGGCTGGTGTTTTTTTGGTAGC
>NZ_JAZDQN010000055.1:0-36739 GCF_036324125.1 Pseudomonas ulcerans | reverse complement strand
CCAGCGGCCCCCGACAGGCGGCCCCCTCCCCGCCCCCGGGGCCCCCGGCTTCCCCCGCTATACCCAGGGTGGCATCACCGACGCAATCGCGGGTAAACCCGCTCCCACAAGTGCCCGCAAAGTCAACGAGTTACGTGGTGTTCTATGAGAGCGGGTCCGCGCCGTTCTTGAAGAGGCCTGTTAGATGCGGAACTGCTTCACCAGCGCCCGCAACTGCCCTTCCAGCGCCGAAAGACTCCTGGCCGTCTGCGTACCTTGGCGCGTCTGCTCGGCAACGCTGTCCACCGACTGGGCGATCTGGTGCACGCTGCGATTGATTTCCTCGGCCACCGCCGTCTGTTCCTCGGCGGCACTGGCGATCTGCGCGTTCATCGAGCTGATGGTGCCGATCAGCGCCGCCATGGCGTCCAGCGAGGTGCCGGCCTCGCTGGCCTGGTCACGGGTGCTGTCGCCGGTCTCGCAGGAATGGCGCATGGACTCCACCGCCGAATGCGTGCCAGCGGTGAGACGGTCGATCATGCCCTGGATTTCCTGGGTGCTCTGCTGGGTCCGGCTGGCCAGGCTGCGCACCTCGTCGGCGACCACCGCGAAGCCGCGCCCGGCCTCGCCGGCCCGCGCCGCTTCGATGGCGGCGTTGAGCGCCAGGAGGTTGGTCTGCTCGGCGATCGAGCGGATCACCCCGAGCACACCGACGATGGACTGCACGTCCTGTTGCAGGCTGTCCAGCGAGGTGCCGCTGCCGCGGATGTTCTCCACCAGCGCGTGGATGCGCTGGATACTGCCGTCCACCACCTGGCGCGCCTGCTGGCCCTGGCTGTCGGTTTCCTGGGCGGCCTGGGCGGCGTTCTGCGCGCTGTGCGCCACTTCCAGCGCGGCGGCGGACATCTGGTTGATAGCCGTGGCCACCTGGGTGGTTTCGTGGCGCTGTGCTTCCATCGCTTGTTCGGAGCGACGGCTCTGGCTTTCCACGGCTTCGACCAGGGTCGACAGCTCGCCGCTGACCTGCACCACCTGGCGTACCAGGCCCTGGATCTTCTCGACGAAGCGGTTGAACGACGCCGCCAGCTGGCCCAGTTCGTCGTTGCCGGCGCGCAGGCGGTGGGTGAGGTCACCGTCACCGGCGGCGATGGCGTCGAGGTTGTCCTTCATCGCCTTGAGCGGCTTGAGCAGGGTGTTGCTGAGCATCAGCCCGGCGATGCCGAGGATCACCAGCAGCACGGCGGCGATGGCGACGATGCTGGTGAGGATCGAGTCGATGCGCTGGTCGATCTCGCCGCGCAGCTCGCTGATGCGCAGTTCGATGTTGTCCAGGTTCACCGCGGTGCCGACGGCCATGTCCCACTTGGGCAGGTAGAAGCTGTAGGCCAGCTTCGGCACCTGCACGCTTTCATTGCCGGGCAGCGGCGAGCTGTAGTTGACGTAGTGGCTGCCGTCCTTGGCCACCCGCACCAGTTCGCGGTTGATATAGACGCCGTTGACGTCCTTGCGATCGCTGAGGTTCTTGCCCACGTCCACCGGGCTGTCGCCGCGGAACAGGCGCACCACGCTGGAGTCGTGGGCGAAGAAGTAGCCGTCCTTGCCGTACTTGATCTTCGACAGCAGGGCGATGGCCTGGTCGCGGCTGTCCTGGTCGCCGTTGGCGGCGGCGTCGTACAGGCCCTTGACCGCGCCGATGGCGATCTGCATGGAGTTTTCCAGGTTCTGCCGGCTTTCATCGAGCAGGCGCTGGCGGGTTTCGCTGATCTCGTTGTCGGCGAGACTGCGCAGGATGCGGTCGGCGGCGCCGCTGATGACCAGGGCGAAGAGGAGCACGGGGAGTACGGCGAGCAACAGCAGTTTTGTTTTTAGAGTCAGCTGCATGGTGAATCCTCAGTGGCACGGCACAAGGCGAGGGGGATTAACCGGTTCATCGGCCATCGGCAGAAAAGCTGAAGGAGCGGCCTGGCGCCGTCACCGAAGTGTCATGAAATGAGCGGTAACATCCCGCCATTGGTCCCCCGGGCCTCCAGGAATCTCCCATGAAAGGCAGTGCTCCCCTGTTTGCAGCGGTCGATCTCGGCTCCAACGCATTTCGCATGACCATCGGCCAGCCCGTCCCGGGCAACCGCAGCCCGGTGATCCGCAAGGTGAAGAGCCTGCGCGAGCCCGTGCGCCTGGCCGAAGGCCTGCGGGGCGACGCCCTCGACAAGCTGGCCCTGGAGCGCGGCTGGCAGGCCCTGGAGCGTTTCGCCAGGCACCTCAGCGGCTTCGAGCAAGGCCAGGTGCGCGCCGTCGCCACCAGCGCGGTGCGCCAGGCACGCAACGCGGCGGTGTTCCTCGAAGGCGCCGAGGCGCGCCTGGGCTTTCCCATCAGCGTGATTTCCGGCCAGGAAGAAGCCGAACTGGTGTTCTCCGGCATCGCCCACACCATGCCCTGCGACAAGACCACGCGCCTGGTGGTGGACATCGGCGGCGGCTCCACCGAGCTGATCGTCGGCCGCGGCAAGCAACCCATCTTCACGGAAAGCCTGACCATCGGCAGCGGCACCTTCGGCAAGCGCTATTTCCCCGGCGGCCGCGTCGACAGCCGCGCCCTGCAACAGGCGGAACAGCACGCCACCCTGGCGTTCTCCCAGGTCGACGGCTACATCCGCGAACACGGCTGGCACGCGGCAATCGGCTCGTCCGGCACCGCGCGCATGCTCTCCCGCGTACTCAAGGCCAACGGCCTGAACGAAGGCGGGCGCGACGGCATCACCTATGCCGGCCTGCTGCGCCTGTCCCTGGCCTTGCTGGAAGCCGGCCAGGTCAAGCGCCTCAAGCTCGGCGGCCTGCAGGAGCACCGCCAGGGCATGCTCCCCGGCGGCCTGGCGATCATGCTGGCGGCGTTCAAGGTGTTCGGCATCGAGGACATGACCCCGTCCGAGCCCGGCCTGCGCTTCGGCCTGCTGCATAGCCTGATGGACAGCGGCGCCGCCCGTCACTGATCTTTCCCCCGTTCGAGAGCCCGCATGATCACTACCCAGGGCCATCACCAGGACGCGGATCTCAACGGCCTGCTCTACGGCTTCGTCTTCCGCCCCGGCCAGCCGGGGCGCGAGATTGGCTCCGGCGAAGCGCTGGAGCGCTTGCTCGATCCCCGCGATCCCGAGGAATTCCTCTGGCTGCACATGAACCTCGCCCACGCCGCCTGCGAGCGCTGGATGAAGGGCAGCCTGGACCTGCCGGAAACCTTCTTCGAAACCCTGCGCGAAGGCTCGCGCTCGACCCGCATCGAACACGCCGACGACGCCTTGCTCGCGGTGGTCAACGACGTGGTGTTCAATTTCGGCCTGGTCTCGTCCGACGTCTCCACCCTGTGGGCCTGCGTGCGCCGTCGGCTGCTGGTCAGTGCGCGCCTGCAGCCGCTGCATTCGGTGGATCGCCTGCGCTCCTCGGTGAAACGCGGCGAGCGTTTCGCCTCGACCATCGAACTGCTGGTGCACCTGCTGGGCGACCAAGGCGACCTGCTGACCCAGATCGTCCGTGAGACCACTCTCAATGTGGACCGTATCGAGGACCAGTTGCTGTCCCAGCGGCTTTCTGTCAACCGTGCCGACCTCAGCGCCATGCGCCGGGTGCTTGTGCGCCTGCAGCGCCTGCTGGCGCTGGAACCGGGGTCGTTGCTGCGACTGCTCAACCGGCCTCCGGAGTGGCTGCAGGAGCAGGATATCCGCCAGCTGCGCGCGGCCACCGAGGAATTCTCGGTGATCATCAACGACCTCACGGCGCTGGTGGAGCGGATCAAGCTGTTGCAGGAAGAGATCGCCGCCAAGCTCACCGAGGAGAACAACCGCACCCTGTTCACCCTGACCGTGGTCACGGTGCTGGCGCTGCCGATCAACATCATTGCCGGCTTCTTCGGGATGAACGTTGGTGGGGTGCCGCTCTCGGATGACCCGCACGGCTTCTGGGTGCTGGTGGTGCTGGTGGCGACCTTCACGGCGCTGGCGGGGCGCTGGGCGTTTCGCAAGCGTGGGGATTATTGAGCCGACGCTCCTAGAACAACACATGACCCTTTGACGAAGCGCGGATGAACTGTGGGAGCGGGTTTAAACCCCCATTGGACGGGGGTTGCAACCACACCAAAAACGGGGGGACCCCCCCCCCCCAGGGGCCCCGTGCACGCACGGGGGTTTCTGGGGGGGGGGGGCGCCCCCCGGTTGGGTGGCGGCCTGCCCCCAACCGTAAGCGCGGGTGACCCCGCTCCCACAGTGTCCGCGCCGGCCGCCTATCCTCCGACCAGACCAGCCACTCAGAACATCTTGCTCAGCACCCAGTACAGGCAACCCGACAACAGGATCGCCGCCGGCAGGGTCAGCACCCAGGCCATCAGCAGGTTGCGCACCGTGGCCCATTGCAGGCCGGTGCCGTTGGCGGTCATGGTCCCGGCGACGCCGGACGACAGCACCTGGGTGGTCGAGACCGGCAAGCCATACATATCCGCCGCACCGATGGTCAGCATCGCCACGGTCTCGGCCGACGCGCCCTGGGCGTAGGTCAGGTGGGTCTTGCCGATGCGCTCGCCGACGGTGATGACGATGCGCTTCCAGCCGACCATGGTGCCCAGGCCCAGCGCGATGGCCACGGCCACCTTGACCCATAGCGGAATGAAGCGGGTGGCGTCGTCGATCTGCTTCTTGAACGCCTGGACCTTGGCCGTGGTGTCGGCATCGAAGTTGCCGACCTTGTCCTTGTCCATCAGGCGGATCGCTTCCGAGGCCAGGTACATGTCGTTGCGCACGTTGGCCATGGCCTCCGCCGGCACCTTCGCCAGCGAACCGTAGCCCTTGACCTGGGCGCCGATCTGCCCGGACAGCACGGCCAGCGACGGCACCAGCTCCGGGGTCGCCTGCTTGGTTCGCACGTAGGTCTCCAGCACCGGGCGCGGCTCGGCCGGGGCGGCCAGCGGGGCGCTGCGTTGCAGGGCCTGCTGGGTCACCTCGGCGACGGCGGCGAACTGGGTGGCCTGGCCTTCCGGCATGGTGCGGTTGAGGGCGTAGGCCATCGGCAGGGTGCCGATCAGGATCAGCATGATCAGGCCCATGCCTTTCTGCCCGTCGTTGGAACCATGGGCGAAGGACACCCCGGTGCAGGTCAGGATCAGCAGGCCACGGATCCACCACGGCGGCGGCGTGTCGCCTTTCGGCGCCTTGTACAGCTCGCGGTTCTTCACCAACAGGCGCAGGGCCAGCAGGAGCAGGGCGGCGCAGACGAAGCCCACCAGCGGCGACAGCAGCAGCGAGTAGCCGACCTTGGTCGCCTGGGCCCAGTCCACCCCGGACGTACCGTCACGGCCGTGCATCAGGGCATTGGCCACGCCGACGCCGATGATCGAGCCGATCAGGGTGTGCGAGGACGAAGCGGGCAGGCCCAGCCACCAGGTGCCGAGGTTCCAGATGATGGCGGCGATGAGCAGGGCGAAGATCATCGCGAAGCCGGCCGAGGAACCGACCTGCAGGATCAGTTCCACCGGCAGCAGGGCGATGATGCCGAAGGCCACCGCGCCGCTGGACAGCAGCACGCCGAGGAAGTTGAAGAAACCCGACCAGACCACCGCGAAGTGGGCCGGCAGGGAGTTGGTGTAGATCACCGTGGCCACGGCATTGGCGGTGTCGTGGAAACCGTTGACGAATTCGAAGCCGAGGGCGATCAGCAGGGCGATGCCGAGCAGCAGGAAGGGCGTCCAGGTGGTGATCACGGCGTTCATGTCGCCGACGTCCCGGACCAGGCTCCAGGTCGAGAAGCCGATGCCGGCGAGGAGCAGGATGACGAAGATGGCCGAGGCGAGCACCCCGGGCTTGTGGTTGAGCCGAGGGCGATGGCCCTCGGCGATCGAAGCAGGTGAGGCGAGGGTGCTTGAGTCCATGTTCCGGTACCGGTGAGTGTGGGCACCGGTGATTATCGGAAGCAGATGTTACAAGTTATGTCGCATTTCGCCCTCAGTAGATCTCCGGCACCACCAGCGCGTCCGGCGTCGGCGTGCGGCTGTAGTCGGCCTGGCGTTCCCGTTGCGGCAGGGAGACGCTGGGTGCTTCCACTTCCTCGTAGGGCACCTGGCCAAGCAGGTGGCTGATGCAGTTGAGGCGGGCCTTCTTCTTGTCGTCGGCCTGCACCACCCACCAGCGCGCTTCCTCGATATGGGTGCGCTCCAGCATGATTTCCTTGGCCTTGGTGTAGGCCTCCCAGCGTCGCCGGGACTCCAGGTCCATGGGGCTGAGCTTCCATTGCTTGAGCGGATCGTGGATGCGGCTGAGGAAGCGCAGGTTCTGTTCCTGGTCGGAAATCGAGAACCAGTACTTGATCACCTTGATCCCGGAACGCACCAGCATGCGCTCGAATTCCGGCACGCTGCGGAAGAACTCCTCGTACTGCTCGTCGTTGCAGAAGCCCATGACCCGCTCGACCCCGGCGCGGTTGTACCAGCTGCGGTCGAACAGGACGATCTCGCCCGCTGCCGGCAGGTGCGGCACGTAGCGCTGGAAATACCACTGGGTCTGTTCGCGGTCGTTGGGCGCCGGCAGCGCGGCGACCCGGCACACCCGCGGGTTGAGGCGCTGGGTGATGCGCTTGATGACCCCGCCCTTGCCGGCGGCATCGCGGCCTTCGAAGATGATCACGATCTTCTGGCCGCTCTTGACCACCCAGCTCTGCAGTTTCACCAGTTCGCCCTGGAGCCGGAACAGCTCACGGAAATAGCGGCGGCGGGCATCCTTTTCCGGGCTGTCCGGGGTGTGCTGGTCGAACAGCTCGTCGAGGTTGGCGAGGTCGTCGGCCAGCTCCAGTTCGAGCTCTTCGTCGCTGTGGTCGACCAGCTCGTCGTAGATGCGCTGGATCAGGGGAGCATCGGTCATCACCATGGTGGGCCTCGTCGAATGTGAGTGAGACCGATGCTATGCGCGCTGCGTGGCAAGCAGGTGACACTACTGCAAGGGCACGTAGATATCCGTCTGCCACTGCTCCAGCGGGGTCTGCGGGAACACGCTGAGGTAGTGGAAGAACAGCGGCTGGTCGCGCAGTTCCTCGCCGCTGGCCGGCAGCCAGTCGCGGTAGATCGGATAGATGGTTTCGCCGATGTGGTCGGGCGAGCCGTGGTGGCGCACCACCGCGTAGCGCCCGCCGGCGATGCGCAGTTCACCGATGCCGGCATCGTTGGGCTTCACGTCTTCTTCTATCTCGCCGCAGACGGCGAAGCGGAATTCCTCTGGCGGCGTGGTATCCGGGTTGTTGAACGGGATGCCGAAGGTGCGGCTGCTGGCCACCGGCGACTGGCCGCTGTGCAGGCGCCAGTCGATGAAGCGGCGCACGCTTTCCTGGACCAGGCCGGCCGGGCCCAGGTGTTC
Source organism: Pseudomonas ulcerans (assembly GCF_036324125.1). NCBI lineage: Bacteria > Pseudomonadati > Pseudomonadota > Gammaproteobacteria > Pseudomonadales > Pseudomonadaceae > Pseudomonas > Pseudomonas ulcerans. The sequence goes on along the minus strand of NZ_JAZDQN010000055.1, from coordinate 29,378 downwards.
CAGGGCGGCGACGCGGACTTCGGCGAACTCGACGATCTTCACTTGCATGCTGATGCTCCTCGAAAAGTGGGGGATGGCGAATACCGCATTCCACACCTGCCATTCCGGCTGCTGGCGGAAGGCGCTGGGGCTGGTGCCGAAGTCCCGGCGAAAGGCCCGGCTGAAGGCCTCCGGACTTTCGAAACCGGCATCCAGCGCCGCCTCCAGCACCGAATACTCCGCCTGCCCGGCCAGCCGCCGCGCCGCCCGGCGCAGGCGCATCAGTTGCACGTAGCGGGCAACCGGCACGCCGACGAAGGCACTGAACTGGCGGTGGAAATGGTAGGCCGAGAAGTTCGCCACCTGGCTCAGGGTCTTCACCGACAGGTCGCCTTCGAGATGTTCGTCGATATAGGCGAGGACGGCGGTGAAACGGGCGGCGTAGGGGCTGGGCATCTGCGGTTCCGGATGGCGTGGCTTGCGATGGGCACAGGTTCGAGGATTTCGAGAGAGGGAGCCTAGCCGCAATTGCTGTTGTCAGTCTCTTATCGTCTGCGCCGGGCCTGGTCGGCACAGGTGAGAAAGGTCTCCACCACCTGGCTGCTTCGCCGCTCCGCCAGGCAATACAGGTAGGTCTCGGTAAACACCGGATCGCCTTCGATGCGAATGGCCTTGAGCTGCGGTCCGGGAATGAACTCCGCGGCCGACACCACCCCCAGCCCGATGCCGCGCACCACCGCCTCGCGCAGAGCCTCGCGGCTGCCGATCTCCATCAGCATGCGCGGCGTGACCTCGCGTTCGGCCAGGGCCCGTTCGAACGCCAGGCGGGTGGTCGAGCCCTGTTCCCGGCGCAGCATCGGCTGGCCCTGGAGCTCTTCCAGGCGCACGCTGTCGCGCTGCGCCAGCGGGTGCCGGTGATGGGCGAAGACGATCACCGGGTGGCGGGCATACAGGGTGGCATGGAACGCCGGATCCTCATGCAGCCCGGCCAGCACGCCGATGTCGATCACGTAATTCTCCAGGTCGGCCAGCACCGACGCCGAGTTGCCGACACGGATCGATAGTTCGATCTGCGGATACTGGCGCTGGTAGGCATCGACCATTTCGATCACGTGGAACGGCCCCACCGCGCCGAGGCGCAACTGGCCGCGAACCAGGCTGCCGGAGTCGCGCAGCAAGCCTTCCGCCTCGGCCTCCAGGGCCAGCAGTTGCTGGGCGATGGGCAGCAGTTGCCGGCCCACGCTGGACAGCTCCGCACGGCGCCCGCGGCGGTGAAACAGTTCGAGGTTGTGCGAGCGCTCCAGCGCCTGTACCTGGGTGGTCACGGTCGGCTGGCTCAGGCCCAGGGCACGGGCCCCGGCGCTGAAGCTGCCATGTCGGGCCACGGCGAGAAAGGCGCGCAGCTTGCTGTTGGCCATTCATAGATTCCTTGAATACTTTTTCGAGAAAACCAAGGGTAAATCGATGGTGTGACCGTCACATTGCAAGCCGAGGATGACTGGCATTCCCACCCATGACCCGGAAATGCCATGAAGATCCTTCGCAAGCTGTTGTGTGTCGTCACCGTTTCCCTGCCGCTGCTGGGCAGTATTTCCGCCCGCGCCGAAGAGGCGCTGCGCATCGGCCTGATCCCGTCCGAGGACGCCCAGTCGATGATCGAGAGCAGCAAGCAGGTGCTCGACCAGTTGCAGGCGCAACTGGGCATGCCGGTCAAGCCCTTCGTCGCCACCGACTACAACGGGGTGATCGAGGCCCTGCGCTCGAAGAAACTGGATGTCGCCTACCTCGGCCCGTTCTCCTATGTGCTGGCCAACCAGGTCGCCGGTGCCGAAGCCTTCGCCGTGGCGGTGACCCGCAAGACCGGCAAGAGTGCCTACCACAGCCTGATCGTCAGCCGCGCCGACAGCCCGATCAAAGGCTTGCCGGACCTGAAGGGCCATACCTTCGCCTTCGTCGACCCCAGCTCGGCTTCCGGCCACCTGTTCCCCAAGGCCGGCCTGGAGCAGGCCGGCTACCAGCCGGACTCGATGTTCTCGCGGGTGATCTTCTCCGGCTCCCATGACGCCAGCATCCTGGCCGTGGCCAACCGCAAGGTGGACGCCGCTGCGGTGGCCGACCGCATCCTGGCCACTGCCGTGGCCCAGGGTTCGGTGAAGCAGGAGGACCTGCGGGTGGTCTGGACCTCGCCGGACATCCCCGAGTCGCCGATGGTCTGGCGCAAGGACCTGGACCCGGCATTGAAGCAGAAGCTGGCCGTCGCCCTGGCCAACGTGAAGGACGTGCCCTGGGGTGACCAGGGCATGCTCAACGGTTTCCAGCCCACCACCGATGCCGCCTACGACGTGGTCCGCGACACCGCCCGGGTGCTCGATCTCGACCTGAGCAAGATGAAATGATCCGCGTCCGCCAACTTACCAAGCAGTACGGCGACAACCCGGTGCTGCGCGGCGTCGACCTGGATATCGCGGCCGGCCAGTTCGTCGTGGTTCTCGGCCAGTCGGGTGCCGGCAAATCGACCCTGTTGCGTTGCATGAACCGCCTGGCCCGCGCCGATGGCGGCGAGTTGCAGGTGGCCGGCATCGATGCCATGCAGGCCCGCGACGAACGTGCCCTGCGTCGCCAGGTGGCGATGATCTTCCAGCACCACAACGTGGTGCCGCGCCTGTCGGTACTGAAGAACGTGCTGACCGGGCGCCTGGGCGCGGTCTCGACCCTGGCCTCGCTGCTGCAGTTGTTCCGCCGTGCCGATGTCGAGCTGGCCCGGCAATGCCTGGCCCGGGTCGAACTGGGGCACAAGGCCACGGCGCGTACCGACTCGCTGTCGGGCGGGCAGATGCAGCGGGTCGGCATCGCCCGGGCCCTGGCCCAGCAACCGCGGGTGATCCTCGCCGACGAGCCGGTGGCCAGTCTCGATCCGAAGACCGCGCGCCTGGTCATGCAGTACCTGCGCGATGCCAGCCGCGACCTGGGCATCACCGTGGTGTGCAACCTGCACCAGGTGGATTTCGCCCGTGAGTTCGGCGATCGCATCGTCGGCCTGGCCCATGGCCGGCTGGTCTACGACGGCGATGCCGGCGGCCTCGACGAGGCCGCGCTGCAACGCATCTATCCGGCGACGGAGGAGGGCGCCGCCAGCGGCGTCGTCGCCCCGGTCGCCCTGCATTACGCCAATGGCCTGGGAGGTTGAGATGGCTGCCCGAGATTACCGCTGGATGGTCGATACCCCCGGCAGCCTGCGCGGCTGGTCGCTGAGCGCCGGCCTGGTGCTGGCGCTGCTGGTCCTGTTGCACTGGAGCGCCAAGGGCGCCCAACTGAGCTGGGGCGAACTGGCCGCCGGGCTACCGCAGATCGGCGACTTCATCAGCCGTTCGCTGCCGCCGGATCCGGCGATCCTGCCACGCCTGCTGGCGCCGGCCCTGGAAACCGTGCAGATCGCCATCTGGGGCACGTTGCTGGCGGTGCTCTGCGCCGTCCCCCTGGCTTTCCTGGCCGCGCGCAACCTGCATGGCAACCGCTGGCTGTACCAGGGCACCCGGCAGGGGCTGAACGTGATCCGCAGCATCAACGAACTGATCCTTGCCCTGGTCTTCGTTTCCGCCGTCGGCCTTGGTCCATTCCCCGGCGTGCTGGCCCTGGCGGTACATGGCGTGGGCATGCTCGGCAAGTTCTTCGCCGAGAGCATCGAGGAGATCGACCAGGGCCCGCTGGAAGCCTTGCGTGCCACCGGCGCGCGGCCGCTGCAGGTGATCGTCTTCGGCGTGCTGCCGCAGGTGGTCACCGCCTGGATCGCCGTGGTCCTGTACCGCTTCGAGGTCAACCTGCGCTCGGCCACGGTGCTCGGCATGGTCGGCGCCGGAGGCCTGGGCTTCGAACTGGTCAGCAGCCTGAAGCTGTTCAAGTACCAGGAAACCGCCACCTGCATCATCGTCATCACCCTCATGGTGATTGCCGCCGACCTGCTGTCCAGTCGCCTGCGCCGGGCGATCCAAAACAACGGCCGGCACTGAGTCGCGACTTTCCCGCTTGTCATCCCGCCAGCGGACCATGCTTCGCCATGGTCGCGCGGGAGCCTTTTGCCCGCTTTCCGGAGTTCCCGTGTCGAATCCTGTTCCCGCTGTTATCGGTCTGGCCGATCCCCACCTGGGATCAATCGATTGGAGTCGGTCCCGCTGCGCACCGAAGATGCGCTCGTGTACCCACAACAAGAACGGAGCTGCCATGCCTGCCTATTTCCACAACCCGGTCGCCAGCCATTTCGGTGCCGGTAGCCTGAATCGCATCGTCGAGCTCACCGAAGGCCAGACCGTGGCCCTGGTGATCTTCCCCGAGGCCCGTGCCCTGGGCCTGCTGGCACGTATCGAAGCACTGCTGGGCGAGCGCCTGGTGCATATCGTCGAGGACGTCCAGCCCAACCCGGACGTGGCCCATCTGCGCGCCACCTACGAGACGTTCTGGCGCGAAGCCGGCGCCTGCGAAACCGTGCTGGCGGTGGGCGGCGGCAGCGCCATCGACACGGCCAAGGCGCTGATGGTCGGCACTGCCTCCGGGCGTTTCGACGAACTGCTCGGCCTGCTCGCCGCCGGCAAACCGTTCACGCCGCCGCGCTGCAAGACCCTGATCGCCGCGCCGACCACCGCCGGCACCGGCAGCGAAGTCACTCCCTGGGCCACCCTCTGGGACGCTGGCGCGCAGAAGAAATATTCCCTGCACCTGGACTGCACCTGGCCGAAAGCAGCGCTGATCGACCCGGAACTGATGCTTACCGTTCCGGCCGGAGTCACCGTGTCCACCGGCCTCGATGCGCTGTCCCATGCCCTGGAAGCGATCTGGAACGTCAACGCCAACCCGCTTTCCGACACCTTTGCCATCTCCGCCATCGAGGACATCCTCGACTGCCTGCCGCGCCTGCGTGGCGACCTGGAGAACCCTGATCTGCGCGCGCGCATGGCCCTGGCTGCGCTGAAGGCAGGGATGGCCTTTTCCAACACCAAGACCGCGCTGGCCCATTCCATCTCCTACGAGATGACCCTGCGCCATGGCCTGCCCCATGGCATCGCCTGTTCCTTCACCTTGCCCCATGTCCTGGGCCTGGCCTGGGGCCGCGATGCGGTGCGGGACCAGACCCTGCAACGGGTGTTCGGCGCCGATCTCCACCAGGCCCAGGCGCGCCTGCGGCATTTCCTGCACAGCCTCGGGGTCAAGACCGAGTTCAGTGACTACGGGGTGACCGAGGAGGAGGCCGGGGCGATGATCCGCCACGCCCTGCAGGGCGCCCGGGGCAAGAACTTCATCGGTTCGCAGGCCGCCTGAGCCGCCTTTTCTGCTGTTCCTGTCGCACCCACGAGAATGCCTGCTTGCGGCGGCGACGCCGCGGGCGCATAACAAGAAGGAAAAAGCATCATGAACCGTGCGCAATCCCTGTCTGGTCTCGCCGTGCCCGCCCATTCGTCCTTTCGCCTGGCCCAGTGGCGCATGCTCCTGGCCGCGATGTTCTGCTACCTGTTCTTCTACACCGGTCGGCAGACCTTCGGTTTCGCCATCCCCGGGATCCAGGCCGAGTTCGGCCTGAGCAAGGAAACCCTCGGCTGGATCTCCGCCGCCATGCTCTGGGCCTATGCCATCGGCCAGGCGATCAACGGCAACCTCGCCGACAGCTACGGCGGCCGGCGCATCATGAGCCTCGGCGCGGTGTTGTCCTGCGCGGCCAACTGGCTGACCAGCTTCGCCAGCGGCTTCGTCAGCCTGATCCTGCCCTGGGGCTTGAACGGCTATCTGCAGGCGCTGGGCTGGGCCCCGGGCAGTCGCCTGCTGTCGAACTGGTGGGGCGTGTCCGAGCGCGGCAAGGTCTACGGCTTCTACACCTTCGCGGCCGGCTGTGCGTCGATCCTGTCCTACGTCACCTCGATCCTGGTGATCGAGGTGCTGCAACTGGAATGGCGCTGGATCTTCCGTCTGCCGGTGCTGCTGATGCTGGCCGGCGGCATCCTGTTCTTCCTGATTGCCCGCGACCGTCCGCAAGACCTCGGTTTCGCGCCGCTGGCCGACACCGGCGTGGCCAATGCCGATGACAAGGACCGCGAGGCGGCCGGCGAAGGTGAAAGCGCCGGGCAACGCTACAAGGCGGTCCTGAAGAACGCGCGCCTGCTGATCGCCGCCGTGTCCCTGGGCTTTCAGAACGCCGCGCGCTACGGCCTGATCGTCTGGGTCCCGGTGCATTTCCTCGGTGCCGACTGGAAGCACGGCGACGGCTTCATCGATCCCAAGTGGATCACCGTGGCGCTGCCGGTGGGCATGGCGGTGGGTGCACTGAGCAATGGCTGGATCTCCGACAAGCTGTTCGGCTCCAAGCGCTACCTGGCGATCATGCTGTACATGGTCCTGGGGGCCGCCACCAGCCTGTGGATGTGGAGCCTGCCGGCCCACAGCATGGTCGGCCTGGCCGCGCTGTTCCTCTGCGGCTTCTTCGTCTACGGCCCGGCGTCGAGCTTCTGGGCGCTGTGCCCGGACCTGGTCGGCGCGCGCCGTGCCGGCACCGCCACCGGCGTGATGAATTTCTCTTCGTACCTGTTCGCAGGACTCTGCGAACCCATGATCGGCAGCCTGCTGGACAGCACCGGCAACACTTCGCTGATCTTCATCGTGGTCGCCAGTGCCTGCCTGTGCAGTGCGGTGGTGGCGCTGTTCGTCAAACGTTGAACCCGACAAGGCCAACCCATGTTCCAGTACCACAAGTGGCTGCGCTCGTTTCATGCCGTGGCGCGCACCGGCAGCTTCACCCTGGCCGCCGACTACCTCAGTGTCGGCCAGCCCACGGTCAGCGAGCAGGTTGCGGCGCTGGAACAGATGTTCGCCGTGGAGCTGTTCCACCGGCGGGGCCGCTTCATCGAAATGAGTGCGGCGGGGCGACAGTTGTACGGCATCACCCAGGGCCTGTTCGGCCAGGAGGAAGAGGCCATCCAGCTGCTGCACAGTTTCCGCCAGCGCAAGGCGGGCCTGCTGCGCATCGGCGCGGTGTCGCCACCGATCGCCATGAATCTGACCTACGAGCTGATGCAGCAGTACCCGGACATCAAGCTGGAAACCTCGTTCTCCCCGGAGCACGAGACCCTGGAGCGCCTGTACAACTTCGACATCGACCTGGCGATCCTGGCCTTGTCCGAGTTCGACCAGCGCCTGCATACCCGGCTGTACCGGCGCTACCCGATCATCGCCGTGGTCCGCGACGACCACCCCTGGGCCAGCCAGCAGAAGGTGCATGTCGAGCAACTGCGCGGCGAGCGCCTGGTCCTCCGCGAGCCGTCCTCGCGGACCCGGCAACTGGTGGAGGAAAGCTGCCAGCGCGCCGGCATCGAGCTGGACTGCGCCATGCAGCTGAACAGCCGCGAGGCCATCGTCCATGCCATCGCCCGGGGCATCGGCATCGGCTTCGTTTCCGCCGTGGAATATGCGCAGACCCCGGGCACCCGGCCGATCACCTTCGTCGACCACCCGTTCCACATCGATTACCACCTGTGTTGCCTGGCGCTGCGGCGCAACCGCGCGATGATCGCCGAGTTGTTCGACGCGCCGGCCTGAACCTTTCCTGACCTGCCACTGGAGAACCACCATGAACTACCAGCAACCGCAACGCCTGCAAGCCGCCATCCTCGACTGGGCCGGCACCGTGGTCGATTTCGGCTCCTTTGCCCCGACGCAGATCTTCGTCGAGGCCTTCGGCGAGTTCGGCGTCGAAGTCTCCCTGGAAGAAGCCCGCGGCCCGATGGGCATGGGCAAGTGGGACCATATCCGCACCCTGTGCGACCAGCCGGCGATTGCCGAGCGTTATCGTGCGCGTTTCGGCCGCACCCCTACGGATGAAGACGTCACCGCGATCTACGAGCGCTTCATGCCGTTGCAGATCGACAAGATCGGCCTGCATTCGGCGCTGATCCCGGGGGCGCTGGAGGCGATCGCCGAGCTGCGCGGCAAGGGCCTGAAGATCGGTACCTGCTCCGGTTACCCCAAGGTGGTCATGGCCAGGGTGGTGGAGCTGGCGGCCGCCAACGGTTATCTGCCGGATCATGTGGTGGCCACCGACGAGGTGCCCAACGGCCGGCCTTACCCGGCGCAGTCCCTGGCCAACGTGATCGCCCTGGGCATCGACGACGTGGCGGCCTGCGTCAAGGTCGACGACACCTGGCCGGGGATTCTCGAAGGGCGCAGTGCCGGGATGTGGACGGTGGCCCTGACCTGCTCGGGAAATGCGCTGGGGCTGACTCATGAGCAGTACAGGAACCTGCCGGCGCAGCAGCTCGAAGCCGAGCGGGCGCGGATCGGGCGGATGTTCGAAGGCTCGCGGCCGCATTACCTGATCGACACCATTGCCGAACTGCCAGCGGTGATCGACGACATCAATGCCCGGCTGGCACGTGGGGAGATGCCGCAGGGCTGCTAAGGGAGGTCTGGCCAGGGTTGCTGTGGTGAATTCACCGCAGCAATCGCTGGCTATATCTCGAGCGATGGTTGGCGCGCTCCTTCGCAGCTAACGCAGCTCCTACCTGGACCGCGCCGCATGGGTAGTTCGGGTAAACCGGAAGATGTGTAGATACCCATGCAGCAATGAGTCTCTTTCCGATGAAACCGGTCTTCAGCCCCGGTACGCCGCCATCAGTTGGTCGAGGAAGCCGAACAGCTTCTGGTTCATCTCCTGGTAATCATGTCCGCGCAGCACCTGGGGCTGCTGGACGAAACGCCGATCGGTCAGCGTTGCCAGTTCGGCAGCCGACGCCGCGATCAGCAACTCCACCACCTCCGTGGTGAACTCCATATGGCACTGGAAGCCATACACCAGCGGCCCATACTCGACGATCTGCCGCGGACAGCCTTCGCTGCAGGCCAGCACCTTGGCGTCCGGGGTCAGGCCGGGCATGTCGTTATGCCAATGAGCAACATCCAGGATCTCGCCGAAGTGAGCGATCATGGCGTTGTCACGACCCTCTTCGGTCAGGGTGATGGGAAACTTGCCGATTTCTTTCTCCGGGCTGTGCTCGAACTGTGCCCCCAGGGCCTCGCCGATGAGTTGCGAACCCAGGCAGATCCCCACCACCGCCCGTCCTGCGTCGATCGCCTGGGCGATCAGGCGCTGTTCGGCGCGGCTGTCAAAGTGCGCGCATTCGTCGACAGTGGTCGCCGGCGACTGCGGACCGCCGAGCACCACCAGCAGGTCCAGGTCGTTGGCGTCGAGCGGCAGCGCCTCGTTCAGGTAGACCCGGGTGTAGCTGGCAGCATGTCCCCGAGACTGCACCCAGGTCTCATAGGCACCGGGGGCTTCGAAGGATTCGTGGACGATGAAATGAACGTTCATGGGGGATTTCCTGAAGGGCAGGGAGAAAGCGCTTATGACACTTTTCTATATTAATGACACAAAGTGTCATTGGCAAGGTGGCCGTTATATTTCCAAGCAACGGTCCTTCGCAATTACGCTCGATTGGACCTTTATCCTGCACTGCGCTGCGCCTAAGCTGCCGTCCCCCCTTCGTGTGAACGCGCAGCATGGAATCCCTCTGGCTCATCATTCTCTTCGGCGCCGCCCTGGCCGGTTTCGTCCAGGGCCTGTCCGGCTCCAACTTCGGCCTGGTGGCCATGGCCATCTGGGCCTGGGCGCTGCCGCCGGCGCTGACCGGGCCGCTGGTGGTCTGTGGTTCGCTGGTGGGCCAGTTGCTGGCGGCACGCACGCTGCGCCACGGCCTGAAGCGCGAGCATTTGCTGCCGATGGTGCTCGGAGGTCTGGCCGGTGTGCCCCTGGGGGTACTCTTGTTGCAGCAGATCGATCCGCTGCTGTTCCGCCTGCTGGTGGGCATCGTCCTGGCCCTGTGGTGCCCGCTGATGCTGTTCTCTTCCAGCCTGCCGCGCCTGCGCGTAGGCGGCGCCGGGGCCGATGCGGCTGTGGGCGTGCTGGGCGGGGTGATGGGCGGCCTCGGCGGCCTCACTGGCCCGGCCACGGCGCTGTGGTCGGTGCTCAAGGGCTGGGACCGCGACACCCAGCGCTCGGTGATCCAGGGCTTCAACCTGGCCATGCAACTGCTGACGATGATCACCTACCTGGTCTCCGGCACCGTCACCGCCGAGGCCCTGGGCTTGTTCCCGCTGGTGGCCCTCAGCGTGCTCCTGCCGACCCTGCTTGGCGTGCGCCTGTACAAGCGCTTCAGTGACGTGGCGTTTCGTCGGCTGGTGCTCGGGCTGCTGGCCCTGGCAGGCCTGTTGCTGATTGCCCAGTCGTTGCCGCATTTCCTCTAGTCCACATCGACCGGCACGTCGAGCCCCACCTTCACATTGCTCATCGACACCAGGGTCTTGAAGCGTTTGACGTTGTTGCTTTCGAAGAACAGCGTCCGGGTCAGCTCGGTGTACTGCTCCATGTTGCGCACCGCCATGATCAGCACGAAGTCGCATTCGCCGGCGACGTAGTAGCACTGCTGCACCTGCGGGCAGGCGAGGAAGGTGCGCTTCATCGCATCGAGCAGGTCGAGGCGTTCGTTCTCCACCTCCACTTCGGTGATCACCGTCAGGCCGTAGCCGAGCGCCACCGGGTCGACCAGGGCCACGGTCCTGCGCACCACGCCGTCGGCATTGAGCTTCTTCAGGCGGCGGTTTACCGCGGCGGGGGACAGGTTGACCCGTTCCCCCAGTTCCTGCTGCGAGGTGCTGGCGTCCTGTTGCACGGCGTCGAGCAGGGCGAGGTCGAAGGGATCGAGGCGCATGACGGCAGATTTCCTGAAGGCGGGAAGATGCGCAATAAAATTTCATTTGCGGGGTGAAAATCAAGAAATAAGTGCGGCGCGGTGCAATAGCATTTACTCCATCGACGAACACCCACGGAGTAACTTGATGAACCTTCAGCTCGATGGCGCGCTGCTGCTGGAGCAGATCCGCATCCTTGGCGAACTGGGCGCCGACCCGGTGCACGGCGGGCGTACCCGCATCGCCTTGAGCGACGCCGAAAAGGCCGGGCGCGACCAGGTGGTGGCTTGGATGCAGGCACTGGAGCTGGACGTGCGCATCGACCGCATCGGCAATATCTTCGGCACCTTGCCTGCCGCCTGCGGCGAAGACCTGGCGCCGTTGATGATGGGCTCGCATATCGATACCGTGACCAACGCCGGTGCCCTCGATGGTTGCTATGGCGTGCTCGCCGGCCTCGCGGTGGTCCGTGCCTACCGGGCTGCCGGGGTGCTGCCGACGCGGCCACTCACCGTCGCCGCCTTTACCAACGAAGAAGGCGTGCGCTACCAGCCGGACATGATGGGTTCGCTGGTGTACGCAGGTGGCCTGGCACTTCAGGAGGCACTGGACACCATTGGTACCGACGGCACCCGGCTGGGCGACGAACTGGTGCGAATCGGCTATTCCGGCGACCTGGAGCCGGGCGCCATCGTGCCCCATGAGTATCTGGAGCTGCATATCGAGCAGGGCCCGATCCTTGAAGCGGAAGGCCTGCAGATCGGCGTGGTAGAAAACCTCCAGGGCATTTCCTGGCAGCAGGTCACGGTGCAGGGCAATGCCAACCATGCCGGCACCACCCCGACCCGCCTGCGCCACGACGCCGGCTACGTGGCCTGCGCGGCGGTGGCCGAGGCCCGCGCCATCGCCCGCGACTCCGCCGGAACCACCCTGGCTACCACGGGCTGCATCGCCTTCGAGCCCAACGTGATCAATGTGATCCCGCGCAAGGCGGTGTTCACTGTCGATCTGCGCGACCCCGACGAAGCCCGCCTGCAACAGGCCGAACAGCGCTTCTCCGGCTTCCTCGAACGGATCGCGGCGGAGGAGGGCGTGAAGGTTTCCAGCGAGCGCCTGGTGCGCTTCGAACCAGTGATCTTCGACGCCACCCTGGCCGAGCAGATCGAGGCCAGCGCCAAGCGCCTCGATCTCAGCCACCGACGCATGACCTCCGGCGCCGGCCACGATGCGCAGATGATCGCGCGCATCGCCCCGGCCGCGATGATCTTCGTGCCCAGCCGTGGCGGGATCAGCCACAACCCCCGCGAGTACACCGATGACGTGGCGCTGATCGAAGGCGCCGAGGTCTTGCTGGACGTGGTGGTTCGCCGGCTTTCCTGATTCGTTCCCGACCTCTTCCTGTTCAAGAAAACGGGGGACTGCCGTGCAGTCCTTCGCGAGCAAGCTCGCTCCCACAAATGCAAATGGAGATCTGCCATGTTGTTTGCCAACCCGAATGCCGTTCGCCAGCCCTATCCCGAGGCGTTGGGCGAGATCATGAGCATTGCCAAGGCCCATCAGAGCCGTGACTGGCTGGCCCACTGGAGCGGCCTCAACCGTGGCTCGACGCCGCTGTACGACCTGCCCGACCTGGCCGCCGAACTGGGCGTGGGCCAGTTGCTGGTCAAGGACGAGTCGCAACGCTCGTCACTGGGCAGCTTCAAGGCCCTCGGTGCGCCCATTGCCCTGGTGCGCCTGGTGCTGCGTCGTTTCCCCGAGCACAACTTCAATGTCCGCGCCTTGCTGGCCGGCGAATACGCCGAGGCCCTGGCCGGGTTCACCGTGATCAGCGCTACCGACGGCAACCATGGCCGCGGCCTGGCCGCCGCTGCGCAGAGCCTGGGCTGCCGCTGCGTGATCGTGCTGCACGCCAATGTCAGCGTCGAACGCGAGCAGGCCATCGCCGCCTATGGCGCCGAGATCGTGCGTATCGCCGGCAACTACGACGAGTCGGTGGAAGAGGCGGCGGCCTTGGCCTTCCGCAACGGCTGGCTGGTGGTGTCCGACACGTCCTATGACGGCTACGAGGACATTCCCCGGGACGTGATGCAGGGATACGGGACCATCGCCGCCGAGATCGTCGAGGCCTGCGAGCAGGGCTTTACCCATGTCTTCCTGCAGGGCGGCGTCGGCGGCCTGGCCGCTGGCATCGTCAGCTACCTGTGGGAGTTGCAGGGCGCGCAGCGGCCGACCTTCGTGGTGGTCGAGCCGGTGCAGGCCGACTGCCTGTACCAGAGCGCACTGGCCGGGCGGGCGGCGACCGCCAGTGGTTCGGTGGACTCGGTCATGGCCGGGCTGGCCTGTGGCGAAACCTCGCCGCTGGCGTGGCGCTTCCTGCAGCCCAGCGTGGACTTCTTCATGACCCTGCATGACGACGAAGCCGTGCTCGCCATGCGCCGCCTGGCGGCCGGCAGCGAGCGCGATGTGCCGCTGCTGGCGGGCGAGTCGGCGGTGGCCGGGCTGGCGGCCTTGCAGTGTCTGGCCAAGGCACCGGGGCAGGCTGCCGAACTGGGCCTGAACGGTAGCTCCCGGGTGCTGCTGGTCAGCACCGAAGGCGCCACTGCGCCGGGTGTCTATGCCGAGCTGGTGGGTGAGTCGGCCGAGTCGGTCCTGGGCCGTCAGCGCGAGTGGCTGGCCCGGACCCGCTGATTGGCACGGACCCTGTAGGAGCGGGTTCACCCGCGATCACGGTAGTGAATTCATCGACCTCATCGCGGGTGAACCCGCTCCCACAGGGCCGCGCCGTGCTCTCGAAATACGCACTCCCTGAAAACAACAACAACGGAGACTTGCATGCACACAACCAAACGCAATATCGGACCCTGGTCGCTGATGCTGACCGGCCTGGGTTCCATCATCGGCTCGGGCTGGCTGTTCGGTGCCTGGCACGCTTCGGCGATCGCCGGACCGGCGGCCATCCTGGCCTGGGTGATCGGCGCCGTGGTGGTCCTGGCGATTGCCCTGACCTATGCGGAAATGGGCGCGATGTTTCCCGAATCCGGTGGCATGGTGCGTTACGCGCGCTATTCCCATGGCTCGCTGGTGGGTTTCATGGCGGCCTGGGCCAACTGGATCTCCATCGTCTCGGTGATCCCCATCGAAGCCATCGCCTCGATCCAGTACATGGCCTCCTGGAACTACCCCTGGGCCCGGGCCATGGTCGCCAACGGCGAGCTGACCAGCGCCGGACTCTGGACCAGCGCAGCCCTGGTACTGGTGTATTTCGGCCTCAACTACTGGGGTGTGAAGCTGTTCGTGCGGACCAATACCGCGATCACCCTGTTCAAGCTGGTGGTGCCGGCGGTGACCGGCGTGGCGCTGATCTGGGCCGGCTTCAACGGCGCCAATTTCGGTGATGGCAGCGAGGCCAGTTTCGCGCCGTATGGCTGGTCGGCGGTGTTCACCGCAGTGGCGGCCAGCGGCATCGTGTTCAGCTTCAACGGGTTCCAGAGCCCGGTCAGCCTGGCCGGCGAGGCGCGCGACCCCGGGCGCAGCATTCCCTTCGCGCTGGTTACCTCGGTGCTGATCGCCCTGGTGATCTACGTGCTGCTGCAGGTGGCTTTCATCGGCGCGGTCAGTGCCGAGAGCATCGCTGCCGGCTGGCACAGCCTGAGTTTCGATTCGCCGCTGGCGCAACTGGCCCTGGCCCTCAATCTCAACTGGCTGGCCATGCTGTTGTACCTGGATGCCTTCGTCAGCCCCTCCGGCACCGGCTCGATCTACACCGCCACCACCGCGCGGATGATTCATGCCATGGAGCGCAACAACACCATGCCGCGCATCTTCGGCCGCCTGCACCCGCTGTATGGCGTGCCCCGCGAAGCCATGTGGCTGAACCTGGCGGTGTCCTTCGTGTTCCTGTTCTTCTTCCGTGGCAGGGGGGCGTTGGCGGCGGTGATCTCGGTGGCGGTGATCATCTCCTTCCTCACCGGACCGGTCAGCCTGATGGCCCTGCGCAACACGGCGGCGGATGTCCCGCGTCCGCTGGTGATCAAGGGCATGCGGGTGATCGCGCCGTTCGCCTTTGTCTGCGCCGCGCTGGTGCTGTACTGGGCCCGTTGGCCGCTGACCGGGCAGGTGATCCTGCTGGTGGTGGGCGCCTTGCCGATCTTCTTCTGGTTCCAGGCCAAGGCCGGCTGGAGCGGTTTTGCCAAGGACCTGTACGCGGCGCTGTGGCTGATCGGCTTCCTGCCGGCCATGGCCCTGGTGTCGTGGCTGGGCAGCAGCGATTTCGGCGGCATCGGGCTGATCCCGGCCGGCTGGGACATGCTGCTGGTGGCGCTGTTGGCCCTGGCCTTCTACTACGCCGGCGTGCGCAGCGGCTATCGCACCCGCTACCTGCAAGAGAGCGTGGTCTGGCGTGCTGATGCCGGCGACGCCAAGCCGATTCCGGCGGCACAACCCGTGATTTCCTGAGAGAGCCCCGAGTATGAACGACACATTCGAACAACGCCTGAAAACCTGGCGCCATGCCTTCCACCGCCACCCTGAAACCGGCTTCGAGGAAGTCGATACCGCCGCGCGGGTCGCGGACATTCTCGGGAACATGGGCCTGGAAGTGCATCGCGGCATCGGCGGCACCGGCCTGGTGGCCAGCCTGACGGTGGGCGAGGGCAGCGGCGTGATCGGCCTGCGGGCCGACATGGACGCGCTGAATATCCACGAACAGGCGCCGCAGCGCGCGCATGCCTCGTGCGTCGCCGGCAAGATGCACGCCTGCGGGCATGACGGGCACATGGCGATGGTCCTGGGCGCCGCCGACCTGCTGTGCCGCCAGCGCGACTTCAATGGCACCGTGCGCTTCATCTTCCAGCCCGCCGAGGAACATGGCCGCGGGGCCAAGGCGATGATGGCCGACGGGCTGTTCCAGCGCTTCCCGGTGGACGCCCTCTATGGCGCGCACAACATGCCGGGGATGGCGGCGGGACATATCGCCACGCGGGTCGGCGGAATCATGGCCAGCGAGGACAATTTCGTCATTCGTATCCAGGGGCGTGGCGGCCATGCGGCACGGCCGCACATGGGCATCGACCCGCTGGTGACCGGAGCGCAGATCGTCCTGGCGTTGCAGACGGTGGTGGCGCGCAATGTCGATCCCGGGTTGTCGGCGGTGGTGTCGTGCACCGAGTTCATTACCGATGGCATCCGCAATGCGATCCCGACCCACGTGACCATCAAGGGCGATACCCGCAGCTACAGCCCCGAGGTGCAGAAGCTCCTGGAAACCCGGATGCGCGAGATCTGCATGGGCATCTGTGCGGCGAACGGGGCGACTTGCGAGTTCGAATACACCCATGAGTTCGCCCCGACGGTGAACTGGCCGGAAAACACTGCACTGGCGGTGGCAGCGGCGCGGGCGGTGGTGGGCGATGCGGCGGTGGATGGCGAGGTGCTGCCGATGATGATTTCCGAAGACTTCGGTGCTTTTCTCCAGCAGGTGCCGGGGTGCTTCGTGTTCATCGGCAATGGCGCCGATGGCGAGGAGGGTGGCACGCCGCTGCACAATGCCGGTTATGACTTCAATGACCGGATCCTGAAGACCGGGGCGGCGTATTTTGCCGAGGTGGTGCGGCGGAGTTTGCCTCTCTAAACAAATCTACAGATGTTCGCAGAACCTGTAGGAGCGGGTTCACCGGAACGCCGGACCGCCGCGATTGCGGTAGTGGATTCACCGACGCAATCGCGGGTAAACCCGCTCCTACAGGGTGCGATGTCGCTCGCAAGACCCCATCAGTGCACCTGCTCTGCCGTCAACTTGCCCCAGGCCGAGAGCACCGTCGCCAGGATGATCAGCGCCGCGCCGGCCATCATCCGCAGCGACGGCTGTTCGCCGAACAGCCACCAGGCGCAGGCGATCGCATATACCGGCTCCAGCGCGATGATCATCCCCGCGCTGCGCGCCTCAAGCCCTTCCAGGCTCTTGACGAACAGGTACTGGGACAGCCCGGTGCAGAAGATCCCCAGCATCGCCAGGTAGATCCAGTCGCTGTGGCTCAGCCCGTGCACCAGCAGGGTGTCGAGGGCGAACGGTGCCACCAGCACGGCGACGGTGAAGTTCTGCCAGAACGCTACCTGCACCGCATTCATGCCTTGCAGGCCACGGCGGTTGGTGATCGCCAGGAGGGCGAACGAGAAGCCCGAGGCCAGGCCCCAGAGCAGGCCGACGGTACCCTGGTCGAGCAGGTCGAAGGATGGCACCACCAGCACCAGGCCGAGGCTGACCAGCAGCAACAGCAGGCTTTCGCTGGTACCGATGCGCTCGCGGAACACCAGCAGGTCGAGCACGGCGATAAAGGCCGGGAAGCTGGCGAAACCGAGGGTGGCCACGGCCACGCCACCGACCTTGATGGCGATGAAGAAGCTCACCCAGTGCGAGGTCAGCAGCACGCCGCTGAAGGCCATGATGCCGAACCTGCGCCAGTTCAACTGGTGGAACACGCCGCGTTTCTGCAACTGCGCCACCGCACCCAGGGCGAGCACGGCAAACGCCGCGCGACCGAAGGTGATGACCGAGGCGGACGAGTGGATAAGGGCGCCGAGGATGCCGGTGAGACCGAACAGCACGGCGGCGATATGGGCCACGATCAACGCATTGCGGTGACCGAGGGTGGAGCTGTGGGTTGAAACGTTCGAAGCGAGCATGGGCAGTAGAAAAGTCTGTGCATGGGTACGCACGCGAGCACTCTCCGGTGGTCGTGCGGACTGGTTTTTGGGTATCGGATTTTATGTGGCCGCCCGGTAGGAAATCCGGGAGCCTGCGGCGCCGCAGCGTTGTAGTGGCCTGCACGGGCCGTGCTGCTCGTTCGCCGTACTGCGAAAGGAAACGGGGGTGGCCACCGCCTGCGTGGGGCGGTGGCCGGGTCAGGTACCGAACTCCGTCAGAACAGTACCCGGGTTTCAGCTCACGAAGCGTCGATCCAGATGGTCTTCAGCTCCGTGTACTGATCATGCGCCCAGATCGACTTGTCGCGACCGCCAAATCCGGACTCTTTGTAGCCTCCGAACGGCGTCGAGGCATCGCCTTCGCCGAAGCAGTTGACGGTGACCACGCCGGCGCGGATTTCCCGCGACAGGCGCAGGGCATTGCGCAGGCTGCCGGTGTAGGCCGAGGCGGCCAGGCCGTAGATGGTGTCGTTGGCCAACTCGATGGCTTCATCGATGGTGTCGAAGGTGGTCACGCTCAGTACCGGGCCGAAGATCTCTTCGACGAACAGGCGGCTGTCGCGGGCCACGCCATCGACGATGGTCGGCTGCACGAATACGCCGTCCTGGGTC
The DNA here is from genome assembly GCF_036324125.1 of Pseudomonas ulcerans. Classification (NCBI taxonomy): domain Bacteria; kingdom Pseudomonadati; phylum Pseudomonadota; class Gammaproteobacteria; order Pseudomonadales; family Pseudomonadaceae; genus Pseudomonas; species Pseudomonas ulcerans. The sequence goes on along the minus strand of NZ_JAZDQN010000055.1, from coordinate 11,366 downwards.
TCGCCACCCAGGGCCACGGTGAGTTTCTGCTCGGCGGCGTATTCCAGGTAGGAACGCACCTTCTCGAAGTGCGCCTTGCTGACCATGGCGCCCAGACGGTTTTCCGGATCCAGCGGGTCGCCCAGCTTCCAGTCCTTGACGTGCTTGGAGATCAGCGCCAGCAGCTCGTCCTTGACGTCCTTGTGGACGATCAGGCGCGAGGACGCCGAGCAGTTCTCGCCCATGTTCCAGAAGGCGCCGGCGGTGACGAACTGGGCCACGGAGTCGAGGTCTTCGCAGTCGTTCATGACCACGGCCGGGTTCTTGCCACCCAGTTCCAGGACCACGCGCTTGAGGTTGGACTCGGAAGCGTACTTGAGGAACAGGCGCCCGGTGTCGGTGGAACCGGTGAAGCTCACCATCGCCACGTCCATATGACGGCCGATGGCTTCGCCAGCTTCGCGACCGCCACCAGGGACGATGTTGAACACACCGGCCGGGATACCGGCTTCGTGCGCCAGTTCGGCCACGCGCAGGGCGGTGAGGGTGGTTTCCTTGGCCGGCTTGACCACGATGGAGCAACCGGCAGCCAGCGACGGGCCGATCTTCCAGGCCAGCATCAGCAGCGGGAAGTTCCACGGCAGCACCAGGCCGACCACGCCGATGGCCTCGCGCACCACCATGGTCACCGCGGCAGAGCCGGTCGGTGCGGTGGCGTCGTAGATCTTGTCGATCAGCTCGGCGTGCCAGCGCAGGGTGTGGATGGTCTCCGGTACGTCGACGTTCTGGCATTCGCTGACCGGCTTGCCGCTGTCCAGGGCTTCCAGCACGGCCAGCTCGTGGGCGTTGTCTTCCAGCAGCTGGGCGAACTTCAGCAGGACCTTTTTACGGGCGCCCGGGGTCAGTGCGCTCCAGCGGCCGTCTTCGAAGGCGGCCTTGGCGGCGGCGACGGCGACATTGACGTCCTGCACGTCACAGGCGGCGACTTCAGCCAGCTTCTCGCCGGTGGCCGGGTTGGTGGTGACGAAGGTGCGGCCGCTGATGGCGTCGCGGAATTCGCCGTCGATGAAGGCCTGGTTGCGCGGTTGCAGTTTCGCGGCCAGGGCCACGTATTCTGCCTTGCTCAGCAGTTCAGCCATTTCACTTGTCCTCGACGACGGTGGCGATGGTGCTTTTCAGGGTGGCGACGACAGAGGCCAGCTCGGCCTGCTCGCTGGCGTCCAGGCCTTGCAGCGGGGCACGCACGCCGCCGGTACGCAGGCCGTTGAGGCTGACGCCATGCTTGATCGACTGGACGAACTTGCCGCCTTCGAGGAAGTCCATCAGCGGCATCATGGCCGCCATGATGCGACGGCCCTTGGCGAAGTCCTTCTCGATCACGCAGGCCTCGTACAGGGCCACGTGTTCGCGCGGGATGAAGTTGGAGCCGGCGCAGACCCAGCTGTCGGCACCCCAGGCGAAGAATTCCAGGGCCTGGTCGTCCCAGCCGCAGGACAGCGAGATGTGCGGGTACTGGGTGGCCAGGCGGTGCAGCTGGTTCATGTCGCCCGAGCTTTCCTTGATGGCCTTGATGTTCTTGACGTCGGCGACCGCGTCGAAGAACTCGGGGCCCATGCTCACGCTCATGCGGCCCGGGTAGTTGTAGAGCATGATCGGCAGGTCGGCGGCGGCGTCGACGGCCTTCACGTGCACGGCGATTTCCTGCTGGGTCGGCAGGGCGTAGGGCGGGGTGCCGACCAGCAGCGCGTCGGCCTTGATTTCCTTGGCGTGCTTGGCGAAGGCCACGGAATCTTCGGTGCGGATCGCGCCGGTGCCGATGATCAGCGGCAGGCGGCCGTTGATCACGTCCTTGGCCTGGGCGGCCAGTTCGACGCGCTCCTGGGCGGTGTGGGCGTAGTACTCGCCGGTGGAGCCACCGATGATGATGCCGTGGATCTTCGATTCCACCAGGTAGTCGAGGACTGCGGCGAAGCCGGCCTTGTCGATGCTGCCGTCGGCGTTCAGCGGGGTCACTGCGGGGGTGTAGATGCCTTCGAATTTCATGTTTTTCTCTCCAGTGATACGCAAGGAATGTCAGGCCGCGCTCAGTTCAGCGAGGCGGCTTGTTGCAGGGTCAGGGAACGGGTTTCCGGGGCCAGGGCCCAGGCGAACAGCAGGCCGACCAGGGTCACCACGGCGGCGGCGTACATGGTCTGGGCGATGCCGAAGCTTTGCAGCGACATCGGTACCAGCCAGGTGCCGACGGCGGCGCCGATGCGCGACAGCGAGGTGCCGACGCCCACGGCCACGGCGCGGATCTCGGTGGGGAACAGTTCGTTCGGGTACACCAGCTGCAGTACCTGGGCGCCACCGATGAACAGGGCATAGGCACCGAACAGCACCAGCACCAGGGTCGGCGAGCCGTCGTGCAGCGAGGCCAGGCCGAGCAGGGCAAGGCCAGACCAGAGGAAGCTGTGGATCAGCATGCTGCGCCGGCCCATGCTGTTGATCAGGCGGGTGGCGATGATGCAGCCGATGACGAACAGCAGGGTGATCGCCACGGAGCCGAAGGAGGCCCAGTCACCTTTCAGGTTCAGCGCTTCGAGGACCTTCGGCGCGAAGGAGTAGACGGCGAACACCGGGATCACCGAGCACGACCAGAACATGCTGACGAACAGCATGCGTTTGCCGTAGCCGGAGTGCAGCAGGTTGAGGAACGAGACTTTCTTTTCCTTGGGCTGCTCGGGCAGGTTCTTCAGGGAGAAGGCGTTGCCGTAGACCTGCTTGATGATCGCTTCGGCTTCCGCCGCACGGCCCTTGCTCAGCAGCCAGCGTGGCGACTCCGGGGTGCCCATGCGCAGGCCGAAGAGAATCGCGCCGATCACCACCGGGCTGGCCAGCACCAGGCGCCAGGCGTTCTCGTTCTCCGAGGCGAGCAGGAAGTGGCCGACGATATAGGCGAAGGCGGCACCGGCGAACCACAGGATGGTCAGGGTGGCCAGGCGTGGGCCGCGGTATTTCTTCGGCAGGAATTCCACCAGCAGCGCGGTGGCCACCGGGTATTCGATACCGACCGCGACGCCGATCAGGAAGCGCAGGGCGAACAGCATGGGGCCGGACTCGACCCAGAACTGCGCCAGCGAACCGAGGATGAACAGGGTAGGGCCGACGAAGAAGATGCGCTTGCGCCCGAAGTGATCGGTCAGGGCGCCGCCGAGGAAGCCGCCGAAGAAGATGCCGATCAGCGCCGAGGCGGCGATCATGCCTTGCCAGAAGGCGGTCAGGCCCAGGCCTGCGGACATCTGCACCATGGCCACGCCGATGATGCTGAGGACGTAGCCGTCGACGAACGAGCCGCCGCCGGAGCGCGCGGTGAGCAATTGATGGAAGCGGTTGAGGGGTACGTCTTCAACGGATTGATTGGAAGTTGTCATTATTGTTTCCTGCACTATCGAACCTGTTTTCCGGCCGAGCGGGTCCGCGGCGCTGAAAAGGAACTTCAGTCCGGGGATTTGCGCCTGGCCGGCGCGACACTGTTTGTTGCTACTTCAATTGTGTTGGCTGGACCATTCTGGGACTGCTGTGCAGTCCTTTCGCTGGCAAGCCAGGCTCCTACAGGAGCACTTCAGCTTTCCTTGCCGGCGCGCATCTGGCCCCAGGTCAGGTTGGCGTTCACGCCAATCGACAGGAACGGCTGCGGCGGGTTGGCATTCGGTCCCGGGGACTTCAGCAGGAAGTCGATCAGGTCGTTCTTCTCGCCGGCCAGCCAGTCCGCCAGCAACTTGCCGGTGGCGGTGCCACGGGTGACGCCGAGGCCGTTGCAGCACAGCGCGCCATACACGTTCGGCGCCAGTTGGCCGAAGTAGCTTTCATGGTTGCGCGACATGGCCAGGGCGCCGCCCCAGGTGTATTCGATACCGACGTCCGGCAGCATCGGGAAGCGCCGGGCGAACGAGGCCTTGTGGCGGGCGACGTAGCGTTGCAGGTACTTGGGATTGGCGCGGCCGTCGGGGTTGAAGCTGAAGCTGTTGCGGATCAGCAGGCGGTTGTCCGGGGTGCGGCGTACCGTGGTGCCGAACGGATCGGCGGGGATCACGCCCCAGTACGGCTTGCCACCCAGGCGCGCCTGTTCCTGCTCGGTCATCGGCCGGGTCAGGCTGGCGTAGGTGAAGATCGGCAACATGGCGCCCTTGAGGAAGCCGAAGTGGCCGCCGAAGGCGTTGTTGGCCAGCACCAGCTTGTCTGCGCTGATGCTGCCGCGAGCGTGGCGCAGCACGGTCTTGTCGCCGTACTCGACGTCGAGGATCGGCGTGTTCTCGTACAGGCTGACATTGGCCGGCAGGCTTTCGGCCAGGCCCTTGACCAGCGCCGACGGCTGGATCAGCGCGGTGCCGGGGGTGAACAGGGCCTTGCGGTAGAAGTGGGTGCCGATATGGTCGGGCAGGTCGGCGCCTTCGATCACCTCGAAGGGCTGGCCGAGCTTTTCCAGGCCACGCCGGTAGGCATCGAGCACGGCGATGCCGCGATCCTCGACGGCGGCCTGGTACTTGCCGCAGAACTTCATCTGGCAATCGATGCCGTGCTCGGCGACCAGGTCCTTGAGGTAGTCCTGCCCGGTCATGTTGATGCGCAGGCAGGTCCTGGCGATATCGATGTCGCCGATGTAGTCCTCGGCGCCGATGTCGTGGGGCAGGTCGATGGCGAAGCCGGCGTTGCGGCCGGCGGTGCCGAAGCCGACTTCCTGGGCTTCGATCAGGAGGATCTGTTCATCGGGGAAATTCAGCGCCAGCTGGCGCGCGGCGGCGAGGCCGACATAGCCGGCGCCCAGCACCACCCAGCGGGCATGACTGGTGCCGGAATGGGCGGGCCGAGGCGTGCGCCTGGCACTCAGGTGATACCAACCGCACGAACTGTCGTCGGCCGGCAACGAGGTTACTTTTGTCATTTCAGGGACCTGGCTGTTCTTGTTTGATCCGGTGTTGCCACCCAGGCTGAAATGCGTCGCGAAACCTCGCTAAACCTTCATGCTCCGGGGTCTTTCAAAACGCGAGCGATACCTCCATGCCTTCCGGTGCGGCGTATTCCGCCATGCGCCGGCGCGACAGCTCCATGTGCTCGCGAATCAGTTGTCCCGCGGCCTCGGTGTCGTGGCGGGCGATGGCCTCGATGATCTGGTCGTGCTGGTCGCAGGCCAGTTCGAGGTCCTTCTGCATGTCCACGGTGGTCGGGTGGCGGTAGAAAATCTTGCCCAGTCGCGCGTGGTCGATAAGCACACGGCGCAGGCTCGGCATCAGGTAGTCGTTGTGCGCCATCTTGCCGATTTCCAGATGGAACTCGTCGTTGTAGATGACGCGGTTTTCCACGTGCTGCTCTTCGATGGCCTGGCGGAAACGGGCCTGGATGCGGCGCAGTTCCTCGATCTCGGCCTCGGTGGCGCGGGTCGCGGCCAGCTGGGTGGTGGCGATGTACACCAGCGGCGCGGCCAGGAAGAAGGCGCGCAACGACTCGTGACTCATGGCCGCCACCCGCGGCGCGCGGTTGGCTTCCAGCTCGATGTAGCCCTCGGCGGCGATCTGCCGCAGCAACTCGCGCACGGGTGGCCGGGACAGGCCGAACTCGTCGCACAGTGCCAGTTCATCCACCACCGCACCGGGTGCCAGTTCCATGCTCAGGATGCGCCGGCGCAGGGCTTCAGCGAGAAGCGCCTTGCGGTCCGGGCCGGCATCGGCAGTGGAAAGGGCGGTTGCAGTGGCTTTCATGGGAGCCTTTTTCGTACTCATCAGGTTGTGTCTACAATTTGTATAACGACTATAGGTGAGGATTAGACAATGTGTCTACAGATATTTCGATGAGCGGTTGGGCCTGCTTATCTGGATAGCTGTGACGGGGTCTGGTCCCCGGTTTCATTGGGTTTCGGCACTATGGTGCGGTTTTTGTGGGAGCGGGTTCACCCGTGATTGCGATGCTGGATTCACCACTGCAATCGCGGGTGAACCCGCTCCCACAGAGGATGCTTATGGCATCCAAGAGACACACTCTTATCAATTCCCGCCATCGACATGTCCACCCGCGACAGCCTTTTTACCCGCATCAGAGGCCCGCGAGCCCTGAAAACACTAGGGAAAATAGCACTTCTGATGAATTCTTTTTGAATTCTTCTGGTATACACAAAGAATACAATCTCGTTGACCGTCCCCCGAACCCGTGCGAATCTCGGCTCAACACCCGTGTTCCCGGGGTGTCGCGCGGGTCAACAGGTCGATCCTGGTGTCAGAAAACCCCCGCCAGAAGTTGTGAAAGACGCAGTGCACGAAAAAACCAACAACAATCAACGGGTGCCCCTCAAGCGCCCGGCCAGCACCACAACCAGGAGACGCACAACGATGAAACTCTTCCGCAAGGCCCTTTGCACCCTCGCAATGGTCGGTCTCACGGTGTTCCAGGCGCAGGCCGAGGAAAAGACCATCACCATGGGCACGCTGTCGTGGGAAGACCTCACCCCGATCACCACCGTCACCAAGAAAGTCCTCGAAGACGCCGGGTACACCGTCAAGGTGACCAACTTCTCCGAGTGGGGCATCGCCTACGCGGCCCTGGGCAAGGGTGATATCCAGTTGCTCGCCTCGCAGATCGACTACGCCGCGCAGGACTACTGGAAGAAGAACAAGAACCGCCTGGAGAAGATCTCCCCGGTTTCCCATGGCCTGTACCAGGCCATCGCCGTACCGAAGTACGTCACCATCGACTCGCTGGAAGAGCTCAACGCCAACGCCGACAAGTTCGGCAACAAGATCGTCGGCATCGAGCCGGGTTCGGGCCTGATGAGCGATGCCGCCAAGGCGGTGACCGACTACGGCCTCAAGCTCAACCTGCTCGAAGGCAGTACCGCCGCCATGACCGCCGCCCTCAAGTCCGCCGTGGACCGCAAGGAGTGGATCGCGGTGACCACCTGGGAGCCGTCGTGGATGAGCCAGAAGTTCGACGTGAAGTTCCTCAAGGACCCGAAAGGCTCCTTCGCCCCGCCGCAGGGCTACTACTGGATCGGCCAGAAGGGCTTCTCCGCCGCCTACCCGCAGGCGCGCGAGCTGATTGCCGGGGTCTACCTGCCGCTGGCCGACATCACCGCGATCAACGGCGAGATGAAGGACGGCAAGACCGTGGAGCAGGCCGTGCAGGACTGGTCGACGAAGAACGCCGACCTGATCAAGCGCTGGGAAAACATCAAAAAATACTGATTTCGAAGTACCGCGTTGTCCGGGCCCTGGTCCGGGCAGCGCTTTGAACACTGCCGAACTGAACGTAATAAAAAAGCCAACCAGATTTCTGGTTCGACGGGTGCGAGATGAACACAGCAAGCGAAGTAGCTGAAGACGTATTGGTGGAGTGCCAATCGGTCTGGAAGATTTTTGGCAAGAACGCCGATACCGCCATGCGTGCTTATAAAGAGCGTGGTTTGTCGAAGAAGCAGATTCTTCAGGACCATGGCTGTGTCGTCGGTGTCTCCAACGTCAGCCTCAAGGTCAGGCGCGGCGAGATCTACTGCATCATGGGCCTGTCCGGCAGCGGCAAGTCCACCCTGATCCGCATGTTCAACCGGCTGATCGATCCCACCTCCGGGCAGATCCTGATCAAGGGCAAGGATATCGCCAGCCTCGATGCTGCTGCCCTGCGCGAAACCCGCGCGCGGCACATCGGCATGGTGTTCCAGAGCGTGGCCCTGCTGCCGCACCGCACGGTGCTGGAGAACGCCGCCTTCGGCCTCGAAGTGCGGGGCGTGTCCAAGGCCGAACGGCACAAGATCGCCGAGCAGGCCCTGGCGAAAGTCGGCCTGAGCGACTGGGCCGCGCGCTATCCGGACGAACTCTCCGGCGGCATGCAGCAACGGGTCGGCCTGGCCCGGGCCATCGCCTCGGACCCGGAAGTCATCCTCATGGACGAGCCGTTCAGCGCCCTCGACCCGCTGATCCGCCGCCAGCTGCAGGACGAGTTCCGCCAGTTGACCAAGTCCCTGGGCAAGTCCGCCGTCTTCATCACCCACGACCTGGAAGAGGCGATCCGCATCGGCGATCGCATCGCCATCATGAAGGACGGGGTGATCATCCAGGAGGGCACCGCCGAGGACATCGTGCTCAAGCCCGCCGATGACTATGTGGCGGAGTTCGTCGCCGGCATCTCGCGCCTGCACCTGGTCAAGGCCCACTCGATCATGTCGCCGCTGGCGGCGCACCCGGGGCTGGATAGCGCCCGCCTGCCGAGCGCCGGCCCGCAGGCCGACCTCGATGCCCTGATCAACCTGATGATCGGCTCCGGCGGCGACGCCCTGGCAGTGGTGGAAAACGGCCAGGTGCTTGGCGTGATCACCCAGCAGGACCTGCTGCGGGGCGTGCAGGGCGCACCGGCGCTGGAGCAGCCGGCGGTACAAGCGGAGCACGCGCTATGAGCCCCGCGGAATTCGCCGTGGCCTTCGACGAGTTCGTCGATGCACGGCTCGAATGGCTGTCGGACAACGGCGCCTGGTTCTTCGACGGCCTCAACGACGTGCTGCACGCCGGCTACCAGGCCATCTACAACGGCCTGACGTGGCTGCCGTTCTGGGCCGTGATCCTGGCCTTCGGCGTGCTTGGCTGGCGCCTCACCGCCAGTTGGCGCTTCGCCGTGGGGACCATGGTCGGCCTGGTGCTGTGCGTGGCCATGGGCCTGTGGCCGCAGACCATGAGCACCCTGGCGCTGGTGCTGTCGGCCACCAGCATGGCGCTGGTCGTCGGCATTCCCCTGGGTGTCGCCGCCGGGTTGATGCCGTCCCTGGACCGCCTGAGCGAGCCGGTGCTGGACCTGATCCAGACCCTGCCGCCCTACATCTACCTGCTGCCGGCCATCGCCCTGCTGGGCTACGGCCCCGGCACCGCGCTGGTGGCCACCTTCATCGTCGCCGTGCCGCCGGTGGTGCGCCTGACCTCCCTGGGCATCCGCCAGACGCCCAAGGTATTTATCGAACTCGGCCAGGCCACCGGCACCACCGGCTGGCAGCAGTTCTTCAAGATCCGCCTGCCGTTCGCCCTGCCGAGCATCATGGCCGGGGTCAACCAGGGCCTGATGATGGCCTTCGGCATGGTGGTGATCGCCGGCATCGTCGGCTCCGGCGGCCTGGGCGAAGTGATCTACGGGGCGATCCGCACCCTGGACATCGCCATGTCGATCAACGCCGCCATCGCCATCGTCATCCTCACCCTGATCCTCGACCGCATGGCCCAGAGCGCGACCCGCATCGGCCGGAGGGCTGCGCCATGAATCCCGCTGATATCAAGTTTTCCCCGGGCGCCTGGCTGGCACCATCGGTGGACTGGCTGAACGCCAACCTGCACGGGCTGTTCGCCATGATCAGCCGCTTTATCGAAACCGTCCTCGGCGGCATCGAAGGCGTGCTGCTGGTGATCCCGCCCTACGGCATGATCGCCCTGGTGGCCGTGGCCGCGTTCTTCCTGGTCAACCTGCGCGCGGCGATCCTCGCCGTGGTCATGCTCGGCTTCTGCCTGCTGTCCGGGTTCTGGGTGGCCTCGATGCAGACCATCGCCCTGGTCACGGTGGCGGTGCTGATCTCGGTGGCGGTGGCCTTTCCCGTCGGCGTCGCGGCCTCGCGGATCAAGCGCCTCGACGCGGTGCTCAGCCCGATCCTCAACGTGATGCAGACCGTGCCGCCGTGGGTCTACCTGATTCCGGCAGTGATGGTGTTCAGCCTGGGCAAGGTCCCGGCGATCCTCGCCACCATCATCTACGGCATCCCGCCGATGCTGCGCCTGACCACCCTGGCCTTCAACGGCGTGCGTGGCGACCTGCTGGAGCTGGGCAAGGCCATGGGCGCCTCGCCGCGGGAGATCCTGCTGAAGATCGAACTGCCCACCGCCATGCCGACCCTGCTGGTGGGCCTCAACCAATGCATCCTGCTGTCCCTGGCCATGGTGGTCCTGGCCGGGCTGGTGGGGGCGGGTGGCCTCGGCGCGGAAGTGACCCGCGGCCTGACCCGGATGGAAATGGGCCTCGGCCTGCGTGCGGGCCTGGCGATCGTCGCCGTGGCCCTGTTGCTCGACCGGCTGTCGCGAGGTGCCTTGCAAGGTCGCCGGATCCGGGCATAGACAGAAAAAGCTGAAGGACAGTTGGACACCGCCACGCCGGCGTGCATCATTCATCGATGCCCGTCGGCGTGGCGGTTTCGACGTTTCGGCGCTCTCCAGAGAACAAGAGTGGAAGACATAACGTGGTTGAAAGAAGGCATTTCAGTGATGCCATGCAGGGTTCGAACCTGCGCTTCACTGGCGAAAAGGGCCAAGCGGCCGGCGGACAGGGCCGGGTCGGCTTCATCCTGCTCGAACACTTCTCCCTGCCGGCCTTCACCCAGGCCCTGGACACCCTGGTGACCGCCAACCTGATCCAGGCGGCGTCGTTCACCACCCGCACCTTCACCCTCGACGGCGGCTCGCGGGTCAGCGACCTGGGGCTGGTGATCTGCCCGGACGCGCCGCTCAACTCGGCGAACCTCGACGACCTCGACCTGCTGGTGGTCTGCGGCGGGCTGCGCACGGTGCTGCGGCCGATTCCCGAGCTGGTGCAGGTGCTGCACCGCGCCCATGAAAAGCACGTGGCCCTGGCCGGGTTGTGGAATGGTGCCTGGTTCCTCGGCCAGGCCGGGTTGCTCGACGGCTATCGCTGCGCGGTGCATCCCGAGCACCGGGCGGCGGTGGCCGAGATCGCCAAGGACAGCCAGGTCACCAGCGAAAGCTACATGGTCGACCGCGACCGGCTGACCGCCGCCAGCCCGGCGGGGGGCTTCCACCTGGTCCTGGAGTGGATCAACAGCCGCTGCGGCCGTGGCTTGGTGGATGCCATCGTCGACATCCTGGCATTCGAGGAATCACGCTACCGCCGCGCCCGCCCGACCCTGCACGAAAAGATGAGCGAACCGCTGCGCGAAGCCATCAACCTGATGAGCGCCAATATCGAGGAACCGTTGAGCCAGGATCAGCTGGCGCACTATGTCGGGCGCTCGAAGCGACAGATAGGGCGGCTGTTCATGACCCAGCTGGGCACCACGCCCGTGCGCTACTACCTGGAGCTGCGCATCACCGAAAGCCGGCGCCTGCTGCAGCATTCCGACCTGCTGCTGATCGACGTGGCGCTGGCCTGCGGTTTCGTTTCGCCGAGCCATTTCAGCAAGTGCTACACCTCGTTCTATGGCTATGGGCCGTCGAAGGAGATTCGCTACGGGCTGGTGAAGGGCGGGAAGGCGAAGAAGGCCGAAGAAAAATAGCAAAGCCTATTAGAGCGACGCGGACCTTGTGGGAGCGGGGTTTAACCCCGTGTGTGGAAGGTGTGCCAAAAGAGAAAACACGGGTAAAACCCAACCACAACGCCCC
>NZ_JAZDQN010000054.1:0-39224 GCF_036324125.1 Pseudomonas ulcerans | reverse complement strand
TAGCCGTCGGCGATAGCCGAAGACGCGAGATGAAGATTTGCGCAGCAAATCGTAGGCCGCGCAGCCCCTGCAAGACACCGGAGGGAGGGGACCCGGAGCGTAGCGTAGGGCCGGATGCAGGAGCAGGCGGTTTTGCTTACTTTTTCCAAGAAAAAAGTAAGCCGCCGTAAAGGCGGAAAGGGCCGGCGGGGTCACCGCCGTGCCCGGATATGCACGCAGCATCAGCACCACAAAAACCGCATACTCAGACAGCGCATGACCAGTCGACGGCGCTGGTCCGCACGTTACCCAGCGCTTCCCCACCCACCAAGGCCCGCCGGGGCATACCAGCTATGCCCCGACGCTATGGACGCCGCAGCCATGTCCTGCGGTTATCGCCGCCGCACCGGCAAGGCCGCCAACACCCTCCAGCTATAGAAATCCGGCATATCTCAAAGAGAAAAACGGTAGTCGTCGCCGCCGCCCGGCCATCCCAGAATGAGCTGAAACACAAAAACAGCACTGCTTGGGAGACTGGCATGTCAACGCTGGAAACAGAACCAACCGTGGGACAGGACTGGCAGGAGGACGTGTTCCGCGTGCTCAAGGCCCACGATGTGAAACACGTGGTGTTCGTCCCGGACGCCGGCCATTCGGCGGCGATCCGCATGTCCTACGCGGACCCGGACATCAAGGCCGTGGTCCTGACCACCGAGGAAGAAGGCATCGGCTACCTCGCCGGCGCCTGGCTCGGCGGCGAGCGCGGCGCCCTGCTGATGCAGTCCAGCGGCGTCGGCAACTGCATCAACACCCTGGCCCTGCAGGTCTGCGCCGGCTTCCCGCTGCTGATGGTGGTGACCATGCGCGGCGACTGGGCCGAGTTCAACGCCTGGCAGAACCCCATGGGTCAGGCCACCGAACGCGCCCTGCAACTGATGAACGTGATGACCTGGCGCGCCGATGTCCCCGCCGACGTCGCCCCGCTGCTGCACGGCGCCGCGACCATGGCCTTCAACGGCGATTCCGCCACCGCCCTGCTGCTCGGCCAGCGCCTGATCGGAGAAAAGAAATGGGTCAAGTAAGCGCCAACCACACGCTGTGCCGCCGCGAGGTGGTGCGTACCCTGCTGGCCGATCGCAGCGACCTGCTGGTGGTCACGGGCCTGGGCTCGGCCTCCTACGACGTCATGGCGGCCGGCGACCATGCCAACAATTACTACCTGTGGGCCGCCATGGGCAGCGCCCTGACCGTCGGTCTCGGCCTGGCCAACGCGCAACCGGACAAGCAGGTCCTGGTGATCACCGGTGACGGCGAACTGCTGATGGGCCTCGGCGCCCTCGCCACCGTGGCCCTGCAGCAACCGGCCAACCTCACCGTCGCCGTGCTCGACAACGGTCACTTCGGCGAGACCGGCATGCAGGTCAGCCACGCCGGCTTCGGCGTGCACCTGGACCAGGTGGCCCGGACCTGCGGCTTCGCCTGGACCGACGAGATCCGCGACCTGGACGGTGTCCACGCCCTGCGTGAACGGGCCGCCGCCCGCGATGGCCTGAAACTGGCGACCGTGAAGATCAAGGCCGAGAACCTGCCGCGGGTACTGCCACCACGCGACGGGCACTACATCAAGAACCGCTTCCGCGCCGCCCTGGGCCTGCAACCGCTCTGAATCGCCTGCCGGGACGCGAGCGCCGGCACGCCCACGACGCCCGTCGGCGCTCGCGTCTCCCTTCGAGGACAACAACAATGAACACTCGCAACGACGAACAACTGAACGCCATCCGCGAAGGCGTGCGCGCCCTCTGCGCCGAATTTCCCGCCGAATACTGGCGCCGGATCGACGAAGAAAAAGGCTTTCCCGAAGCCTTCGTCAGCGCCATGACCGAGGCCGGTTGGCTCTCGGCGATGATCCCCGAGGAATTCGGCGGCTCCGGCCTGGGCCTGGCCGAGGCCTCGGTGATCCTCGAAGAGGTGAACTACTGCGGTGGCAATTCCGGGACCATCCATGGGCAGATGTACAACATGTTCACCCTGCTCAGGAACGGCAGCGCCGAGCAGAAGGCCTACTACCTGCCGAAGCTGGCCAGCGGCGAACTGCGCCTGCAGTCCATGGGCGTCACCGAGCCCACCACCGGCACCGACACGACGAAGATCAAGACCACCGCGGTGCGCCGTGGCGACAAGTACGTGATCAACGGCCAGAAGGTGTGGATCTCGCGGGTGCAGCATTCCGACCTGATGATCCTGCTGGCGCGCACCACGCCGCTGGCCGAGGTGCAGAAGAAGGTCGACGGCATGTCGATCTTCCTCGTCGACCTGCGCGAAGCCATCGGCAACGGCCTGACCGTGCAGCCCATCGCCAACCTGGTCAACCACGAGACCAACGAGCTGTTCTTCGACAACCTGGAGATCCCCGCCAGCAGCCTGATCGGCGAGGAAGGCAAGGGTTTCCGCTACATCCTCGACGGCCTCAATGCCGAGCGCACGCTGATCGCCGCCGAGTGCATCGGCGATGGCCGCTGGTTCGTCGAGAAGGCCAGCCAGTACGCCCGCGACCGCGTGGTGTTCGGCCGCCCCATCGGGCAGAACCAGGGCGTGCAGTTCCCCATCGCCGAGGCCCATATCGAGATCGAGGCGGCCGACCTGATGCGCTGGCGCGCCTGCGAGGAATACGACAGCGGGCGCAATGCCGGGGCGGCGGCGAACATGGCCAAGTACCTGGCGGCCAAGGCCAGCTGGGAAGCGGCCAACGCCTGCCTGCAGACCCACGGTGGCTTCGGCTTCGCCAATGAATACGACGTCGAGCGCAAGTTCCGCGAGACCCGCCTGTACCAGGTAGCGCCGATCTCCACCAACCTGATCCTGTCCTACGTGGCCGAGCACCTGCTGGAACTGCCGCGGTCGTTCTGAACCCGTGACGCTGAACAGAGAGAACAACACGATGCTCCAGCCCACAGCTCCGCGCCCCCTCGACGGCATCACCGTGGTCAGCCTTGAACATGCCATCGCCGCGCCCTTCTGCACCCGCCAGCTGGCCGACCTCGGCGCCCGGGTGATCAAGGTGGAACGTCCGGGAACAGGCGACTTCGCCCGCGGCTACGACCAGCGCGTCAACGGCCTGGCCTCGCACTTCGTCTGGACCAACCGCTCCAAGCAGAGCCTGACCCTGGACCTCAAGCAGGACGCCGCCGGCGAAGTGCTGCAGCGCCTGCTCGGCGAGGCCGACGTGCTGGTGCAGAACCTCGCCCCGGGCGCCGCCGCGCGCCTGGGCCTGTCGTTCGAGGCACTGCACGAGCGTTTTCCCCGGCTGATCGTCTGCGATATTTCCGGCTACGGCGTGGGCGGTCCCTACCAGGACAAGAAAGCCTACGACCTGCTGATCCAGAGCGAAGGCGGCTTCCTCTCGGTCACCGGCGGCCCCGGTGAGGACGCCATGGCCAAGGCCGGTTGCTCCATCGCCGATATCGCGGCCGGCATGTATGGCTACACCGGCATCCTCTCGGCCCTGCTGCTACGCGACAAGACCGGCAGCGGCAGCCATGTCGACGTGTCGATGCTGGAAAGCCTGGTGGAGTGGATGAACTACCCGCTGTACTACGCCTACGAAGGTGCGCCGCCACCGCCACGGGCCGGCGCCGCCCACGCCACCATCTACCCTTACGGGCCCTTCCCCATCGGCGACGGCAGCACGGTGATGCTCGGCCTGCAGAACGAGCGTGAGTGGCAAGGGTTCTGCAACACGGTGCTGGAGCGCCCGGAGCTGGCGACGGACGAACGTTTCGATGCCAACTTCCGCCGGGTGGAAAACCGCGAGGCGCTGCGGGCGCTGATCGTCGCGGCCTTTGCGCCGCTGACCTTCGACCAGGTGATCGCGCGCCTGGAGCGGGCGCAGATCGCCAATGCCCGGGTCAACGACATGCAGGGCGTGTGGCAGCACCCGCAGTTGCAGGCACGCCAGCGCTGGCGCCAGGTGCAGACCTCGGCGGAAGCCATTCCGGCCCTGTTGCCGCCGGCCAGCAGCAATGCCTTCAGCCCGCGCATGGACCCGGTCCCGGCGCTGGGCGAGCACACCGAACGACTGCTCGGCGAACTCGGCCTCGATGCCGAACGCATCGCCAGCCTGCGCGCCGATGGCGCCATCTGATGACCAGCCCTTTTCCGGAGTAGCGCCCATGAACAAGCCTGACCCCCGTGCCTGGATTGGCCGGGTCGAAGAAAGCCGCGACCAGATCAGCCACAACCTGGTCAAGCGCATCGCCGCGACCTTGAGTGAACCCGCGCCGGCCCCCGGCGAAGCCCTGCCACCCCTGTGGCACTGGGCGTTCTTCCAGGAGCCGGTGGCGGAACACGGCCTTGGCGCCGACGGCCATCCCGCCCGCGGCGGCTTCCTGCCGCCGGCGGACGGGCGCAACCGCATGTGGGCCGGCAGTCGCCTGGAGTTCCGCCGGCCGCTGCGGGTCGGCGCCGAGGTGGACCGCCTGTCGACCATCCTCAAGGTCAAGGAAAAGCACGGACGCACCGGCTCGCTGCTGTTCGTCACCGTGCGCCACGAGTTCTACCAGGACGGCGAATGCGTGTTGCTCGACGAGCAGGACATCGTCTACCGCGAGCCGACACCGCCCAAGCTGGGTGGCACCGATCCACTGCCGCCAAGCGAATGGCGCGAAGCGGTCGAGCCCTCGCCTACCCTGCTATTCCGCTATTCGGCGGTGACTTTCAACGGCCATCGCATCCACTACGACTGGCCCTATGTCACCGCGACCGAAGGCTATCCAGGGCTGGTGGTGCACGGCCCGCTGATCGCCACCCTCAACCTGCGCGCCTTCCTGCGTGCCCACCCTGGACTGCAGGTGCGCCGCTTCAGCTTCCGCGGTGTGCGCCCGCTGATCGCACCAACGCCTTTCGAGGTTGGCGGACGTATCGTCGAACCGGGCAAGGCGCAGGTCTGGGCCGGCAACCAGGAGGGCAGCGCGCAACTGGGTGAAATCGAATTCGTCATGGAGGCCTCGGCATGAAGGTGATCCGCAGCGCACTGTTCGTCCCGGCAACCCGCCCGGAACGCATCGCCAAGGCCCTGGCCAGCGGCGCCGACCGGGTCATCGTCGACCTTGAGGACGCCGTGGAGGAAGCCCTCAAGGAACAGGCCCGGGACAACCTCGACCAGTACCTGGCCAACCATGGCGACGCGCGCCTGCTGGTGCGGGTCAATGCTCCCGGGCACTGGGCCCATGAAGCCGACCTGGCGCTCTGCCGGCGATATCCCGGCGTCATCGGCATCCTCCTGCCCAAGGCGGAGACACCGGCCCAGATAGCCCTGGCCCGACTGACCGGCAAACCGGTCTGGCCGATCATCGAGAGCGCCAGGGGCCTCGCTGCCGTGGCCGAGCTGGCGCAGTGCGAGGGCGTTGAGCGCCTGTCGTTCGGCAGCCTCGACCTCGGCCTCGACCTCAACCTGCGCCAGGCCAGCCGCGCCGCCGGCCAGGTGCTCGACCAGGCCCGCTACGCGGTGCTGCTGCACAGCCGCGTGGCCGGGCTGGCCCCGGCGCTGGACGGCGTGCATCCGGATATCGGCGACAGCGAGGGGCTGCGGGAAAGCGTGGAGTTCGCCCGGGACATGGGCTTCGGCGGCGCCTTGTGCATTCACCCGGCGCAGGTCGCGGTGATCCACCAGGCGCTGCGTCCGAGCCAGGAGGAACTGGACTGGGCGCGACGGGTCGATGCCGCGGCCGCCAGCGGCGCCGGGGTGTTCGTGCTCGACGGGCAGATGGTCGACGCGCCGGTGATCGCCCGGGCCCGGGCGATCCTGCAACGGGCCGGATAAACCCGTGGGAGCGAGCTCGCTCGCGAAGGGCCGCACAGCGGCCCCAAGACCATCCAGCACGACTCTCTTTCAGATGACATTTCGGATTCAGTGCCTGGTTGGTCCAATTCATCCTGGAACATTGACATGGCAGGTTTTGGGGCCGCTTTGCAGCCCTTCGCGAGCAAGCTCGCTCCCACGAGGTACACCCACAAGAACCGTTCGTAACGGAGACCTTGCCATGCCCCAGACTGCAACCCAGTCGCCGCAATGCGCCCGCTACATCCTCGACGCCGCCCGCGACCTGCTGGCCGAGGTCGGCTACGGCGCCATGTCCATGCGCCAGCTGGCCAGCCGCGCCGGGCTGCTGCCCGGCAGCCTCTACCACCATGTCGCCGGCAAGCAGGAACTGCTGCTGTACGTCCTGCTCGACCTGCACCAGCAGCGCGACGCCGCCTGGAAAGCCCGCTCCCGCGCCACGAGTAAAGCCGGCAAGCTACGCGCGTTCATCGCCTTTGTCCTCGACCGGCAAGCCGCCAACCCGGCGGAGTCGCTGATCCTCGAACACGAGGTCCGCCACCTGCCCGGCGAGCAACGGCAGTGGCTGGAGCGCCACGCCCCCGGCCTGGGCGGCCAGTTGCAACGCCTGCTGGAACGCGACGGTTTGCCACGCCGCGAGGCCCAGGACGCCGCCGTGGCGATCATGGCCCTGCTTGGCGGCGCCCATGCCCTGCGCCAGCTGGCAGACACCTGGAACGCGCCACGCCTGCATGCCCATTTCCACCAGCTGGCCCTGCGCCTGCTGGGCGTCACAAGTAGCGCAACAGAGACCCTATAAACATATTCGATATCCGCTTAAGGATTTCCCAGAGGCATCCCCCACGCATTCGGCCTTAGAGTCAAACCTCGCCCCATGGCGGCCAGGTGGCTCAGCGCCAGCCGTCAATGTTTTCGAAGGCTGGCGCGTTGTTCACCCTTACAAAAACAAAAGGTGAATCCGAATGCTCAATGAATCTGTCGACGTCAAGGCGTGGATCGACAACCGCCCCGTGGCGGGCTACCAGTGGCTGATCCTCGGCCTGTGTTTCCTGATCGTGCTGTTCGACGGCTTCGACGTCGCGGTCATGGGCTTTATCGCCCCGTCGCTGATGCAGGAGTGGGGACTGTCCCGCGCCGCCTTCGGCCCGGTGATGAGCGCCGGCATGGTCGGACTGGCCATCGGCGCACTGACCGCCGGCCCCTACGCCGACCGTCTCGGGCGCAAGAAGGTACTGCTGATCGCGGTCACCGGCTTTGCCCTGCTCAGCCTCGGCTGTGCCTTCGCCCGCAATCCCTGGGAACTGGCCGGGCTGCGCCTGCTGATCGGCATCGCCCTCGGCGCCGCCCTGCCCAACTGCACCACCCTGCTCAGCGAATATCTGCCCGAACGCAACCGCTCGTTGCTGATCACCCTGATGTTCACCGGTTTCAACCTCGGTTCCGGCGCCGGTGGTTTCCTCGCTGCGTGGCTGATTCCGCTCCATGGCTGGCAAGCGGTACTGCTGGCGGGAGGCATCCTGCCGCTGATGCTGCTGCCGTTCCTCTGGGCGCTGTTGCCGGAGTCGGCGCACTTCCTCGCCGTGCGCGGCGCTCCGTCGAGCCAGATCGCCAAGGCCCTGGGCAAGCTCGGCGGGCGCTTCGCCAGCGATACCCGCTTCTACGTCGCCGAGCCGCCGCTGCAAGGCAAGGCGCCGGTAAGCCAGCTGTTCATCCCGCGTTACCGCCTGGGCACCCTGGCCCTGTGGCTGACCTACTTCATGGGCCTGCTGGTGATCTACCTGACCATGGGCTGGCTGCCGACCCTGCTGCGCGACAGCGGCCTGAGCATCGAACGCGCCGCCACCATCACCGGCCTGTTCCAGATCGGCGGCACCGTGGGTGCGCTGGTGGTGGGCTGGATCATGGACAAGCGCAACCCCAACGGGGTGATCGCCAGTGCCTATGTGCTGGGCGGCCTGTGCATCCTCCTGCTCGGCGCCCTGAGCCTGGAATCCAGCCTGCTGGCCGTGGGCGTACTGGCCGCCGGCTTCTGCATGAGCGGCGCACAGACCGGCCTGAATGCCTTCGCCCCCGGCTACTACCCCACCGACTTCCGCGCCACCGGCGTAAGCTGGATGCTGGGTATCGGACGTTTCGGCGCGATCTTCGGCTCGCTGGTCGGCGGCGCGGTGCTCAGCCTGGGCCTCGGCTTGCCACTGCTGTTCACCCTGCTGGGCACCCCGGCGTTCATCGCCGCCGCTGCCATCCTCGTCAACGGCCATGCGCGGCGCCGCGCCGGCCAGGCACTGCTGGCGCACTAACTTTCAACGATCAAGGACCTCGTCATGGCACGCATCATCGGCGGACTCGCCGTCTCCCACACCCCGACCATCGGCTTCGCCATCGACCACGACAAGCAGGAGGAAGCCGCCTGGGCGCCGATCTTCGAGAGCTTCGAGCCAGTCAAGGCCTGGCTCCAGGCGCGCCGGCCGGATGTGCTGTTCTACATCTTCAACGACCACGTCACCTCGTTCTTCTTCGACCACTACAGCGCCTTCGCCCTGGGTGTCGACGAGCAGTACGGCGTCGCCGACGAAGGCGGCAACCCGCGTGACCTGCCGGCCATCGGCGGCCATGCGGCGCTGTCCCGGCATATCGGCCAGAGCCTGATGGCCGACGAGTTCGACATGAGCTTCTTCCGCGACAAGCCGCTGGACCACGGCTTCTTCTCGCCGATGTCGGCGCTGCTGCCCTGCGAAGAAGGCTGGCCGGTGCAGATCGTGCCGCTGCAGGTCGGCGTGCTGCAATTCCCGATCCCCAGCGCAGCGCGCTGCTACAAGCTCGGCCAGGCCCTGCGCCGGGCCATCGAAAGCTACCCGGAAGACCTCAAGGTGGCCATCGTCGCCACCGGCGGGGTGTCGCACCAGGTGCATGGCGAGCGCTGCGGCTTCAACAATCCGGAATGGGACGCGCAGTTCATCGACCTGTTCGTCAACGACCCGCAGCAACTGACCCGCCTGACCCAGGCCGAATACGCCCGCCTGGGCGGCATGGAAGGCGCGGAGGTGATCACCTGGCTGATCATGCGCGGCGCCCTGTCGGCCAATGTCGAGCAACTGCACTACGACTACTACCTGCCGTCGATGACCGGCATCGCCACCCTGCTCCTGGAGAACCGTGATCGCCCGCTGCCGGCCGAGGTCAACGCCCGGCACCTGGCGCACATGGGCCATCAACTGGCCGGTGCGGAACAGCTTGAAGGCACCTACCCCTTCACCCTGGAGCGCAGCGCCCGCGGCTATCGCCTGAACAAGTTCCTCCACCGCATGATCGAGCCGGCCTGGCGCGCGCGCTTCCTGCAGGAGCCGGAAGCGATGTACGAAGAAGCCGGACTCAGCGCAGAAGAGCGCGACCTGCTGCGCCGCCGCGACTGGCGCGGGCTGATCCACTACGGCGCGATCTTCTTCGTCCTGGAAAAGCTCGGCGCGGTGCTGGGCATCTCCAACCTGGACATCTACGCCGCCATGCGCGGCCAGAGCCTCCAGGACTTCATGAAGACCCGCAACCAGCAAGTGCTGTACTCGGTCGCCGGCAAGGCCGACTGAACCATCCCTCGCCCCGCTCGCCGGGGCGATAACCCCCTGGCGTCGCCTGCCTGCGCAACCTGCGCCGGGCGGCAGCGCCGTGTCCAACGCATGGAATAACAACAACAATGAACACCACTCGCCGCTTGTTCCGCCTCAACACCCTGGCCGTGGCCTGCGCCCTGCCGCTGCCGGCCCTGGCCGCCGGTTTCATCGATGACGCCAGCAGCACCCTGACCCTGCGCAACTTCTACCTCAACCGCAACTTCGTCGATGCCACCAGCCAGGGCAAGGCCGAGGAATGGACGCAAAGCTTCATCCTCGACGCGAAATCCGGCTTTACCCAGGGCACCGTCGGCTTCGGCCTGGATGTACTGGGGCTGTACAGCCTCAAGCTGGACGGTGGCCAGGGCACCACCAATACCCAGTTGCTGCCGGTCCACGACGGCGGCCACCCGGCCGACGATTACGGACGCATGGCGG
Organism: Pseudomonas ulcerans; assembly: GCF_036324125.1. NCBI lineage: Bacteria > Pseudomonadati > Pseudomonadota > Gammaproteobacteria > Pseudomonadales > Pseudomonadaceae > Pseudomonas > Pseudomonas ulcerans. The sequence continues at coordinate 29,363 of NZ_JAZDQN010000054.1, read as the reverse complement.
TGGCCGGCAAGGTGCGCTTCTCGAAGACCGAACTGAAGGTCGGCGAATGGTCGCCGGTGCTGCCGATCCTGCGCTCGGACGACGCCCGTTCGCTGCCGCAGACGTTCCAGGGGGCGCAGGTCACCTCGCGGGAGATCGACGGCCTGACCCTGTATGGCGGGCAGATGCGCCAGAACAGCCCGCGCAACGACGCCAGCCGCGAGAACATGTCGCTGTTCAACCGTCCGGGCTTCACCTCCGACCGCTTCAACTTCGCCGGCGGCGAGCTGCGCTTCAACCAGGAACGCACCCTGGTCGGCCTGTGGAGCGCGCAACTGCAGGACATCTACCGCCAGCACTACCTGACCCTGCAACACAGCCAGCCCGTGGGCGACTGGGTGCTGGGCGCCAACCTCGGCTGGTTCCTCGGCAAGGACGATGGCGCCGCCCGGGCCGGCGAGCTGGACAACCGTACGGCCAGCGGGCTGTTCTCGGCGCGGCATGGCGGCAGCACCTTCTACCTCGGCCTGCAGAAGGTGATGGGCGACGACGAATGGTTCCGGGTCAACGGTACCAGCGGCGGCGTGCTGGCCAACGACACCTTCAACTCCAGCTACGAGAACGCCGGCGAGCGCTCCTGGCAACTGCGCCACGACTATGACTTCGCCGCGCTGGGCATCCCCGGCCTGACCCTGATGAACCGCTACCTGCAAGGCCACGACGTGCACAACGCAAGCACCGACGACGGTCGCGAGTGGGGCCGCGAGACCGAGGTGGCCTACACCGTGCAGTCCGGTCCGCTGAAAAACCTCAACGTCAAGTGGCGCAACTCCAGCCAGCGCCGCGACTGGGGCAACGGCACCCGCTTCGACGAGAACCGCCTGATCTTCAACTACCCGTTCAAGCTGCTCTGATCCGGCAGTTCGGCGACCACCTGGCGCAGGGTCGCCATCAGCGCCTCGGCCAGCGGCGAGTGCAGGCTCGCCGTGCGGCAGGTGAGGCCGATGGCGCGGGTGGTGGCGGCCAGTGCCAGCGGCAGGATGCGCAGCTCTTCGCGTTCGATCTCGTGCTCCAGCTGGTGCGCCGAGACGATCGCCAGCATGTCCGAGCGCAATAGCAGGCCACGGATGATCGCCAGGTCGGCACTTTCCACCCGTGGTCGTGGCGGCGCTAGGCCCTGGGCGGCAAAGCTGTCGTCCACCAGCTGCCGCGCCGGCGATCCCGCCCGTGGCAGCACCCATTGCGCATCGGCCAGGGCCCGGGCATCCAGGCGCCGGCCATGCAGCGGGTGCTCGCGCCGCGCCAGCACCACCATGTTCTCCGACCACAGCGCCTCGCCACTCAGGTCGCTGGCGTAGCTGCTGCCGCGCAGTGCGCCGAAGATGAAATCCACGTCCCCCGACCGCAGCTCGGTGGCCAGCAGGTCGAACGGGCTTTCGTTGGTGATCACGTGGATGCCGGGGTGTTCGGCGATCAGGCGCACGATGGCTTCGGGCAGGATCCGCGTGCGTCCCAGCGGCAGCGCACCGACCTGCACCACGCCCTGGAGCGTGCCGCGCAGGGCATCCAGGTCGGTATCGATATGGCGCAATTCATTCAATGCCCGGCGGATCGGGAAGACGATTTCCTGGCTTGCCCGGGTCGGTTGCAGGCCCCGTGGCGTGCGCTCGAACAAGGCCTGCCCGGCCCCCCCTTCCAGCACCTTGAGCGCCGCGCTGACCGCCGGCTGGCTGAGGCCGAAATGGCTGGCGACGGTCTGCATGTGGCGGCTTTCGCAGAGCTTGGCGAACACCTGCAAGCGGCGGGCCTGGAACAGGTACAGCGGCTCGATGTCGGCGCTGGCGCCGAGCAGGCGCGGTACCGTGTCCAGTTCCGCCAGCACGCGCCGCGCGCGGGGCAGTACATGCTCGCCCTGGGTGGTCAGGCGCATGCCGTTGGCATGGCGTTCGAACAGCGGCACAGCGAGACGCGCCTCCAGCTCGGAGATGGCCCGGGTCACCACCGACTGGGCGCGGAACAGCGTCTCGCAGGCCCTGGACACGCTGCCCAGGTCGGCAACCCGGACGAAGGCGCGGACCTGCATCAGGTTGATCGGTTCGTCGGTTGGCATGTGCCTGGTTTTCCTTGTTGTGGCGTATGGACCAGCGCTATTGCTGCATGGGTGCAACGCGAACACTGTGGGAATCCGCCCAGCCTTTCAGGCTGCGCTGTCGCGCATAGAACAGATCTAAAGTGTGACGCGGCCCCTGTGGGAGCGGGTTTACCCGCGATGACGTCGGTGAATTCAGTATCGCAATCGCGGGTGAACCCGCTCCCACAACGGTTGCGTCGCGCCGGAACTATGCGCGCGACTTCTATAACGGGCAATAAGCAAAACGCATACCCCCCTCAGGCCTACGCATTACCCCGCCAACACCCCGGCTGACATCCTTGGGCAAAACCCAGCAGGAGCCTTGCCCCATGAATCCGACCCCGAAAACCGCGCTGGTGGTCAGCGCCCATTCCGCCGATTTCGTCTGGCGCGCCGGCGGCGCCATCGCCCTGCACGCCGAGCAGGGCTATGCGGTGCATATCGTCTGCCTGTCGTTCGGCGAACGCGGCGAGTCGGCCAAGCTGTGGCGCAAGGGCGAGATGACCGAGGACAAGGTCAAGGCCGCGCGCCGCCAGGAAGCCGAAGCCGCCGCCGAGGTGCTGGGGGCCAGCGTCGAGTTCTTCGATATCGGCGACTATCCGATGCGCGCCGACAAGGACACCCTGTTTCGCCTCGCCGACGTGTTCCGCCGGGTGCAACCGGAATTCGTCCTCAGCCACTCGCTGAAGGACCCGTACAACTACGACCACCCCCTGGCCATGCACCTGGCCCAGGAAGCGCGAATCATCGCCCAGGCCGAAGGCTACCGTCCCGGCGAGAAGATCGTCGGCGCGCCGCCGGTGTACAGCTTCGAGCCGCACCAGCCCGAGCAATGCGAATGGCGCCCGGACGTGCTGCTGGACATCACCTCGGTCTGGGAGCGCAAGTACGCCGCGATCCAGTGCATGGCCGGCCAGGAACACCTGTGGGAGTACTACACCCGGGTCGCCCTGCAGCGCGGCGTGCAGGCCAAGCGCAACGTCGGCATCGCCTCCAGCCGCGACATCGTCTACGCCGAGGGCTACCAGAGCATCTTCCCGCGGGTGACGGAGAACCTGGCATGAGCGAACTGATCGGCAAGACCGGCTACGTGGTGCGCACTATCCGCCGCGCCGAGCCGGAGGTGATCGACACCCTCGGCCAGCTCGGCGTCGCCACCGTGCACGAGGCCCAGGGCCGCAAGGGTTTGCTGGGCGCGCAGCTGCGGCCGATCCAGCAAGGCGTGGCCCGGGCCGGCTCGGCGGTGACAGTGCTGGTGGCACCGGGTGACAACTGGATGTTCCACGTCGCCGTGGAGCAGTGCCAGCCCGGCGACCTGCTGGTGGTGGCGCCCAGCTCGCCATGCAGCGATGGTTACTTCGGCGACCTGCTGGCAACCTCGCTCAAGGCTCGTGGCGTGCGTGGCCTGGTGATCGACGCCGGTGTGCGCGACAGCCAGACCCTGCGCGAGATGGGCTTTGCCGTGTGGTCGCGGGGTATCAATGCCCAGGGCACGGTCAAGGAAACCCTCGGTTCGGTGAACCTGCCGCTGGTCTGTGCCGGGCAGTTGATCAATCCCGGCGACGTGGTGGTGGCCGACGACGACGGCGTGGTGGTGGTGCGCCGTGGCGAGGCCCGTGACGTGGCCCAGGCGGGCCTGGGGCGTGCCGCGCTGGAAGAGCAGAAGCGCCTGCGCCTGGCCAATGGCGAGCTGGGCCTGGACATCTATGGCATGCGCCCGCGCCTGGAAGAAAAAGGCCTGGTCTACCTGGACTGCCTTGCCGACCTGGAGAACCGCCTATGAGCCAGTTGCGCATCCCCTGCCTGCTGATGCGCGGCGGCACCTCCAAGGGCGCCTTCTTCCTCGCCGACGACCTGCCGGCCGAGCGCGCCCGGCGCGATCGCCTGCTGCTGGCGGTGATGGGCTCGCCGGATGCCCGGCAGATCGACGGCATCGGCGGCGCCGATCCGCTGACCAGCAAGGTCGCGATCATCCGCCGCAGTGCCCGCGCCGATGCCGATGTCGACTATCTGTTCGCCCAGGTGCTGGTGGACGAGGCGCGGGTCGACGAGGGCCAGAACTGCGGCAATATCCTCGCTGCCGTCGGTCCGTTCGCCCTCGAACGCGGCCTGCTGCCGATCCAGGGCGACAGCACCCGCGTGCGGATCTTCATGGAAAACACCGGGCAGCTTGCCGTGGCGACTGTCGCTACGCCGAACGGCGCAGTGAGCTATGCCGGCGACACCCGCATCGACGGCGTGCCGGGCACAGGAGCCGCGATCGTCATCGCCTTCGAGGATATCGCCGGCTCCAGTTGCGGCAGCCTGTTGCCGACCGGGTCGCCAAGGGACCGCTTCGACGGTGTCGAGGTGACCTGCATCGACAACGGCATGCCGGTGGTCCTGGTGCGGGCTGAAGACCTGGGGCGCAGCGGCCATGAAAGCCGCGAGCAACTGGACGCCGACCAAGAGCTGAAGGCGCGCCTGGAGTCGATCCGTCTGCAGGCCGGGCTGCGGATGAACCTGGGCGATGTCAGCCAGCGCAACGTACCGAAGATGTGCCTGGTGGCCACGCCGCGCGCCGGCGGCAGCATCGCCACCCGCTCCTTCATTCCGCACCGCTGCCACGCCTCCATCGGCGTGTTCGGCGCGGTCAGCGTGGCCACCGCCTGCCTGATCGAGGACACCGTGGCCCGGCCGCTGGCGCACCTGCAGCCGGGTCCGCTGCAGCGGCTGTCGGTGGAGCACCCGAGCGGCGAGTTCAGCGTGGAGATCCACCAGGAAGGCGGACGCATCGTCAGTTGCGGTCTGATCCGCACGGCGCGGGCGCTGTTCGACGGAGTGGTACTGGTGGCCGCTAGCTGACCGGCTCGTCCAGCACGTCCCCGCGCTCCCTGAGCAGCTCGACGAAGCTGCCCAGGCAGCGCGACACCATGCCCCGCCGCCACACCAGCCAGGTGCGCAGGTAGCGGAATTTCTCCGACAACGGCCAGACGCTGACCGTGCTGCAGCCCGGCATGCTGTCGAGCATGCTGCGCGGCATCAGCGCCAGCCCGGCACCGGCGCTGACGCAGGCGAGCATGCCGTGGTAGGACTCCATTTCGAGGATCTTGCCCGGCACCGCGCCGTCCTGGGAAAACCACTTCTCGAAGTGATGGCGGTACGAGCAGTTGGCGCGGAAGGCATAGATGGTAGAGCCGTTGACCTCCGCCGCGCGGCTGATGGGACCATGGTTGAGCGGCGCGATCAGGACCATTTCCTCGGTGAACACCGGCACCCCTTCCAGCGCCGGGTGCAGCACCGGCCCGTCGACGAAGGCCGCGCTCAGGCGCCCGGCGAGCACGCCGTCGATCATCGCCCCCGAGGGACCGGTGCTGAGGTCAAGCTCGACCTTGGCGTAGAGCTGGTTATAGGCCGCCAGCACGGCAGGAATGCGTACCGCCGCAGTACTTTCCAGCGAGCCGAGGGCGAAGGGCCCCTGGGGCTCGTCGCCGGAAACGGTCTGCCGCGCCTCGGCCACCAGGTCGAGGATGCGCCGCGCATAGTCGAGGAAATTCCACCCGGCCGGTGACAGGCGCAGGCGACTTTTCTCGCGGATGAACAGGTCGGCGCCCAGTTCTTCTTCCAGTTGTCGGATTCTCGTGGTCAGGTTCGAGGGCACCCGGTGAATATGCTGGGCCGCCGCACTGATGCTGCCCTGCTCTGCCACGGCCTTGAACATCTCCAGCTGGACCAGATCCATAGAGTCATTCTCTCTGCGTGAATGTTTCGCTCAGTATTATTCAGTTTCAGGGAAACATACAACGCAGTAGGCTCCTCGTTACACACCGTCCACGAGAACGCCAAAAATGACCGTGATCAGCCACCAGACCCATGCCTTGTCGATCAACCCTGCCACTGGCGAGCAGATCGGCGCCTATCCCTATGAAAGCGCCGCCGCACTCGACGCCGCCCTGGCCCGTGCCGCTGCCGGCTACGCGGTCTGGCGCCGCACGCCGCTGGACGGCCGCGTGGCCAGGCTGGGTGATCTCGCCGTGGCCCTGCGGGATAACGCCGAAGCGATGGCCCTGATGATCACCGACGAGATGGGCAAGCCGGTTGCCCAGGCCCGTGGCGAAATCGAGAAATGCGCCCAGCTCTGCGAATGGTACGCGGAAAACGGCCCGGCCATGCTGGCGCCGGAAGCCGCACCGGTGCCGGTGGGCAAGGCGCGCATCGAGTATCGTCCACTGGGCCCGCTGCTGGCGGTGATGCCGTGGAACTTCCCGATCTGGCAGGTGCTGCGCGGTGCCGTACCCGCCCTGCTGGCCGGCAACACCTACGTGCTCAAGCACGCGCCGAACGTGATGGGCAGCGCCTACCTGCTGCTGGAAGCGTTCAAGCGCGCCGGCTTCCCGGAGGGCGTGTTCGAGGTGATCAACGTCACCCCTGATGGCGTGTCCAAGGCCATCGCCGACCCGCGCATCGCCGCCGTGACCCTGACCGGCAGCGTCCGCGCCGGTACCGCCATCGGTGCCCAGGCCGGCGCCGCGCTGAAGAAATGCGTGCTGGAGCTGGGCGGCTCCGACCCGTTCATCGTGCTCAACGACGCCAACCTCGACGAAGCGGTGAAGGCCGCGGTGATCGGTCGCTACCAGAACACCGGCCAGGTCTGCGCCGCGGCCAAGCGCCTGATCGTCGAGGAAGGCATCGTCGAGGCCTTCACCGAGAAGTTCGTCGCCCTGACCCGCGAGCTGGTGATGGGTGATCCGCGCAATGGCGACACCTACATCGGCCCGATGGCCCGCTTCGACCTGCGTGACGAACTGGACGGCCAGGTGCAGGCGACCCTCGCCGAAGGCGCGACCCTGCTGCTGGGGGGGGGCAAGGCCGACGGTGAAGGCAACTACTACCTGCCGACCGTGCTGGCGGATGTCACCGACCAGATGACCTCGTTCAAGGAAGAGCTGTTCGGCCCGGTGGCCTCGATCATCACCGCCCGGGATGCGCGACATGCGCTGGAACTGGCCAACGACAGCGAGTTCGGCCTGGCATCGACCATCTACACCGCCAACGTGGCACTGGCCGAGCAACTGGTGGAAGAGCTGGATACCGGCGGCATCTTCATCAACGGCTACTGCGCCAGCGATCCGCGGGTGACCTTCGGTGGCGTGAAGAAGAGTGGTTTCGGCCGCGAGCTGTCGCACTTCGGCGTGCGCGAGTTCTGCAATGCGCAGACGGTTTGGCTGGATCGCAACTAAAACGCAGTCCAGATGATGTGGGAGTCCACCCAGCCTTTGAAGCTGCGCTGTCGCGCAGAGAACTTTCACTGATCGTGGGAGCGAGCTCGTCGGGGCGCCGAACCGTCGCGAAGGGCCGCAAAGCGGCCCCAAAACCATACCCTTTTAGAGTGTCAGGCAAATTGCGGACTTAGGTTTTACGACGGCTTCGCCGCCGTTCGCGAGCAAGCTCGCTCCCACAAGGATTCGGCCAGTTATCCAGAGTTGTGTAGATCCCTACGCGCGTCGCGGGCAAAGCCCGCGACGCACTCGGCCCCCTATCCTTAAGCTCAGTTGAATCAGTGACTTGCGTGCCGCTCCACAGGCGTGAGCCTGCTCGCGAAGAGCCCTTGATCCTCAGTATGGAATGGTGTTGCCAAGATGATAACCATTAGCCATCATCCGCGACGCTAAACCGACACAGATCCGTCGACGCGACGGAAAGAGAATCAGGGAAGGAGGCACGATGCTGGGTGAACATTTAGCAAACTTCGAAATCGGTCTGTGGATCGGCTTCTGGATCGCAATTGTCTGGATCTGCAAGCAAAAGGGAAAAGGCGGCGTGTTTCGCCATCTGGCAGGTTGTATTGGCGGCTTTGCCCTGACCGTGGCACTGGTCGTTGTATTGCAGTCCTTGGGAGTACTGCCGCCGAATCCAAAAACTTTCGACCTGACCCCGGAACAGTACGCCGCACGGCTCAATCCGCTGCTCAGAGAATGGGAGCATCATCCTTGGGTCGATCCAAATACCATCATCGAAGGCAAGGAATACGACGTTCTCGAAACGAGTCTCGACCCGTATACCACGGCGTACGCAGCGATTTCGAAGAGCAACGGAAAGATCTATCGCGTCTTTGTCAAAGGCGAATTCGGAAACGACATGAACGCCTTCACACACATGACTCGATTGTCATCGGCAGCGCTGGCCGCGACCCAAAAGAATGCGATTACCGACGACGTCTACAACCAGATGTCGAAATTGGCCGATGGTGAGACAGTGCTGCTAGGCGATGCCAGCATCACTTTCGAACTGCAGAAAGGCGTCGGCATGAAGTACTACGCCGATCCCCGATGACATCCGTTAGTTATGGATAAGCAGGGGCCTGCCGGCCCCTGCATCAGTCCTCACCCCAGGCAACGGGTCACATGCTTGACCGACTGATACGCCGACAACCCCCAGGGCCCCAGCTCGCGGCCGATGCCGCTGCCCTTGGTGCCGCCCCATGACGTCTCGACGAACACCGCCTGGATCGAGTTGATCCACACATGCCCCACTTCCAGGGCATCGGCAACCCGTTCGGCGCGCTCCAGATCAGCACTGACCACGGTCGCGACCAGACCGAAACGGCTGTCGTTGGCCAGGGCAATCGCTTCTTCCTCGCTGCGGAAACGCTGGCTGCACAGCACCGGGCCAAAGATCTCCTCGACCCACAGGCGGCTGTCCGCCGGCACATCGGCATACAGCGTCGGGCTGACGAACCAGCCGGCGCGGTCCAGCGGCTGGCCGCCGGCCAGGCACTTCAGGCCTTCTTCCTTCGCAATCGCAAAGTACGCCGCCACCTTGAGCCACTGGCCCTGGCTGGTCAGCGGGCCCATGTCGACTTCCTCGGTCAGCGGATTGCCGACCCGCAGTCTCTCCAGCGCTGCCGCCAAGCGTTCCAGCAAGGCATCGGCAATGCCTTCCTGGATCAGCAGGCGCGAGGTGGCCGAGCACATCTGCCCGGCGTTCCAGCAGATACCGGCGACGATCCAGTCCACCGCCTGGTCCAGGTCGCAGTCGTCGAACACCACGATGGCCGACTTGCCGCCCAGCTCCAGGGTCACCGGCCGGCACTGCGCCGAAGCGCTGCGCATCACCTGGCTGCCCACGGTGTTGCTGCCGGTGAAGGACAACTTGTCCAGGCCGTTGTGGTTGCTCAGGGCGATGCCGGTCTCGGCCTTGCCCACCACGATGTTCAGCACGCCCGCCGGCAGGCCCAGGGTCTCGGCGATGCGGCCGTAGCTCTGCTCGATCAGCGGGGTGATCTCCGATGGCTTGAGCACCACGGTGCAGCCGGCGGCCAGGGCCGGAGCGAGTTTCCAGGCGCTGGTCACCAGCGGGAAGTTCCACGGCACGATCAGGCCGACCACGCCCACCGGTTCCAGGCGAGTCCGGGCGCTGAAGCCCGGTGCGGCCAGGGCCACGTTGCAGTCCTTCTGCGCCTGCTGCTCCACCAGGTCGGCGTAGTAGCCGAAGGTGGCGACCGCATCGTCCAGGTCGACTTCCGCTTCATGCCGCGGCTTGCCGTTGTTGCGCATCTGCAGGGCGATCAGTTCCTCGCGGCGCTGGCCAAGCTGTTCGGCGAAGCCACGCAGGTAACCGGCGCGGGTCGCCACGTCGAGGGTTTTCCAGGCCGGCAGGGCCTTGCGCGCCGCGGCGACGGCCTGGTCGACCTGGGTCGCGCTGGCGGCCAGCAGTTCGGCGAAGGGCTCGCCCAGGGACGGGTCGAATACCTTGATGCAATCGGCGGTAGCGCCATCCACCCAGCGGCCATCGATGTAATGAGTCATGTGCAGCTCCAGTCAGGCCGTTTCGGCAGTCGTCAGCGACGCGCACGCCGCCGGTTTGCGAAATACCCAGCGCGGGCCCTTGGGGCCATACACCGCGGCGGGTTCGGGGAAAAGATTGATAAGGGTCAGGTACAGCACGGCGGCCAGGCCCAGGGTGATCGGCAGGCTGATATCGATGCCGCCGGCCAGCTCGCCGAGGCTGCCGACGAACTGCCCCGGCAGGTTGACGAAGCACAGGCCGATGATCGCGCTGGGGATCCAGGCGCCCATGCCGCGCCAGTTCCAGCCATGGTTGAACCAGTAGCGACCACCGCGCTCGCCACGGGTGAACACTTGCAGGTCGTCGGCGTGGTAGAAGCCGCGGCGGGTGATCAGGCCGAGGATCATGATCACCATCCACGGGCTGGTGCAGGTGATGATCAGCACGGCGAAGGTGGACACGCTCTGCACCAGGTTGAAGGTGAAGCGGCCGATGAAGATGAAGGCGATGGCGAGGATGCCGATCAGCAGGGTCGCGCCGGCGCGGCTGAGCAGGCGCGGGAACACGCTGGACATGTCCAGGCCGGTGCCATACAGCGCCGTGGTGCCGGTGGACATGCCGCCGATCACCGCGATCAGGCACACCGGCAGGAAGAACCAGGTCGGCGAGATGGCCAGCAGGCCGCCCACATAGTTGTTCGCCTCGATGTACTGCGGGGCGTTGCTGGCTACCAGGGTCGCGGTGCACAGGCCGAAGAGGAACGGAATCAGGGTGCCGACCTGCGAGGCGATCACCGCCAGCATGATCCGCGCCTTCGGCGTCTCCCTGGGGATGTAGCGCGACCAGTCGCCGAGGAAGGCGCCGAACGACACCGGGTTGCTCATGGCCAGCAGCGCCGAGCCGATGAACGCCGCCCAGAAGCCCGGCTGGCCGAGGTTGACGCTACCGGCGAAGCCCGCGTCGAAAGGCCCGGCAAAAGCGAAGATACCCAGCAGGAACAGCAGGCTCGACGCCCACACGGCGATCTTGTTGACCCACAGCATGAAGCGGAAGCCGAAGATGCAGACGATCAGCACCAGCACGGCGAACAGGCCGTAGGTCAGGCCCAGGGTCAGGTCGGTTTCCGGCAGCCCGGCCAGGCGCTTGGCGCCGCCCACCAGGGCATCGCCGGAGCTCCATACCGACAGGGAAAAGAACGCCACCGCGGTGAGCAGCGACAGGAACGAGCCGACGATCCGCCCGTGCACGCCGAAATGCGCGCCGGACGACACGGCGTTGTTGGTGCCGTTGAGCGCGCCGAACAGGCCCATGGGCGAGAGGATCAACGCACCGACGCCGACGCCCAGCAGGATCGCCCAGACCCCGGCCTGGAACGACAGGCCGAACAGCACCGGGAAGCTGCCGAGCACGGCGGTGGCGAAGGTATTGGCGCCGCCGAAGATCAGGCGGAACAGGTCCAGGGGGGTGGCGTCGCGTTGGTTGTCGGGGATCTGTTCGACCCCGTTGGTTTCGATTCCGGAGGAATGGCTCATGAGGGTGCTCCAGCGCCTGGTTGTTTTTTTGAGTGCGTTGGCAGGTGGCGGCAAGGCCGCCGGAAAAGGATCAGCTTTCGCTCAGGGCCGACAGGTGCTCGTGGCAGGCCAGCCAGCGCTCGCCGTGCAGGCGGAAGACGATGGTTTCCCGCTCTTGCAGGTGCAACTCCTCGCCGCCGACCCGCAGGTGGGTGGCGACGTCGTGCAGGAAGATCGCCACGTCGCCCTGCAGGCTGACCTGGGCGTTGCTCGACCGGCAGCCGAGCACGGCGAAGCCTTCGGCCTGCCATTGCGCCCAGAGTTGCTGGTAGGCGTGGCGCGACATCAGTGGCTGCGGGACGGTGTGGAAGAGGAAGCTGGCGTCTTCGCTGAAGCAGTCGAAGTAGCGGTCGGTGTCATTGCTGGCGAAGGCATCGACCAGGGCGGCGGCGGCCTGCAGCACCTGGGTTTCGCGCGTAAGGGTCTGGTTCACGAGTGTGGCACTCACGGTTTTTGTAGTTGTCCGTGAGGATTCTGGCGAGGGGGCTGCGTGGGAAGAATCGCTGGGGGCAAATAATCAGTTCAGGAATTTCTAAACCATGGGATGCCACCCGTCTCCGCAGGGTGGGAGGAAGACCTTATTCAGACCGAATTTGTGCTAGCCTCACACCCCATTGATGCGGCATCGCTCGCTGCGCGGTTCACGCGAAGGCTTTTGCCAAGGGCATCGACGCATTCCCAGAGGAGCCGACTCATGAGAGTTGAAACCATCAGTTATTTGAAGAAGCACGCGGCGGACCTGCCGCTCGATGAGCCGTTGGTCGTCACCCAGAATGGTGTACCTGCCTATGTGGTGGAGTCGTACGCCGAGCGCAAGCGCCGCGACGAAGCGATCGCACTGGTCAAGCTTCTCGCGCTTGGTTCACGCGAATATGCCCAAGGTGAACACTGTTCGACCGATGAGTTGAAGGACCGCCTGAAGCAAAGGTTCAGCCCCGAGTGACCAGGAGCATCGATGTCCAGACTTGCGATTCGCTACACAGCTACCGCGCAACAAAGCATCGAAGACCTGGTGAGTTATTTGGCTGACTATCACGGAACGGATATCGCCCTGGCCAAGGTCGGGCAATTGCTGGATCAAATCGGCAACAGGCTGAACGACACGGCCCTCGGCTATCCAGTCAGCTTTCAGGCGAGCGAGCTGGGAATTTTCCAGTATCGCGAGCTCAATACCGGCGGTTACAGGGTGTTCTACGAAATGCACGAAGCCGACAACAGCGTCGCCGTGATGCTGGTATTGAGGCAGAAGCAAAGCGTGGAGAATCAGCTGATCAGGTACTGTCTGCTGAAGCCCTTGTGACAGGTTGGGAGCGAAACCTGCGTGCCGTTTGGCGGTGAGCTCGTCCGGATGAACGCCATCGCGGGCGACGCCCGCTCGCACAAGGACCACCGCCAAACGCCAGCCTCATGAAGGGCTAACGGAGCACGGGACTCACCCCTGCCCTTGCAACCACGCCCTCCACCCGCCCCACTCACTGATATCCCGCGCACCCTCCAGCCCATACCCCTCGCAGATGAACCCGGTCTCCCAGCGCCCATCGCCGAGCTCGACCTTGCCCAGCCCCAGCGGTGCCGGGATCTCGCTGAGGAAGGCGCCAAGGGCCGCATTCGGCACTTGCCAGACTTCCACGGAAATGGCCACGCCACCGCTGCCGACCCGGACCATCCCCGGTCGCTGCACCGGCCCGCCCGCCAGGGCGTACAGGCGATAGCTCGGCGCGCTGGAAGTCGCTTCCAGCAGCCTGGCGCCGCGCTGTTTCAGCTGCCAGTTGAGCGCCAGGCCGTCCAGGTGGGCACCGCACACCACCAGGCGTACCTGGTCGTTGCGCGCCTCGCGGGCCGGCACCGGCTCGCCCTGGAACGCCGCCGCCAGGCTGAGCAGGTACTGGTCGGTGAACGCCCGGCCAAACAGGGTGACGCCCCACGGCAGGCCACTGAGCATGTGCCCGGCGGGCACGGCGACCGCCGCGTAGTCCAGCAGGTTCATGAAGTTGGTGTAGTAGCCCAGCTCGGCATTGCGCAGCACCGGCTCCTCGGCCAGTTCGGCCAGGGTCACCGGACGGCCGATGGTCGGCGTCAGCACGCATTCCAGGCCGGCCAGCTGGCGGTCGCATTCGGCCTTCAGCTGTTGCAGGCGGTACTGCGCACGGAAGGTCTCCACCCCGCTGACCTCAGGCGCCCTGGCCAGCACCGCATGGATCACCGGCAACACCGCTTCGGGCTGACGCCTCGCCAGTTCGCCGACCACGCTGTAGCGCTCGGCAACCCAGGGCCCGTCGTACAGCAGGCGCGCCGCTTCGAGGAATGGCGACAGGTCGATGCTCACCGCCTCGCCGCCCAGGGCCTGCAGGCGCTCGACTGCCGCGGCGAACAACGCCGGGCCTTCCTCGCAGCCGAAGAACTCCAGGTCCGCCGGCCGCGGCACGCCGAAGCGGAAAGCGCCGACCCGGCCGAAGGCACTGCCCAGGTTCCAGCCGGCATTGGCCCGGCTGTATTCGTCACGTGGGTCCTGCACGGCCAGCAGTTGCAGCAGCTGGCTGGCCTCGCCTGCGGTGGCGCTGAAGGTGGTCACGCAGTCCAGGGTCCGGCAGGCCGGCACCACGCCGGCCGTGGACACCAGGCCCTTGCTGGCCTTGAGCCCGACCAGCCCGTTGAGCGCCGCCGGTACCCGGCCGGAGCCGGCGGTATCGGTGCCCAGGGCGAAGCTGGCCAGGCCCAGGGCCACCGCCAGCGGCGAGCCGGCGCTGGAGCCGCCCGAGGGATAGTCGTCGAGCACGCTGTTGATGCAGGCGCCATAGGGCGAGCGGGTGCCATTGAGGCCGGTGGCGAACTGGTCGAGGTTGGTCTTGCCCAGCGGCACTGCGCCCAGGCGGATCAGCTGCTCAACCACCGTCGCCGAGCGCTCGGGCACGTAGGCGAATGCCGGGCACGCTGCCGTGGTGGGAATACCTGCAAGGTCGATGTTGTCCTTGATCGCGAACGGCACGCCGTAGAGCGGCAGACTTTCCGGCGCCACGTCCTCCAGCGCCGCCAGGTAGGGCTCCAGTTCCTCCACGCTGAGCAGGTGGATGAACAGCTTGTAACGCGGATTCAGCTGCTGCGCGCGCTCGCGCAACGCCAGGATCAACTCCCGTGGCGAGTGATCGCCAGCAACGTAGCTGGCGCGCAGGGCGTCCAGTTGCAGATTCACCTTCATGCCTCACCTCCTTCCAGTACCACCACCCGTTGCCCCGCGCGCACCGCCGAACCCGGCTCGACACGCACCTCGCGCACCACGCCGGCGCAAGGCGCCAGCAGCGGGATTTCCATCTTCATCGACTCCAGCACCACCAGCGCGTCCCCGGCCGCGACCCGCTGGCCAACGGCGACCTGGACCTGCCAGAGGTTACCGGCAATGGTGCTTTCCACGCCGACCTGCCCGGCTGGCAACGGCGCATCCTCGCTGGCCTCGACCACGGCTTCGGTGGACTCGAAATGGGCCTGGCCGGTGTCGATCCAGCGTTGGCGCTCGGCGGCGAAGGCACCTTGCTGGCGCGTGCGGAAGGCCTGGATGCCGTCGGCCTCTTCGGCAAGAAAGGCCTGGTAGTCGGCCAGGCGCAACTGGCTGGTCTCGATCGCCAGGTCAAAGCGCCCCAGCGGGAAATCGCGGCGGATGCGCTCCAGCTCCCCGGCACTGACCGGGTAGAAACGGATCTGGTCGAAGAAACGCAGCAACCACGGCTTGCCCTCGAACGCCGCGACCTCGCGGTAGCGGTTCCACATCTGCAGGGTACGGCCGACGAACTGGTAGCCGCCGGGCCCTTCCATGCCATACACGCACATGTAGGCGCCGCCGATGCCCACGGAGTTTTCCGCGGTCCAGGTGCGCGCCGGGTTGTACTTGGTGGTGACCAGGCGATGGCGCGGGTCCAGCGGCGTGGCCACCGGGGCACCGAGGTAGACATCGCCCAGGCCCATGACCAGGTAGCTGGCGTCGAATACGGTGCGCTGCACCTCGTCGAGATTCGGCAGGTCGTTGATGCGGCGGATGAACTCCAGGTTGCTCGGACACCAGGGCGCGTCCTTGCGCACGGTGGTCATGTATTTTTCGATGGCCAGCTGGCAGGCCGGGTCATCCCAGGACAGCGGCAGGTGGACGATGCGCGACGGCACCTGCAGGTCGTCGCTGCTGCAGACCTGCTGCCACTCGCCGGCGACGACCTCCAGCAGGTGGCCCAGGGGCAGGCGCTCCGGCTGGTAGTGGACCTGCAGCGAGCGGATCCCCGGGGTCAGGTCGATCACCCCGGCCAGGGCCCGAGCCTCCAGCGCCTGCATCAGGGCATGGCCGCGGAAGCGCAGGACCAGGTCCAGCTCGGCAGCGCCGATCTCCAGCAGTACGTGGGTGTCCCCCGCCAGCCGGGCGACCAGGCGGCGATCGTCGGCGCCGATGTCCAGCACCACCGGGGAACGCAGTTCGGCGTCGGGCTGCACCGGCGCCAGCTCGTCCAGCAACGCCGCGCAGGCCAGCTGCCGGGCGGTTTCCAGCGAGGTCGGCAGGAAGCGCACCTTGTCCCCGGCCTTGAGCTGGCCGAGTTGCCAGAGGTCGGCCTCGATCACCGTCACCGGGCAGACGAAGCCGCCCAGGCTGGGGCCATCGGGGCCGAGGATCACCGGCATGTCGCCGGTGAAGTCCACCGCGCCGATGGCATAGGGGTTGTCGTGGATGTTCGACGGGTGCAGCCCGGCCTCGCCGCCGTCGGCGCGGACCCACTCGGGTTTCGGGCCGATCAGGCGCACGCCGGTGCGGCTGGAGTTGAAATGCACTTCCCAGTCGGTGGCGAAGAAGGTACGCATGTAGTCCTCGGTGAAGTACTCCGGCGCACCGTGGGGCCCGTAGATGACCCGGACCAGGCGCGTCGCGGCCAGCTCCGGCTGCGCCGGCAGCACGTCACCGGCATGCGGGTCGGCCAACGGCGCCAGGTGCAGCACATCCCCCGCTCGCAACGCACGACCGCCATGCCCGCCGAACTGGCCGAGCATGAACGTACTCAGGCTGCCAAGGTATTCCGGCACCTGGATGCCACCGCGCACGCACAGGTAGGCGCGGGCGCCCGCACCGGCGATGCTGCCCAGGCCGACGACGCTGCCGGCCTTGACCCGCACGCTGGTGTTCATGGCGATGGCCTGGCCATCCAGGGTCAGCGGCAGCGTGGCACCGGTCACGGCGATCACCGCGTCGGTATTGAAGCGCAGGGTCGGCCCGTTCATGGTCACTTCCAGCCCTGCGGCCCCTTGCGGGTTGCCCAGCAGCAGGTTGCCCAGGCGCAGGGCGCGGCTGTCCATCGGTCCGGACGGCGGCACGCCCACCGCCCAGTAGCCGAGGCGACCGGGGTAGTCCTGGACGCTGGTCTGGGTGCCGCCGGCGAGCACTTCGAAAGTCTCGGCGCGGTAAGCCAGGCCCTCCAGGCAGCGGGTCCAGGGCTGGCCGCTGACGAAGGGGGTGTCGTCGAGGATCTGCCGCAGGTAGTTGCGGTTGGTTTCCACGCCGTAGACCTGGCTGTTGCCCAGGGCACGGTGGAGACCCTGGCGTGCCTGCTCGCGGTCCTCGGCCCAGGCGATCACCTTGGCGATCATCGGGTCGAAGTACGGCGCAATCTCGCAGCCGGCGCTGACCCAGGTGTCGATGCGCAGCGCCTGGCCATCGGCCTCGGGGAAGCGCACGGCGGTGAGCAGGCCGGGGCTGGGCTGGAAGTCCTTGCCCGGATCCTCGGCATAGAGCCGCGCCTGCACGGCATGCCCGGAGGGCTGCAGGCCGGCAGCCAACTGGTCGAGGGGCGGCAGGTCGCCGGCCGCCAGCTCGATCATCCAGCGCACCAGATCGACGCCCCACACCTGCTCGGTGACACCGTGCTCGACCTGCAGGCGGGTGTTCACTTCGAGGAAATAGAAGTGCCCGGCATCGCTGTCGTAGACGAATTCCACGGTGCCCGCGCTGCGATAGGCAACGGCCCGGGCCAGGCGGATCGCCGCGTCGCACAGGGCCTCGGCCATGCCCTCGGGCAGGTTCGGCGCCGGGGTTTCCTCCAGCACCTTCTGGTTGCGCCGCTGTACCGAGCAGTCGCGCACGCCCAGGGCCAGGACCTCGCCCAAACCGTCGCCGAACACCTGCACCTCCAGGTGACGGGCGCGCTCGATGTACTTCTCGATAAACACTCCGGCATCGCTGAAGTTGTTCTGCCCGAGGCGTTTCACCGCCTCGAAGGCATCCTCCAGCTCCGCCGCCGAGCGGCACACGCGCATGCCGATGCCGCCACCGCCCGCGGTGCTTTTCAGCATCACCGGGTAGCCGACCGTGCTGGCGGCGCCCAAGGCGTCGTCAAGGCTGTCCAACAAGTCGGTGCCTTCCAGCAGCGGCAGGCCCTGCTGCCGCGCCAGGTCGCGGGCGGTGTGCTTGAGACCGAACAGGCGCAGCTGCTCCGGCGTCGGGCCGACGAACATCAGCCCGGCGGCCTCGCAGGCTTCGGCGAAGGCGGCGTTCTCGGACAGGAAGCCGTAGCCCGGATGGATCGCCTGGGCGCCGCTGTCGCGGGCCGCGGCGAGGATCTTGTCGACCGCGAGGTAGGTGCCGGCGGCGGCGCCCTCCCCCAGGCTGATGGCCTGGTCGGCCTCGACGATATGGCGACTGGCGAGGTCGGCCTCGGAATACACCGCGACACCCTGGACCTTCAGCTCGCGCAGGGTCCGCAGGACGCGGCAGGCAATGGCGCCACGGTTGGCGATCAGCAGTTTCTCGAACATGACAACGTCCCCGAAGGGGTTGCGGGCCGTCCCGCAGTTGTTAGGAGGTCCTGGGGTCGTCCCCGGACGGCAATCAGGCGTGCTTGTCGCTCTTCAGTTGCCCGAAACGGGCCTGGCAGGCGGTAAAGAGGCATTGGCGGACGGAGCGCCACAGGGTCTTCAGTTCCATACCAGCAACTCCGCCGGGGTCGGGTTGTAGCCGTTGCACGGGTTGTTCAACTGCGGACAGTTGGAGATCAGCACGATCACGTCCATGTGCGCCTTCAACTGCACGTACTTGCCGGCGGCGGAGATGCCGTCCTCGAAGGTCAGGCCGCCTTCCGGGGTCACCGGGACGTTCATGAAGAAGTTGATGTTGGGACTGATGTCGCGCTTGCCCAGGCGGCCGTCGTGGCAGCAGGCGCGCAGGTAGTTGTCGCGGCAGCTGTGCATGTGGCGCTTGTCCAGGGCGTAGCGCACCGTGTTGCTTTCCTGGGCGCAGGCGCCGCCGAGGGTGTCGTGGCGGCCGCAGTTGTCCTCGACGATGGTCAGCATCGGCCGGCCGAGGTTGGAATACAGCACGCTGCCGACGCCCAGGTAGACATTGCCCTGGCGCCGCAGGGTGCGCTGCACGTCATAGCGTTCGCGGGGGTTGCTGGCGCTGTAGAACAGGGTGTCGACGGCCTGGTTGCCTTGCAGGTCGAGGATGCGCAGGGTCTGCCCGGCCTTGACCTCGGTGAGCCAGGGCTCGCCGGCGGGAATGGTGGCGCGGTACACCGCGGTGTCTGCTTGCAGGTGGGATGGAGTCATCGCTGGGTCCTCAGGCGAACAGCCGCTGGGTGTTGAGGAAGCCGCGCTCGTTTTCCGGGCGCGAGGTACGGCAGGCCTCGGCGACGCTGGCGTCGGCCTGGGCGAAGGTGAGTTGCACCGGCTTCGGTGCGTAGTCCGGCGCCGGGTCCATGGGATGCTGCAGCGCGGTGACGACCACCAGGGTGTCCATCGGCGCGTACAGGTCGATGCTGTCGCCTGCCCTGGAATTGCCCTCGACGAAGCGCAGCGTGCCGTCGGCAGCGACATCGACGCGGCTGAACAGGTTGAGCGGCATACTCAGGTCGGACAGGCCCAGGTCCCACTTGCCCATCTCCACCAGCAGGTTGTCGTTGCCGTTGCGGTGGAAGCCGTTGCGCAGTTCCTGGTAGCGGCCGATGCCGTACTTCTGCGCGACTTCCTCGGCATTGAGCACACCGCCGATGCTGTCGCTCCAGCCGCAGCTGTCGTGGGTGATGGCGGCCAGGACCCGGCCCATGTCGGAGTACAGGCAGTGGCCGGCGGTGAGCTTGGCCGTGTGCTGGCACTTGAGACTGTCCGGCAGGTTGAGGCGCTCGCTCTTTTCGTTGGCGTTGAACAGCATCAGGCTGACGTTGGCGCCGCCCTCGACGTCGGTGAAGCGCACCAGTTGCCCGCGCTTGAGGACGAAGGACAGGTGGCCGCCGCCGGGCAGCAGTTCCTCGGCGAAAGGATGGGTGTGGGTCATGGTCGACCTCCGGAATGCGATTGAAGAAGCGCAGGCGCGGGCGCCCGGGCCGTGAGTCGTTTGCCGTTGAGCGGCAGGTCGTAGGTGACGCGGGATCCGAACGCGGTGGGCGCGTGGGGGTCGTGGCGGACCTTGTCGAACACCAGCAGGCGGGTGCCGAGGCTGAAGCCCTCGCTGAGGTCGTGGGTGACCATGAACACGGTCACGCCGGTTTCCCGCCACAGCTCCAGGAGCAAGGCGTGCATGTCCTTGCGGATGCCCGGGTCAAGGGCACCGAAGGGCTCGTCGAGCAGCAGCACGCGGGGTTTCATGATCAGCGCCTGGGCGATGGCCAGGCGCTGCTGCATGCCGCCGGAGAGCTGGCTGGGGTACTTGTTCAGCGCGTGGGCCAGGCCGACCTTGCCCAGCAGCGCCGCGGCCTGTTCCCGCGCCTCGCGCTTGTCGCGGCCGAACAGCCGCCCCAGCAGCGGCGCACGCGGCAGCTCCAGGCCGAGGGCGACGTTGTCCAGCACGCTCAGGTGCGGGAATACCGAATAGCGCTGGAACACCACGCCACGCTCCGCATCGGGCTCGGCGGACAGCGGCGCGCCGTCGAGCAGGATCTGCCCGCGACTCGGCCGTTCCTGGCCCAGCAGCAGGCGCAGGAAGGTCGACTTGCCGCAGCCCGAGGCACCGACCATGGTGCAGAACTCGCCTTCGGCGATGCTCAGGTCGAGGCCTTCGAGCACCACGTGCTCGCCGTATTCCTGCCAGACGTTGTTGACCTGGATGAAGCTCATGCCCGTGCCCCCTCGTACCAGGGGAAGGCGCGTCGGGCCAGGGTCTTCAGCAGCCAGTCGGTGAGCCAGGCGAGCGCGGTGATCCACACCACGTAGGGCAGGATCACGTCCATCGCCAGGTAGCGGCGCACCAGGAAGATCCGGTAGCCGAGGCCGTCTTCCGAGGCGATGGCCTCCGCCGCGATCAGGAACAGCCAGGCCGAGCCCAGCACCAGGCGCAGGGCGATCAGCAGGCGTGGCAGCAACTGCGGCAGGATCACCCGCAGGATCAGGGTCCAGGTGCTGGCGCCGAGGGTCTGCGCCTTGATCAGCAGCTCGGCGGGGATTTCCCGGGCGCGCTGTTCCAGGTCGCGGGCCAGCACCGGGGTGATGCCGATGACGATCAGCATCACCTTGGACAGCTCGCCGAGGCCGAAGACGATGAACAGGATCGGCAGTATCGCCAGTGGCGGGATCATCGACAGCACCACCAGCAGCGGCGACAGCGGCGCGCCGAGCAACGGCACGGTCCCGGCGGCGATGCCCAGGCACAGGCCCAGGCCGGCGCTGATCGCCAGCCCCGCGCCGAGGCGCTGCAGGCTGGACGCGGTGTCCTGCCACAGCAGGTAGCTGCCGCTGCGCTTGTCCTCGACCAGGGCCATGCGCTGCACCGCCGCACCCATCTGCGCGGCGCCGGGCAGCAGCTTGTCGTTGGGGTTGTCGGCCAGCCGCTGCGCCGAGCCGAGGAAATAGGCGCAGAGCACCAGGGCGAACGGCAGGATCATCAGCAACAACCGCGAAGGCCGGTCGGGATGACGGTTGATCAGGCGCATGGTCTGTCCCTCGCTCACAGCGAACCGTCGACGGCCATCTGCAGCCAGGTCGGGTCGAAGCGCAGCTTGAGGTTGGCGCGGTCGCCGACGATCACCTGGTTGGCGAAGCTCATGCCCACCGCCTTGCTGTCCTTGGCGCCCTCGCCCAGCAGGCCATGGTCGAAGGAGAAGGCGGCGACCTTGTCCATGGTCTTCGGCAACTCGGTGCTGTTGACGAAGGTCAGCGCGGCCTGCGGCGTGTCGAACAGGTAGGTGGTGGAGAGCTGGCTCTCGAAGCCATCGAGGTCGGTGCCGGAGGCCTTGGCCATGTGCTCGACGGCGGCCTGACGCTGCGGCGAACTGCCGGCCAGCAGCGCCATCACTTCGTACCAGGCGCCGGTCAGGGCCTTGCCCAGGGCCGGGTTGTCCTGCAGGACCTGGGTGTTGACCACCATCAGGTCGAGGATCTCGCCGGGGATGCGGCTGGAGTCGAACACCTGGGTCACCCCCGGCTTGTTCTTCACCTCTTCCAGCATCGGGTTCCAGGTGGTCACCGCCTGCACGTCGGCGGTGTCGAAGGCGGCGGCGATGTCGGCATCGGAGGTGTTGACCACCTTCAGGTCCTTTTCCCGCAGGCCGGCGGAATCCAGAGCCCGGGCCAGCAGGTAATGGGATACCGAGAGCTCGACCAGGTTGACGTTCATGCCCTTGAGGTCCTTGACCGTCTTGCCGTTGCCCTTGAGCACCACGCCATCGTTGCCGTTGGAGAAGTCGCCGACGATCAGCGCCGTGCTGTCGACGCCGCCGGCGGCGGGGATGGTCAGGGCGTCCATGTTGGTCATCGCGCAGCCGTCGAACTGGCCGGCGGTGTACTGGTTGATCGACTCGACGTAGTCGTTGACCTGGGTGAGCTTGATATGGATGCCGTACTTGCTCGCCCATTTGTCGACGATGCCCTCGGCGGCAGCGTATTCCCACGGCATCCAGCCGGCGTAGATGGTCCAGCAGACGTCGAAATCGGTCTTGGCCGCGGCTTTCGAAGGGGGGCTGGCCAGCAGGACCAGGCCTGCGGCGAAGAAGGCGGAAAGCAGGGACTTTCGCATGGAGTGACTCCAGTTGACGGTGGGCGGACCAGGAGCAGCACTTCACTCATTGCTAGTGAGTGGTCTGTCTCCCGGGCTTTTATCCCGCCGTGTAACCTCGACTGGAGGTCGTCGGCTCTCGGTCCAGACGCCCGCTGAAGCGGACCGGAACCCTAGCCGACCATTTTCGGATTGTGGTGCAATTCAGCTCGCGCTGCTCCCGCACGGGGGGAACTGATGCCAGAGGCGTGCCAAGTGCGGATGGGAAGAGGAAAGCCCCGTTTTGCGGGGCTTTCAGAGAACGATGAAGGCGCTTGGGTTTTCGCGCTGCGCCTTCATGGAGCATTGCGCACCGCGACAGGGCGCGATGTTCAGGGCAGCCGGGCTGGCATCAGTAGCGATGGTAGTGGCCTCCATCGTCGTAGTGCCGGTGATGCCTGCCGTCATGCCAATACGGCCAGCAACCACTGAGCAACAAGATGCCAGACAGAATCACGACCCACGCGGCTTTACGTTTCATTTGAATGTCTCCAGGCAGGCAAAGCGGTCGCCTGCCTACGTTGGACCCCGGTTTGAAAGGAGGTTCAGGCGTGGCGTGCTCCGCTCGTCTGTCTTCATGGAGGCATGAAAAAACCCGCCGAAGCGGGTTTCTTGTCAACGGGTGAATCAGTCGTCCGAGCTCATGATGCCGAACAGTTGCAGCAGGCTGATGAACAGGTTGTAGATCGATACATACAGGCTGATGGTGGCCATGATGTAGTTGCGCTCGCCGCCGTGGATGATCTGGCTGGTCTGGAAGAGGATGCAGACCGACGAGAACAGCACGAAGCCAGCGCTGATCGCCAGTTGCAGGCCGCTGATCTGGAAGAAGAAGCTCGCGACCACGGCGCCCAGCAGGACGAAGAAGCCGGCGGTGATGAAGCCGCTGAGGAAGCTCATGTCCTTGCGGGTGATCAGCACGTAGGCCGACAGGCCACCGAACACCAGGGCGGTCATGGCGAAGGCCGAGCTGACCACTTCGGCGCCGCCGGCCATGCCCAGGTAGCGGTTGAGGATCGGGCCGAGCAGGAAGCCCATGAAACCGGTCAGGGCGAAGGTGGAAACCAGGCCCCAGGCCGAGTCACGCAGCTTGGCGGTGAGGAAGAACAGACCGTAGAAACCGATGAGTACGACGAAGATGTTGGGGTAGCCGACGCGCATCTGCTGTGCGACGTAGGCCATGACGGCACTGAAGACCAGGGTCAGGGCCAGCAGGCCGTAGGTGTTGCGCAGGACCTTGCTGACTTCTTGCTGATCGGCCTGCAGGCCGTGGTGGACGGCATAATCCTGTTCGCGCATGGCGACACTCCTGTGGGTTTTGAAACGTTGAGTTGCAAAGATCATAACAGAGGCCTGGAAACCGGCCACTTAGAGAGTTTGACAGCTTGTTTCATTTCGGTATGATGGCGCCCGCATGACATAGTGGAAGCGTGGCCGAGTGGTTTAAGGCAACGGTCTTGAAAACCGTCGATGGGCAACTATCCTAGAGTTCGAATCTCTACGCTTCCGCCAAATTTATTCATCAAAGCCCTGATTATTCAGGGCTTTTTTGTTTCTGCCGCATTTCAGCCAACGCCTCAGTCCGTACTTTGGATCGAGCTGTTGACGTCAGCGCAGTCTGCGCTGACATCGAGGCAGGGGCCGTCACGGACTGTTCCGGTGCATCAACCCCTGGACTGACGCCCCTGCCGTTCGAGAGCCGCCACATCCGCCTGTTCATCCGGTCGCCGCGCATAACGTTGCGCCAACGAGGCACAGACCATGAGCTGGATCTGGTGGAACAGCATCAGCGGAAGAATCAGCACACCGATGCTGCTGCCGGCGAACAGCACCTGCGCCATGGGCACGCCGGTCGCCAGGCTTTTCTTCGAGCCGCAGAACAGGATGGTGATGCGGTCTTCGAGACTGAAGCCCAGCCATTTGCCAAGCACGGCGGTGATACCCAGGGCCAGGGCCAGCAACAGGCAGCAGCCGAGCACGATGCCGACCAGGACCAAAGGCGGTACTTGCTGCCACAAGCCACCCACCACGGCCGCACTGAAGGCGGAAAACACCACCAGCAGGATGGAGCCCTGGTCAACGAACTTGAGCCATGCCTTGTTGCGCCCTACCCAGTCGCCAATCCAGCGCCGCGCCACCTGGCCGGCCACGAACGGCAGGAGCAGTTGAACGCTGATCTTGCCGATCGCGTCGAGGGTCGAGCCGCCGTCGCCATGCACGCCCATCAACAAGGCCACGAGCACTGGCGTGATGAAGATGCCAATCAGGCTCGATGCCGCCGCGCTGCAGATCGCTGCGGGAATATTGCCCCTGGCCAGCGAGGTGAAGGCGATGGCCGACTGGACCGTCGCCGGCAAGGCACACAGGTACAGGAAGCCCTTGTACAGCTCGTTGCCTACCAGCGGCACCAGCACGGGCTTCAGGGCAAGTCCGAGCAGCGGGAACAGCACGAAGGTGCAGAGAAACACCAGGGAGTGAAGCCGCCAGTGACCCGCGCCCGCGACAATCGCTTGTCGGGACAGCTTGGCGCCATGAAGGAAGAACAGCAGGCCGATGGCGAGGTCGGTGATCCAGTCGAATGCAACCGCGATCTGGCCCTGTGCCGGAAGGAAGGTCGCGGTAAGCACCACCGCCACCAGGGTAAGTGTGAAGTTATCGGGTAAAAGCCGGGAACGGGCCATGACGAAGATCCTGAAGCCAACATGTGTCTGCGAATCTTACGGCTGCGGCCCTGTTCCGGCTAACGCTACAAGGGCACAAGATATCGATGAACGGACAACAGGGTTCTGGCTGACCATCGGCTCGACAAACCATCCGGGGCGTGGCCATCAAGCCGTTATCACGCCCTGGATCTGCGAAAGCCCTTAGCGGATATAGCTGCCGCCGTTGACGTCAAGGGTCGCGCCATTGAGCGAAGCCTGCGACGGACGCAGGGCGAAGGCCACCAGCTCGGCAATTTCCGCAGGGGCCGCCATGCGCCCGACCGGGATGTCGGCCACTGCCGCCGCTTCGCCATGCTGGGCGACGAACTGCTCGGCCATGTCCGTCCGCACCCAGCCCGGCGCGATGGCGACCGACACGATGCCCTCCCCCGCCACACTGCGCGCCAGGGACTTGCTCAGGTTGATCAACGCCGCCTTGCTGGTGCCGTAGGGCAAGGCATCGGCGGCATAGCCGCGCTGGGCCGCACGACTGGCCATGGTGATGATGCGACCGCCACCCTGGGCACGGAAATGCAGGACCGCCTCGCGACTCAGGTCGGCGGCGGCGAAGAAGTTGACCTGGAACTCGCGACGCCAGGCCGCACGCCATTCGGCGGGCGCTGCGTCGAGGGGAATCTCGGTGCGGATGCCGGCGTTGTTGACCAAGGCGTGGATGCGCCCGCCCGCCAGTTCCAGCGCTGCGTGCCACAGGCGCTCGGGGCCGGCTTCGTCGCTGAGGTCGCCCTGGACGATCCAGCCCTTCCCACCAATGCGCGCCAGCAGAGCCCGGGCACCCTCGGCATCGCGGCTGTAATGGATCAGCGCGCGGGCGCCTTCGGCCACCAGCTGTTCGACGATCGCCGCGCCAATGCCACCCGAGGCACCGGTTACCAGGACGGTCTGGCCATCGAGGGGCCGCTTGAAATCACTCATCTGTGCTCACCTTGCAGGTCTGGAAAAAGAGAAATGCCGTGTGCCTCGACGAAGCACACGGCAATGCGCAATGCGGACGCTATTTGGCCAGGGCGTTGGCCTCGCTGGAGGCCTGGTCGACCAGCCTCTGGATATCGCCGGTCTCGCGACGCTGGGTCAAGTAGATGTTCAACACCTGGAGGTCGGCAGGCGAGATATCGCGGCGCACGCCGAAGGACACGCCCTGCTTGGCCAGTGCCGGCTTGGGCAGGATTTCACGGGTCCAGTCGGGGTTGGCCAGGGCGAACAGGTGGTTGGTATCGCTGGCATCGACCAGCACGTCGGCGCGCTTGGACATCACCGCCAGCCGCGCTTCATCCATGCCCGGCAAACGCATGATCTTGCCTTTGCTGACCACCGATGAAATGGCCTTGTCCTGGGCCGTGCCGGACATCACGGCGAAGGTGACCTCGGGCTTGTCGAGGGCAGCGATATCGTCCTTGACCTCAGCCAGCTTGGGATTGTCCTTGTTCACCAGCAGCGACACCTGGTAGTCGGTGGCCGGCACAGTGAAGGCTACGGCCAGGGCGCGCTCAGGCGTCTGGTTGAGGGCCATGGCCAGATCCCATTTGCTGCTTTGCAGGCCCGCCACCAGGTTGTCCCAGTTGGTGTCGACGAACTCGACCTTGACCTTCAGCACCTTCTCGCCGAAATCGCGGCACAGGTCGACGAAATAGCCGCTATAGGCGCTGGTCGCAGCATCGCGCATCACATAAGGCGCGGCCACCGCAGCGCCGCAACGCAGTACGCCGGCTTTCTGCACGTCCTTCCATACCGAGGTTTCCGCAGCCTGGGCAAGCATGCCAGCGGACAGCCCGGCGCAAACGACCAGGGCTTTGAGAGAAGACGAAATTGAACGAACCATTGTTGACCTCACTGATATTGATTGTTTTTGGCAGGAAGGTAGGACGCATTGCTGCATGCGATTTTGTGTGCATGACTGCATTCAAAATAAAAACTAAGATGGAGGCTGTCAACAGCGGTATTACCGACCTGCAAAACTCAATTCAAACGAGTGTTTCACGCCTAAACCAACGGTTGTTTCACGACAGTAAAAACACATATTAATGTGAGAAAAAATGGATTTAACTCACCAATTATTTCCCGCCACACTGTGCGGATCAGTGATCCACGCCCTTCCCTGGGGCCTGACTGGAGGCCACCGACATCACTGGCTCTTGCCATCGAGCCACCAGCACCCGCCCTTGCTTGCACTGCCGCGTCCGCGTTTCGGATCAGAACGCTCCAATAACAATCAACGAGTCTATCCATGTCCAATTCCTCCCTTGCACCTGGCTTGAAACAGCGTCACGTCACCATGTTGTCGATCGCCGGGGTGATCGGCGCCGGCCTGTTCGTGTTTTCCGGGCATGCGATCGCCAAGGCCGGCCCCGCTGTGATCCTGGCCTATGTCTTCACCGGCGCCCTGGTGGTGCTGGTGATGCGCATGCTGGGTGAAATGGCGGTGGCCTCGCCCGATACCGGCTCGTTCTCCACCTACGCCGACCGCGCCATCGGCCCCTGGGCCGGTTTCAGCATCGGCTGGCTGTACTGGTGGTTCTGGGTCCTGGCGATCCCGCTGGAAGCCATCGCGGCAGCGAACATCATCCATGCCTGGGTGCCGGCCCTCGACACCTGGATCACCGCCCTGGCCGTGATCGTCCTGCTGACCTGCTCCAACTTCTTCAGCGTCGCCCGCTACGGCGAATTCGAGTTCTGGTTCGGCCTGATCAAGATCGTCGCCATCATTGCCTTCATCGCGCTCTGCGCCGCGGCACTCATGGGCCTGCTGCCCGAGCGCGAGGTCAGCGGCATCGGGCAGTTGATGGCCGAGCATGGCGGCTTCGCACCGAACGGACTCTCTGCGGTCATCGGCGCCATGCTGACCACCATGTTCAGCTTCATCGGCGCCGAAGTGGTGACCATCGCCGCGGCAGAGTCGAAGAACCCGGCGCGGCAGATCACTCGCGCCACCAACTCGGTGGTCTGGCGCATCTGCGTCTTCTACCTGCTGTCGATCCTGATGATCCTGTCCGTCGTGCCCTGGAACGACCCGCGCCTGCCGGAAGTCGGCTCGTTCCAGCGGGCGCTGGAGATCATGAACATCCCCAACGCCAACCTGGTCATCGACATCGTCGTCCTGCTGGCGGTCGCCAGTTGCATGAACTCCCAGGTGTACACCGCCTCGCGCATGCTCTACTCGCTGGCCAAACGCGGTGATGCGCCACGCCTGTACAAGTACACCACCAAGGCCAACGTGCCACTTGCCGCGGTAGCGGGTTCGACGGTGATCGGCATCGTGGCGACCTGCATCAACTACTTCGCCCCCGAGAACGTGTTCAAGTTCCTGCTTTCCACCTCCGGTGCCGTTGCCCTGCTCGTCTACCTGGTCATCGCCATCTCGCAGCTGTGCCTGCGCAGGAAGCTGATGGCCGCAGGCACGTTGCCGGCGTTTCGCATGTGGCTGTTCCCGTGGCTGACCTGGGCAGTGATCCTGTTCATCAGCGGTGCACTGATCGGCATGTTCTTCATCCCGGCCTATCGCTCGGAGATCACCGCCACCGGGCTGCTGGCCGTGATGATCATCTGCCTGGGCGTGATCCATCAGAGAAGGACGCACGCCACAAGCCACCAACAACGTGCCGCGCTTTCGCAGCGCTGAGCCTGCCTGCAATGTCTACCGGAGAGTCAAACGTGGTTGAGTACGTAGTTTCCCTCGATAAGCTCGGCGTCCATGATGTGGAGCATGTGGGGGGCAAGAACGCATCCCTGGGCGAGATGATCAGTAACCTCGCGGGCGCCGGCGTATCGGGTGCTGCTGTTTCAGTCCCTGGCGGCTTTGCCACTACGGCTCAGGCGTACCGTGATTTCCTTGAGCAGAGCGGCCTGAACGACAAGATCCACGCGGCCCTCGACGCCCTGGACGTAGACGACGTCAACGCCCTGGCCAAGACCGGCGCGCAGATCCGCCAGTGGGTGATGGAAGCCGAGTTCCCGGCGCGCCTCGACGCCGAGATCCGCACTGCCTTCGCTGCCATGGCCAACGGCAACGAGAACATGGCCGTGGCCGTGCGTTCTTCCGCCACCGCCGAAGACCTGCCGGACGCTTCCTTCGCCGGCCAGCAAGAGACCTTCCTCAACATCCGTGGCGTGGACAACGTGATCCGCGCCGCCAAGGAAGTCTTCGCCTCGCTGTTCAACGACCGCGCCATTTCCTACCGCGTGCACCAGGGCTTCGACCACAAGCTGGTGGCCCTGTC
>NZ_JAZDQN010000053.1:0-40227 GCF_036324125.1 Pseudomonas ulcerans | reverse complement strand
GGTAAACCGCCCCCCGGGTGGGGGGGGTCCCCCCGGGTTGGGGGGGGGGCCCCCCCGTTGGCCTCGGGGGGTCCCCCCCGCTCCCACAAGGGACGCATCACCCATCAGGCGCCCTTGAGCGCCTTGATCTTCTCCGCCAGCCCCGCCGCCGTCTGCTCGCCCATCAACTGCTCACGCACCTTGCCCTTGTCATCGATGATGTAGGTCACCGGCAGCCCTTCGGCGCGCGGCAGGTCGTAGTGTTCGGCCGGGTCCTGGGCCAGCACGGTGAAACCGATGCCCATGGTCTCGGTCGACTTCTTCAGCTCCTCGCCCTGCAAGCCATCGAAGTTCACCCCTACCACGGTTACGCCCTGGGCCTGGAACTCCCTGGAGAAGTTGTTCAGTTCGGGAATCTCCACCCGGCACGGACCGCACCATTCGGCCCAGTAGTTGAGTACCACCCAGCGCCCGTCGAGTTGCTCGGCTTTCACCGCATTGCCGTTCTGGTCGAGGCCGTAGTCCGCACCGCAACCACCGAGCACCAGGCTCATGCTGATGGCCAGGGCTGCTGCCAAACGCCTTGTCATGGGTCAATCCTTCTTCAAGATTCAGGCAAAATGCCAATTCGCTGCGGTTAGAATACCCGCCACCTACAGCTGGATGCGACCCTGACATGACCGACCTGACGCTCTACCACAACCCGCGCTGCTCGAAATCCCGCGGCGCGCTGGAACTGCTCGAAGAACGCGGCCTCAATCCCGACGTGGTGCGCTATCTGGAAACTCCGCCGGACGCGGCCACCCTCAAGGCCCTGCTGGGCAAGCTGGGCATCGGCGCACGCCAGCTGCTGCGTACCGGCGAGGACGAGTACAAGGACCTGGACCTGGCCAACCCGACCCTGGGCGATGACCAGCTGATCGCGGCCATGGTCGCCCATCCCAAGCTGATCGAGCGGCCGATCCTGGTGGCCGGCGACAAGGCGGTGATCGGTCGTCCGCCAGAGAAGGTGCTGGAGATCCTGCCGTGAGCCAGCCGTACATCCTGATCCTCTATTACAGCCGCCACGGCTCTACCAGCGAGATGGCCCGGCAGATTGCCCGCGGCGTCGAGCTGGCCGGCCTGGAGGCACGCCTGCGCACCGTGCCGGCGATCTCTACCGAATGCGAAGCGGTGGCACCGTCGATCCCCGAGACCGGCGCCCTCTACGCCACCCTCGACGACCTGCGCAATTGCGCCGGCCTGGCCCTGGGCAGCCCGACCCGCTTCGGCAACATGGCCGCGCCGCTCAAGTACTTCATCGACGGCACCAGCAGCCTGTGGCTGAGCGGCGGCCTGGTGGGCAAGCCGGCGGCGGTGTTCACCTCCACCGCCAGCCTGCACGGCGGCCAGGAATCGACCCTGCTGTCGATGCTGCTGCCGCTGATGCACCACGGCATGCTGATCATGGGCCTGCCCTACAGCGAGTCGGCGCTGATCGAGACCAAGGGCGGCGGCACGCCGTATGGCGCCAGCCACCATGCCGGGGCCGACGGCAAGCGCGACCTGGACGCCGACGAGATAGCCCTGTGCCGCGCCCTTGGCCAGCGCCTGGCGAACACCGCGAAGCGGCTGGAGAACGGGCGTGGCTAAGAAGCCGAAGATTCTTCCGCCAATGGAGTGGCTGGAGCCACGGGTGCGCCTGACCCGGGCCCTGAGCCTGACAGCCTTTGCCAGCCTGGTGGTGCTGCTGGTGGTCAATACCCTGTTCTTCACCGACCTGCACGGCGCGCGCAGCTGGGTGATCCTGGGCGTGCAACTGCTGCCGCTGGCGCTGGTGGCGCCGGGGATGATCGGCGGCAGTGCCCGTGCCCATGCCTGGATGTGCTTCGTGCTCAACCTGTATTTCATCACCGGGGTGGAAGCGGCGTTCGATCCGGGCCGGGCGCTGTTCGGCTGGCTGGAGGTGGTGATCAGCCTGACGTTGTTCGTCAGTGCCTTGCTGTATATCCGCTGGCGGTTCCAGTTCGACCGGCGGGTGGCAGGGGAAGGTTCGGTTTGAGCTGAAGGCCCTATCGCTGCGATGCGGCGATCCGACAAGCCAGCGATGGGGCCCGAAAGAACACCATCAATGGTTGACGGTATGCGCTAGCATCATCGACAGCTGGCAAAGCGGCCGGCCACTCTCGGCATGCCACTGGTTGAATGCCTCCTGCACCAGCGCAAGATCCCGCTGGCTGGTGGGCTTCTTGTCGATCACATCCTGGGCGATCAGCGCGGCTGACATGTCGTCGGTGGGGATGAAGGTGTCCTTGCCCATCATGCGCAGGAACCGCGGCGCAGACAGCCCGCCCAGCTGGTTGCCATGCTTGGCCAGGTACTTCCACAGGCCAACGATATCGGTCACCGGCCAGTCGGCGATCAGCGCCGCGAAGCTGCCCTTCTCCTTCTGCACATCCAGCACCATCTGCGCATTGCGCGGCACGCTCTTGAGCTTGCCCAGGTGGCGGATCAGGCGGGTGTCCTGCATCAGCCGCTCCAGGTGCTCGGCGCCCATCAGCACCACCTTCTCCGGGTCGAAGCCGAAGAACACTTCCTCGAACGCCGGCCACTTGGCATCCACCAGACTGTGCTTGAGCCCGGCGCGGAACACGCGCAGGGCCAGGGTCGAGAGGTAGCGGTCGTCGCCGATGGCGCGCAGTTGCGCCGGAGTCTTCGGCTGCGGCAGGTTCGCCTCCAGCGCGGCCGCGGAGCCGAAGCGGTTCAGGCAGTACTCATGCAGCCATTGGTAGTCGCGCATGGGTCAGATGTTCAGCACGTCGAGGAAGCGCGCAGGCGCGCTTTCGTCGATGCGCAGGCTGGTGAAGTCGAACAGGTTGCGGTCGGCCAGTTGCGACGGCACCACGTTCTGCAGGGCGCGGAAGATACTGTCGGTACGGCCCGGCGACTTGCGCTCCCACTCCACCAGCATGTCCTTGACCACCTGGCGCTGCAGGTTTTCCTGGGAGCCGCAGAGGTTGCACGGGATGATCGGGAATTCCTTCATGTCCGAGTAGGCCTGGATGTCCTTCTCCGAGCAGTACGCGAGCGGGCGGATCACCACGTTGCGGCCGTCGTCGGCACGCAGCTTCGGCGGCATGGCCTTCATGGTGCCGTTGAAGAACATGTTGAGGAAGAAGGTCTCGACGATGTCGTCGCGGTGGTGACCGAGGGCCATCTTGGTCGCGCCGATCTCGTCGGCGAAGGTGTAGAGCGTGCCACGGCGCAGGCGCGAGCACAGCGAGCAGGTGGTCTTGCCTTCCGGGACCAGCTCCTTGACCACCGAGTAGGTGTCCTTCTCGACGATGTGGTACTCGATGCCCAGGGTCGCCAGGTAGGCCGGCAGCACGTCCTCGGGGAAGCCGGGCTGCTTCTGGTCCATGTTCACCGCGACGATCTCGAACTTGATCGGCGCCACCTTCTGCAGGTGCAGCAGAACGTCGAGCATGGTGTAGCTGTCCTTGCCGCCGGACAGGCAGACCATGACCTTGTCGCCATCCTCGATCATGTTGTAGTCGGTGATGGCTTCGCCGGCGAGACGGCGCAGGCGTTTTTGCAGTTTGTTCTGGTTGACCGAAAGGGTGCCCATGGCGCTTGAATCCGCGAGGTGTGACAAAAGGCGCGTATTTTACGCACAAACCGCCGCGCGACACAGACCCATCCGATAAAGACTGCAAGGAAATCAAGCCCTGCCCTGACAGCGCGATTTGCTCTAAAAAAGCGGTTTTATGCGGCGAACGCCTTCCTATACTGCGACATAAGACCGCACCAATAGCGGCCTGTCCTGTCCGGCCCGTGCCTTGTGGGCTAGCAAGCGCTCCAACGGGGGGCGATTGGAAACGACGTAGGAGTGATTGGCATGATCCATCACGTTGTAGGGCTGTTCACCCATCCTGACCAGGAATGGCGGGAAATCCGTGGCGAGGAAGAATCCATCAGCCACATGTACCTCACCCATACGCTGATTCTCGCGGCGATTCCCGCGGTCTCGGCCTTCATCGGCACCACCCAGGTCGGCTGGGTCATCGGCGAACGCGCTCCGGTCATGCTGACCATGGAGAGCGCGCTGTGGATGACCATCATGTCCTACCTGGCCATGCTCGCCGGCGTCGCCGTCATGGGCGCCTTCATCCACTGGATGGCACGCACCTACGACGCCAACCCGAGCCTGGCGCAATGCATCGCCTTCGCCACCTACACCGCCACCCCGCTGTTCGTCGGCGGCCTCGCGGCGCTGTATCCGCACCTGTGGCTGGGGATGATCGTCGGCACGGCGGCCATCTGCTACACGGTCTACCTGCTGTACGTCGGCTTGCCGACGTTCATGAACATACCGTCCGACGAAGGCTTCCTGTTCTCGAGTTCGGTACTGGCGGTCGGGCTGGTGGTGCTGGTCGCCATCATGGCCTTCACCGTGATCACCTGGGGACTGGGCGTGGGGCCCGTCTACACCAACTAGAAAGACAATGCCGACATAGGGGCAACACCTCGGGCCGCCGCAAGGCGGCCCGAGCTTGTCTGCGGACCAATGGTCTCGGCAGCACCTCGGTGGATGCGGCATAATCGGCCACTCTGAGGAGTACCGTCCCGCATGCCAGAGCTGCTCAAATTCCGCGTCGAAGACTGCTACAAGCAAGCCGAAACCTTTTTCAAACGCCCTTTCACCCGCCCTGTCGTCAGCTTCAAGCTGCGCGGCCAGAAGGCCGGCGTCGCCCACCTGCACGAGAACCTGCTGCGCTTCAACCTGCAGCTGTACCGCGAGAACGCCGAGGACTTCCTGCGCCAGACCGTGGCCCACGAAGTGGCGCACATGATCGCCCACCAGCTGTTCGGCGACCGTATCCAGCCCCATGGCGAGGAATGGCAACTGATCATGCGCGGGGTGTATGAACTGCCGCCGAATCGCTGCCACAACTATGAGGTGCAGCGGCGCACGGTGACCCGCTATATCTACCGGTGTCCGTGTGCGGGCAGTGACTTTCCGTTTTCGGCGCAGCGGCATGGCTTGGTGAGGAAGGGGCGCAGGTATTTGTGCCGGCGCTGTCGCCAGACGCTTGTCTTTACCGGGGAAGTGAGGCAGGAATGAGGACGCTATCGCTGGCAAGCAAGCCCCCACAGGGTCCGCGGCGCACACAGAACCTGTGGGAGCTGGCTTGCCAGCGATGAGGCCCTGAAGGACAGCACCAATGAAAAAGCCCATCCGAAGATGGGCTTTCTTGCATCAGCGCGAAGGCTTAGCGAACGGCAGGACCTTCCGCCACGCCCAGGTCGTCGACCGGACGGGTTTCGGTCAGCGGCGAACCGCCGGAATCCAGTTCCTTGTGCAGCTTGTCTTCGTCCAGCTCCTTGACCCACTTGGCAACCACGACGGTGGCCACGGCGTTGCCGATCAGGTTGGTCAGGGCACGGGCTTCGGACATGAAGCGGTCGATACCGAGGATCAGCGCCAGGCCGGCAACCGGCAGGTGGCCGACGGCGGACAGGGTTGCTGCCAGGACGATGAAGCCCGAACCGGTAACGCCCGCAGCACCCTTGGACGCAACCAGCAGCACCAGCAGCAGGGTGATCTGGTGGGTGATGTCCATGGTGGTGTCGGTGGCCTGGGCGATGAACACCGCGGCCATGGTCAGGTAGATCGAGGTACCGTCGAGGTTGAACGAGTAGCCGGTCGGGATCACCAGGCCAACCACGGATTTCTTAGCGCCCAGGCGCTCCATCTTGGTCAGCATGCGTGGCAGGGCGGATTCCGAGGAGGAAGTACCCAGCACGATCATCAGCTCTTCACGGATGTAGCGGATCAGCTTGAGGACGCTGAAGCCGTGGGCACGAGCAATACCGCCGAGGATGACCAGGATGAACAGCACGCAGGTGATGTAGAAGCACGCCATCAGGTAGCCCAGTTGCACCAGCGAACCCACGCCGTACTGGCCGATGGTGAAGGCCATGGCACCGAAGGCGCCGATCGGGGCCAGCTTCATGATCATGTTGATGATGTTGAACATGACATGGGCGAAGCGGTCGATCATTTCCAGCAGCGGCTTGCCGTACGAACCCAGGCGATGCAGGGCGAAGCCGAAGATCACCGAGAACATCAGCACTTGCAGGATGTCGCCGTTGGCGAAGGCACCGACCACGGTGGCCGGAATGATATTGAGCAGGAAGCCGACGGTGGTCTGCTGCGCACCGGCGGCGGCGTAGGCGGCCACGCTGCTGGCGTTCAGGGTGGACACGTCGATGTGCATGCCGGCACCCGGCTTGACCACGTTGACGACGACCAGGCCGATGATCAGGGCGATGGTGGAGACGATCTCGAAGTACAGCAGCGCGTAGCCGCCGGTCTTGCCCACCGACTTCATGCTCTGCATGCCGGCGATACCGCTCACCACGGTGCAGAAGATGATGGGGGCGATGACCATCTTGATCAGCTTGACGAAGCCGTCACCCAGGGGTTTCAGGGCAACGCCGGCTTCAGGGTAGTAGTGACCGAGCAGGATACCGATGGTGATCGCTACCAGCACCTGGATATACAGCGATTTGTACAGTGGCTGACGGGTTGTCGTCATGGCTATGTTCCTCAAGGGTACCGGCCGGTCCTTCCCAGGACGCGTGGCACCTGAATCGCGAACCCTCCTGCACTGGAGGGATTTGTTGTGTCGAGCTGCGTGGCAGAACTCTGCTCAGGTCATAGCAAGGCTGGTGCCAATTTGCGCTGTTGCGGTGCAGGTCCCGTGTTTACGGGGCTTTCCTGCACAAACAGGTGGCATTCTAGGAAGCTGGAGTTGGCGGATTTCCGCCCGGGGCGGGATTTCGCCAGGCCAGGTTGGCGGTTATCCGCCTACAAAAAGGAAGGAATTAGCTGTCAGTCGATGGGGAAGCGGATGCGGAAGGCGGCGCCGCCGAGGGCCGAGTCGCCAAGGGTCAGGCGTGCGTCGTAGCTGTCGATGATGTCCTTGGCCACCGCCAGGCCGATGCCCTGCCCCGGATACTGGCGATCCAGGCGCTCGCCACGCTGGAGGATGCGTTCGCGCTGGTCCTCCGGCACGCCGGGGCCATCGTCCTCGATACACAGCTCCAGGGCCCCGCCTTCGTGCTTCAGGCTGATGCGCACCTGGCCCAGGCACAGACGCCAGGCGTTCTCCAGCAGGTTGCCGAGCAGCTCCATCAGGGCGCCCTGCTCCATCGGCACCCGGGCATCGGCGGCCATGTCGAAGCTCACCTCGACCTGCTTGTCGCGATAGACCTTGGCCAAGGTCCCGCACAGGCTTTCCAGCAGCGGACGCAATTGCACCTGGTGACGCACCAGGCCGCTCTTGCGCAGGCTGGCGCGCTGCAGCTGGTAGTCGATCTGCTGGCTCATGCGCTCGATCTGGCTCTGCAGCACCCGCGCCTGCTCGCGGTCTGCGGGGCGCTGCGCCATGCCTTCGCTGACGCCCTGCAATACCGCCAGCGGGGTCTTCAGGCTGTGGGCCAGGTCGCCCAAAGAGTCTCGGTAGCGCCCGCGCTGCTCGCGCTCGCTGCGCAGCAGACGGTTGAGCGAACGGGTCAGGCGCAGCAGTTCCCGCGGGTGTTCGCCACTGAGGCCTTCGCGGGCGCCGGATTCGATCTCGTCCAGCTCCACGGTCATCCGTCGCAACGAACGCAGGCCCCAGGTCAGGCCGGCCCAGAGCAGCAGCAACAGCACCAGCAGGGCCGCGCTAAAGCCCAGGTAGAGCTTCTCGCGCAGGCCGCCGAGGGTTTCCTGGTATTCGCGCAGCGGTTGCAAGGCGACGATGCTGTAAGCCGCGCTCTTGCCGCCAAGCAGCTTGACCTCGACGTCATAGACGAAGAACTCCTCGCCATCGTCCTGGCGGATCCGGGCGAATTCGTTGCCGCGCCCGTCGTAGCGCGGCTGGTAGTTGATGTTCTCGTTGGCAGTGGCCCGCGAGCGCCAGACCAGGCGGCCCTCGCGGTCATAGATGTAGCCGAGCAGGCGGCTGTCGGGGAGGTTGAAGCGCTCGTCCGGCAGCAGCACCGGCATCATCAGGCGGTTGTTCTCCACCCGCGCCGCGGAGATCAGCGTGGTCACGTCCGAAGCCAGGCGCTGCTCGATGGACTCCTGCAGGGCCAGGCTGAAGGTCTTCTGCAGGGCCGGCAGCAGCGCCAGCATGAACAGCAATGCCAGCAGCGCAGCCGCCAGCATCAGCCGTATCCGCAGCGAACGCATCATCGGCAGCGCTCGGTGAACAGGTAGCCGAGGCCGCGCACGGTGTCGATCGGCCTGAAGCCGCAGTCGCCCTCCAGCTTGCGCCGCAGGCGACCGACCAGCACCTCGATGACGTTCGGGTCGCGTTCTTCATCGTTCGGGTACAACTGCTCCATCAGGCGTTCCTTGGCCACCACCTGCTGATGATGGCGCATGAGGTATTCGAGGATGCGGTACTCGTAGGCGGTCAGCGCCAACGGCTGCTCGTCCAGCAACGCCTGCTTGCGGTTGAGGTCCAGGCGCAGCGGGCCGGCGGTGATGGTGGCCTGGGTAAAGCCGCTGGAGCGGCGCAGCAATGCGTTGAGACGCGCTTCCAGTTCCTCGAACTGGAACGGCTTGACCAGGTAGTCGTCGGCTCCGGCGGCCAGGCCCTCGACCTTGTCCTGCCAGTTGCCACGGGCGGTGAGGATCAGGATCGGGAAGGTCTTGTCGAGGGCACGCAGGCGGCCGATCAGTTCCAGGCCGCTCATGCCGGGCAGGCCCAGGTCGACGATCGCCAGGTCGTGGTTGAACTGTTCGGCCTGGTACAAGGCTTCCTCGGCGTCGCCCACGGCAGCGACCACATGGCCACTTTCGCCCAGGCGACTCTGGAGGTGGTGGCGCAGCAGCGCTTCATCCTCGACCACCAGCAATTTCATCGAACGCTCCTTATGTGATGCAGGTCCGCAGAATAACAGCGAACCGGCCCACTCCAGGGGCCGGTTCGGATGACGCCGGATCAGAAGCTGTAGTTGGCCGACAGGTAGGTCTGGGCGCTGCTGGTCAGGCGCAGCGCACCCAGTTTGTCGCCGCCGTGCTCGGACAGTTCGGTACTGGCGTTGCTGCGCAGGTAACGGTAGCCCAGCTCCACCGAGGCGTTGTCGGTGACTTGCTGAAGCAGGCCACCCTGGAAGCCGATGGCGTAGCCGATGTCGCTGTCGCGGCTGGCGCCCGGGGAGTCCTGTGTCAGCTTGGTCAGGCCGGCGCTGGCGCCGCCGAAGAGCTTGGTGCTGCTGCCCAGTGGGTAGAACAGGTCGTAGCTGCCGAGCAGATTTTCCTGACGCAGTTTCAGGCCATTGTGGGTGCCGGAGACGTTGTCGTAGGTGGCGTAGTAGCGGCCGTCGTCGTTGATCCGGCCGAGGCGCACGCCCCAGGTATCGTCCTTGCCGACGATGCCGTCGGTGTTGAGGTTACCGATGTTCTGTTCAAGCATGCCGGACTTGCGGACCTTGTCGCTGGTCTGGCCGTAGGTGACGCCGGCGAAGGTATCGTCCGCGGCGTGGACGGCCATGCTGGTGCCGAGGAAGGTCATGGCGGCGAGCAGGGTATTGAGGCTTTTCATGTCGATGTTCTCCACGGGGATGCGCGGTTGGGTTGATGGCGCTAGATTAAGAAGCCGGCCCTGAACCGCCGCTGAACCCCGCCTGAACCCAGGCTGAACGCATCGAATGTTTCGTCGACAGGAGTACCGACCATGCGATTTCTACTTGCCGCCGCCCTGCTTGGCGCCGCCGGACTGGCCCAGGCCGCGGTGCAGACCCGCGAGATTCCCTACCAGGACGCCGACGGCAAGCGCCTGGTCGGCTATTACGCCTACGACGACGCCGTGAAGGGCCCTGTGCCCGGCGTGGTGGTGGTGCATGAATGGTGGGGCCTGAACGACTACGCCAAGCGCCGCGCCCGCGACCTCGCCGCGCTGGGCTACAGCGCCCTGGCCAT
Source organism: Pseudomonas ulcerans (assembly GCF_036324125.1). NCBI lineage: Bacteria > Pseudomonadati > Pseudomonadota > Gammaproteobacteria > Pseudomonadales > Pseudomonadaceae > Pseudomonas > Pseudomonas ulcerans. Next base: position 30,290 of record NZ_JAZDQN010000053.1, on the reverse strand, counting down.
CGACATGTATGGCGACGGCAAGAACACCGAGCACCCGGCGGATGCCATGGCATTCATGCAGGCCGCGCTGAAGGACCCGGAAGCGGCGGCCAAGCGTTTCGATGCCGGGGTCGGGCTGCTCAAGCTGCAGCCGCAGACCGACAAGCAACGCATCGCGGCGATCGGCTACTGCTTCGGTGGCAAGGTGGTGCTGGATGCCGCACGGCGCGGCGAGCCGCTGGCCGGGGTCGCCAGCTTCCATGGCGCGCTGGTGACCAGTACCCCCGCCACGCCGGGCAGCGTGAAGACGAAGATCCTGGTGGAACACGGTGCGGCCGACAGCATGGTGACGCCGCAGCAGGTGCAGGACTTCAAGCAGGAGATGGACGCGGCGGGAGCCAGCTATGAATTCGTCAGTATCCAGGGGGCCAAGCACGGCTTCACCAACCCGGATGCGGATCGCCTGAGCCATGGCGAGCATGGCGGGCCGGACATCGGCTACAACAAGGCGGCTGATGAAAGCTCCTGGGCGGATCTGCAGGCGTTCTTCAAGAAGATTTTCTGATCAGAGCGGCAAGCCCCAAGGGACAAGTCGCAAGAAAGAGCAGTCGCTTTCTCTTGCGGCTTGAAGCTTGCCGCGTTGGCCCTAGAATACCCGCCATGAACCGACTCCCCACCTGTTGCGCCCCCCTCCAGCACCACTGGCCCCTGCCCCGCCCGGTCCCCGGTGCGGTGCTGGTCAGTTGTGCCTTCGACCCGGCCAACCTGGCCAGCGATGACTTCCAGCGCGCCGCCATCGAGCAGACACCGGCCCTGCAGCGCTCGGTGGCCAAGCGCCAGGCCGAATACCTGGCTGGCCGCAGCTGCGCCCGCGCGGCCCTGCAACGCCTGGACGGCCGCCATTATGTGCCGGCCACGGGTGAGGATCGCGCACCGATCTGGCCTGCGGACATCGCCGGCTCCATCACCCACGGCAAGGGCTGGGCCGCCGCCGTAGTGGCCCGCAAGACGGATTGCGCGGGCCTGGGCCTGGACCAGGAAAACCTCCTGGACGAGGAACGCGCCGCACGCCTGGCCGGGGAAATCCTCACGCCCGACGAGCTGCAGCGCCTCGACCCGGCGCGCCAGGCCCTCGCCGTGACCCTGACCTTCTCCCTCAAGGAAAGCCTGTTCAAGGCGCTCTACCCGCTGGTGCGCAAGCGCTTCTATTTCGAGCATGCGCAAGTGCTGGAATGGTCCGACGACGGCAGCGCGCGCCTGCGCCTGCTGGTCGACCTGTCGCCGGAATGGCATCACGGCCGCGAGCTGGAGGGCCAGTTCTGCGTGATGGGCGATCAGTTGCTGAGCCTGATCGCCGTCTGATCCCTACTCCCCGCTCGGCCCCGGCTGCTCCCGCGGCCAGCTCAGGCTGAAGCAGGCGCCGCCGAGGCGCTGGCTCTTGCCAATCAGGGCACGGCCGTTGTGCCAATAGATGATGCGGCGGACGATGGACAGGCCCAGGCCATGCCCGCCGGATGAGCGGGTACGGCTGTCGTCGAGTCGGGTGAACGGCGTGAAGATGCGGTCCCAGGCACTTTCCGGCACGCCCGGGCCATCGTCCTCGACATCGATGCGGCAACGCTGCAGCCCCAGCTGGTAGCTCAGGCACACCTGCGACTCGGCATGACGCATGGCATTGCTCACCAGGTTCTGCAGGGCACGGTGCAGATAACGCGGCTCGGCCTCGACCCAGGCGCCCTCGCCGCCGACCTGGGACACTCCGCGCAGCACCTGGACCTCGCGGCGCAGCGGCGCCAGTTCGGCGATCACCTGGTCGAGCAAGGCATCCAGGTCGACCCGCTGGAAATGCAGGGCCGGCGCGCCCTGTTCGAGGCGGGCGTACATGAGCATCTCGTCCACCAGCTTGTCGAGGTCCTGGATATCGTTGTCCATCCCGGCCAGGTGCTTTTCCCGAGCCTGCTCGGTACCCGCGCTGGCGATCATTTCCAGGCCGAAACGCAGGCGCGCCACCGGCGTGCGCAGCTCGTGGGACACCGCGCGGACCAGTTCGCGCTGGATGGTCAGCGAGCGCTGCAGGTGCTCGGCCATGCCGTTGAAGGCTTCCGCCAGGCGCCCTACCGAATCGGCGCCCGCCGCCACCACGCGGGTATCCAGGCTGCCCTGGGCGATCTGCGTGGCGGCCACTTCGAGGGTGGACAGGCGCCGCTCCAGCTGCCGCACCAGCAGGTAGACCACCAGGCCGATCAGGCTCAGGCCGAGGGCGGCGATCAGCACCAGCAGTTGCGGCGGATAGGGGTTCATCTGGTACAGCGGGCCGATTTCCAGCACCCAGGGCGTCCCCGAGATACCGGCGAAGACCCGGATCGAGTCGCCGTCCTTGCCCAGGGCCATCACCGTGTCGCCTTCCTCGACCCGGCGGCGCTGGTCGTCGTCCATGTCGGCGTCGCTCTGTGCCAGCAGGCGCAGGTCGAAGCCGAAGCCCTTGCTCTCCTTCAGCTCCGCCAGGCGCCGTGCCTGCTCGGCTACCGGGAAGCGCACCAGTTCGTCCACCAGCAGATAGATGGTGGCGCGTGCCAGTTGCTCGCTGATCTGCTGGACTTCGCCGGTAAGCACCAGGTCGCGACCCTTGAGCTGGCTGACCACCCAGGCCCGGTGCGGACCGAGATGCTCCACCAGCACCTGGCCGCGTTGCAGGCGGGTGCGCTGGCTGCCGTCGAGGTGGGCCTCGGCGCTGCTCTGCACGTTCAGCGGAATGCCCAGCAGGCGCTCCCACAAGGCCAGGGCACGGGTGCGCTCGACGCTGTTCATCCGCGCCAGGTTGTCGGCCATCAGGGTAAAGGTGCCGTGGGCCAGGCGCTCGCGGTACTGGCCGGCACGTACTTCATTGAGCAGGTGCAGGCTGAGCACGCCGAGCACCGCCACCAGCACCAGCACGGCGCACATGCCGCCGTAGATGCGCAGGAAGATCGAGTTCATGCCTTGCGGCCCAGGGCTTCGGCGGCCTCGCGGACGAACAGGTAGCCCTTGCTGCGGATGGTCTTGATCATGCGCGGATGGATCGGGTCATCGCCGATCTTCGGACGGATGCGCGAGATGCGCACGTCGATGGAGCGGTCCTGGCCGTCGTAGCCGACCCCGCGCAGGGAAGTGAAGATCTCTTCCCGGGAAAGAATGCGCCCGGCATTGCTGATCAGCAGCCAGAGCAGGTCGAATTCGGCCCCGGTCAGCTCGATGCCGGCCTCGTCGAGCCAGGCCTCGCGCAGGGTGTTGTCGACCCGCAGCGGACCGAACTGCACGCTGCGCACTTCTTCCGGCGCCGCCGGCACCTCGCTGCGGCGCAACAGGGCGTTGATCCGCGCCAGCAACACCCGCGGGCGCACCGGCTTGCACACGTAGTCGTCGGCGCCCAGGTCCAGGCCCTGGACCTGGTCGAGGTCGTCGCTGCGCGCGGTCAGCATGAGGATCGGCCCGGCGTAGCGCTGGCGCACCTTGCGGCAGATGCTCAGGCCATCCTCGCCGGGCAGCATCAGGTCGAGGATCACCAGGTCCGGCTGCTCGTTGATGATCCGCGCCGCAGCGGCGCCGCCATCACCTTCCACCTCGACGACGAAGCCGTTGGCCTGGAGGTATTCGCGGGTCAATTCGGCGAGCCGCTGGTCATCCTCGACGATCAATACCTGACAGCGCTGCTGCTCCACGGGCCCACTCCTGCTTCGTTGTTGTTATCGGGGATCGATGCGGCCATCAAAAGGCAATATCGGCACCGGATACTACGTGGCGCCCCGGTCACTGCCAACCGCCGCCGCGGACGAGGCAAATTGCCTGCCAACGACCTCGGTGAGCGGCATTTTTTGTGATAGGGTTCGCGCCCCCAAAAAACTCCCTGTTGCCTTTTCCTACATGAAAAAAGGATGACGGGCGGCGCCATCGCGGCAGGACGGGGCCTACAGCGTTTTGTCCCGTTTCACTCACAAACTACACACAAGTTATCCACAGGCGGCCGCCTTGCAATAGGTCGGATACCGCATTATCTTGTATCTCAGTCACAACAAAACACTACATGTTGGGTTTTCATCAAAAACCCAAGCACAGGTCAGGCAACAAACTCAAGCCCTTCAGCGGCTGTTTTTTTTGCGTGAACTTTAAGTGATTCCAGCAGCCAAACCGCTCCTGCGGAGGCGACCGTTGCAAACCCCCGTGAGGGTCTTGTTCCGGGTATGGATGCAGCAGGCCAGTGCCGCGCATCCGACAGCAACAGATTTTGGGTCGGCGACCCAAGACTTTTGACTTCGGCCAGGGAGCGGCATGCGAATGCCCCTTTTTCCTGATCCGTCCCGAAGTCGGGTACACGCCCTGTCGCGGCGCGAGTGCTTTTCAGCCACGCGTGCACAGCTGCCTGTCGGACCTTTGGATGGAACGGTGGGCGCCTATCCGGCGCCTGAATAAACATAGAGAACGTGGAGACACCCATGCACACCGACACAACTCGCGAGAACCCGCAGGCCAAGGCGCCGCAGGCCGCCGATTCGAACCAGGATCTGGCAGCGACCGCCCCCGGCCAACTGCGCGTGATCAAGCGTAACGGCACTGTCGTTCCTTACACCGACGACAAGATCACCGTGGCCATCACCAAAGCGTTCCTCGCAGTTGAAGGCGGCACCGCTGCCGCCTCGTCGCGCATCCACGACACCGTCGCGCGCCTGACCGAGCAGGTCACCGCCACCTTCAAGCGCCGCATGCCATCCGGCGGCACCATCCATATCGAAGAGATCCAGGACCAGGTCGAACTGGCCCTGATGCGCGCCGGCGAGCAGAAAGTCGCCCGCGACTACGTGATCTACCGTGACCAGCGCGCCAAGGAACGTGCCACCCGTGGCAACGCCGACGCCGCCGTGCAACCGCACCCGAGCATCCGCATCACCCTGGCCGACGGCAGCCTGGCGCCGCTGGACATGAACCGCCTGAACACCATCGTTTCCGAAGCCTGCGAGAACCTGGCCGAAGTCGACGGCGCGCTGATCCAGCGTGAAACCCTGAAGAACCTGTACGACGGCGTGGCCATCAAGGACGTCAACACCGCCCTGGTGATGACCGCCCGTACCCTGGTCGAGCGCGAGCCGAACTACTCCTTCGTCACCGCCCGCCTGCTGATGGACACCCTGCGCGCCGAAGCCCTGGGCTTCCTGGAAGTCGCCGACAGCGCCACCCACCACGAGATGGCCGACCTGTACGCCAAGGCACTGCCGGCCTACATCGCCAAGGGCGTCGAGTTCGAACTGCTCGACCCGGCCCTGGCCGGCTTCGACCTGGAGCGCATCGGCAAGGCCATCGACCACGAGCGCGACCAGCAATTCACCTACCTGGGCCTGCAGACCCTGTACGACCGCTACTTCATCCACAAGGATGGCGTGCGCTTCGAGCTGCCGCAGGTGTTCTTCATGCGCGTCGCCATGGGCCTGGCCCTGGGCGAGAAAGACCGTGAAGCCCGTGCGATCGAGTTCTACAACCTGCTGTCGTCCTTCGACTACATGGCCTCGACCCCGACCCTGTTCAACGCCGGTACCCTGCGTCCACAGCTGTCGAGCTGCTACCTGACCACCGTGCCGGACGACCTGTCGGGCATCTACCACGCGATCCACGACAACGCCATGCTGTCGAAATTCGCTGGCGGCCTGGGCAACGACTGGACCCCGGTGCGTGCCCTGGGCTCCTACATCAAGGGCACCAACGGCAAGTCGCAAGGCGTCGTGCCGTTCCTGAAAGTGGTCAACGACACCGCCGTCGCGGTCAACCAGGGCGGCAAGCGCAAGGGCGCGGTCTGCGCCTACCTGGAAACCTGGCACCTCGACATCGAAGAGTTCATCGAGCTGCGCAAGAACACCGGTGACGATCGTCGTCGTACCCACGACATGAACACCGCCAACTGGATCCCCGACCTGTTCATGAAGCGCGTCTTCGAAGACGGCAAGTGGACCCTGTTCTCGCCATCGGAAGTGCCAGACCTGCACGACCTGACCGGCAAGGCCTTCGAAGAGCGCTACGAGTACTACGAAGCCCTGACCGAGTACAACAAGATCAAGGTGTTCAAGACCATCCAGGCCAAGGACCTGTGGCGCAAGATGCTCTCGATGCTGTTCGAGACCGGCCACCCATGGCTGACCTTCAAGGATCCGTGCAACCTGCGCAGCCCGCAGCAGCACGTGGGCGTGGTCCACAGCTCGAACCTGTGCACCGAGATCACCCTGAACACCAACAAGGACGAGATCGCGGTCTGCAACCTGGGCTCGATCAACCTGCCGAACCACATCGTCGACGGCAAGCTCGACCACGCCAAGCTGCAACGCACCGTGCACACCGCCGTACGCATGCTCGACAACGTGATCGACATCAACTACTACTCGGTGCCGCAGGCGCGCAACTCCAACCTGAAGCACCGCCCGGTCGGCCTGGGCATCATGGGCTTCCAGGACGCGCTGTACCTGCAGCACATCGCCTACGGTTCCGAGGCGGCCGTCGAGTTCGCCGACCGTTCCATGGAAGCGGTCAGCTACTTCGCCATCCAGGCCTCCTGTGACCTGGCCGACGAGCGCGGTGCCTACGAGACCTTCCAGGGCTCGCTGTGGTCCAAGGGCATCCTGCCGCTGGATTCGCAACAGATCCTGATCGAAGCCCGTGGTGCCAAGTACATCGACGTCAACCTGGACGAGACCCTGGACTGGGCTCCGGTGCGCGAGCGCGTACAGAAAGGTATCCGCAACTCGAACATCATGGCCATCGCGCCGACCGCGACCATCGCCAACATCACCGGCGTATCGCAGTCCATCGAGCCGACCTACCAGAACCTGTACGTGAAATCGAACCTGTCCGGCGAATTCACCGTGATCAACCCGTACCTGGTCCGCGACCTGAAGGCTCGCGGCCTGTGGGACCCGGTCATGATCAACGACCTGAAGTACTACGACGGTTCCGTGCAGCAGATCGAGCGTATCCCGCAAGAGCTGAAAGACCTGTACGCCACTGCGTTCGAAGTCGAAACCAAGTGGATCGTCGATGCCGCCAGCCGTCGCCAGAAGTGGATCGACCAGGCGCAGTCGCTGAACCTGTACATCGCCGGCGCTTCGGGCAAGAAACTCGACGTGACCTACCGCATGGCCTGGTACCGCGGCCTGAAGACCACCTACTACCTCCGTGCCCTGGCCGCGACCAGCACCGAGAAGTCGACCATCACCACCGGCAAGCTCAACGCCGTGTCCAGTGGTGGCGACAGCAGCGCACCGGTCCAGGCCAAGGCCGAGCCGGCCGCAGCCCCCGCTCCAGCGCCAGTGCCGAAGGCCTGCGCGATCGACGAGCCGGACTGCGAAGCCTGCCAGTAAGGCGAGCCTGAGGTCCCCCACCGGGGGCCTCGTTGCTTCTCCTACAACAAGACCGGGGTATCCACTGCCCCGGCAGCCTCAGATTTTTGCGTGCAGTGCTGTACCCGACGCAAGCAACGCAACCAAGATCCACTGGCCATACTGAAATGGCCCTCAAGCAGGAGACCCCACCATGCTGAGCTGGGACGAATTCGACAAAGAAGACGGCGAAGCCGCCGCCAAACCTGCCACTGCCGGCCAATCCGCCGCTGCTGGCATCGACAAGCTGGACAGCGCCGGTGGCGCCGCCGCCCTCGAAGCCCGCGCCGTAACCACCGCTGACTCCGCCGCGGTGATCCGCGCCAAGGCAGCGCTGGACGAACTGGACATCGCCGAAGGCCTGGCCGAGCTGGAAGGCTCCGCCGCCCGCGTCGCGGTCGACGAGAAGCGCATGATCAACTGCCGCGCCGACCTCAACCAACTGGTCCCGTTCAAGTACGACTGGGCCTGGCAGAAGTACCTCGACGGCTGCGCCAACCACTGGATGCCGCAAGAGGTCAACATGACCGCGGACATCGCCCTGTGGAAGAGCCCGGAAGGCCTGACCGACGACGAGCGTCGCATCGTCATGCGCAACCTCGGCTTCTTCTCCACTGCCGACTCCCTGGTTGCCAACAACCTGGCCCTGGCCGTGTACCGCCTGATCACCAACCCCGAGTGCCGCCAGTACATCCTGCGCCAGGCCTTCGAGGAAGCGATCCACACCCACGCCTACCAGTACTGCATCGAGTCGCTGGGCATGGATGAAGGCGAGATCTTCAACATGTACCACGAGATCCCGTCGGTCGCGAAAAAGGCCGCCTGGGGCCTGCGCTACACCCGCTCGATCTCCGATCCGGAATTCGACACCGGTACCGTCGAGACCGACAAGGAACTGCTGCGTAACCTGATCGCCTACTACTGCGTGCTGGAAGGCATCTTCTTCTACTGCGGCTTCACCCAGATCCTGTCCATGGGTCGCCGCAACAAGATGACCGGCGTTGCCGAGCAGTTCCAGTACATCCTGCGTGACGAGTCCATGCACCTGAACTTCGGTATCGACGTGATCAACCAGATCAAGATCGAAAACCCGCACCTGTGGGACGCCGAGATGAAGGAAGAAGCCTCGCAGATGATCCTGCAGGGCACCCAGCTGGAGATCGAATACGCACGCGACACCATGCCACGCGGCGTACTGGGCATGAACGCGGCCATGATGGAGGACTACCTCAAGTTCATCGCCAACCGTCGCCTGTCGCAGATCGGCCTGAAGGAAGAGTACCCAGGGACCACCAACCCGTTCCCGTGGATGAGCGAGATCATGGACTTGAAGAAAGAGAAGAACTTCTTCGAGACTCGGGTGATCGAGTATCAGACGGGTGGGGCGTTGAGCTGGGATTGATTGGCTCGCACTGCATTGCTCTATGGAAAAGGCTGCCTTCGGGCAGCCTTTTTACTTCATGTGTCAAACAGTCATGGCGGGTTGACTGTTTCCCTCTGCCTGAATAGGTTTTGCCTTCAGCGCTTAAGAACGCTCACGCGGCGGCACTCCGTTCCCGACATTAACGGCTCTCCTTTCAGGTAAGCCGATCATGACCAATTTCCACGAACCCACCCTCTTCACCCGCCACAACCGCCCTCTCCACACCCTCTGGCTCGAATCCCAGGCCTGGTTCTGCGCCCGTGAGCTCGGGCGGTTGATGGGCAAGTTCATCGACAAGCGCTGTGTCGACCGGCTCGATCCCGATCAGTGGCGCAGTGTTCGGCTTCTGCACTATGGACGATGCGTCGAGACGCTGATGATCAGCGAGTCAGGTACCTATACCCTGCTGGCCCATCACTACGTCCCGGAGAACCGCGCGCTGCGGCATTGGCTGACCCATGAGGTGGTGGCGGTGTTGCGGGATGGGCGGGATAGCGTAAGCAACGATGGTCCTAGGCTGGAGCGGATGGTTTGGGGGAGCGGGCAACAAGTGCTGAGCGCACTGTATTGGCAGAACGAGCCTTGGGTCAGGTTGCGCGATATGCCCATGGTGCTGGGTGAAGAAGGTACTGAGCGAGCAGACACGGGGTGGAGGGGAAAGTAGAGCGCACTTTGCGTGCTTGAGGTGGGCCAAAACTGTCTGGTCGCATCAAATGGAAGACAACGCGGACCCTGTGGGAGTCTCCCCAGCCTTTCTGGCTGCGCTGTCGCGCAGAGAACAGGTCCACGAGCGACGCGAACCTTGTGGGAGCGGGTTCACCCGCGATGGCGTCGGTGAATTCACTATCGCAATCGCGGGTAAACCCGCTCCCACAAGTCCCCAATAAATCAATAAGTTATGTGGTGTTCTAGGAGAGCTGCCTTGCCAGCTCCCACAGGGTCCGCGTTGCTCTTGAGCTGTTCTCTAGCCAGAAAGGCAGGGCGGGCTCCCACAGGACCGAGTTGAATCAATAAGTTCTGTGTTGGAACCCGCTGAACAAGTTACTTCTTCGCGTCGATAAACGGCATGGTCCCGCCCGGCAACACCGTCGTCGGCAACTTGCCATCCCAGCGCTCGGCCTTGGTCAGTTCCACCAGGTTCTGGTTGCTCGCCAGCGCCTTCGCCCGAACCTCGATCGCCGCCGCTTCGGCATTACCACGCAACTCGATGGCCTGTGCTTCGGCCTTGGCCTGCGCCAGCGCTGCATCGGCCTTGGCCTGGGCTTGGGTGACGCTGATCTGGGCCTGGATCTTCTCGGTCTCCAGTTGCTGCTCGCGGGTCTTCACCGCGACCTCGGCCTTCATGCGTTCTTCGATGGAGCGCTCATAGGCATCGCTGAAGTCGATGTTCTCGACCTGGACGCTGTCGATCACCACCGGGCCGCTGACGTTGGACTTGATCGCCTGCGAAATCGCCGCAACCAGTTCGCCGCGTTTCTGCACGGCATTGACGGCGGTGTACTGGCCGAACACGTTCTCGACCTGGGTCGGCACCTGCCGGGCGATGGCACGGGACAGCAGGCCGTCGAGGTCGCTGTAGCCCTTGTAGACGTCGGCCACTTCGCCCGGGGTGACATGCCAGGAGACGGAGACGGTCAGTTGCGCGGCCTGCTGGTCGCGGCTGTAGGCCTGCAAACCTTCCCATTTGGAGGCCTGGTTCTGGATGGAGATCGCCTTGACGGTGTCGAAGAACGGAAGTTTCCAGTGCAGCCCCGGCTCTGCCACTTCGATGAATGCACCATTGCGCAGGACCACCCCGCGCTCCTTTTCATCCACGGTATAGAAACTGCCAAGCACCACGCTCAGCGCGACCAGTCCCAGTACCACGGCGCCGCCTGTAGTCATCCAGCGGCGGTTTACCTTTTCCATGTTTCTTTCCTTGTGCAAGCGCGCTGCTCAGGGCAACGCGTCGTGGGGAAGTAACTCATGGAATGAAGAGGCAGGTCACGCGATCGATGAGACTTTTTCTCATCTTTGCGCTCAGGCCGACAGTTTCAGCGCTTCACACAGGCGAGCAGCGCATTGCCCGAGACTCCGTCCCAGGGCAGCAGCTTGTCGTAATCATGCTCCAGCACCTGCACCTCGAAGTACGGCGCCAGCAGTGCGAGCAGTTCGTCGAAGCTCACCGCCACCATCGGGTGCTCGTCATGCCAGATCTGGGTTTCACCGCCCTGGCTACGTTCGATGCGCAGCCGCAGCGCCTGGCGCTCGCCCTGCCCCGGGTAACCCCAGCCGGAGCGGAAGACGAAGCGGGCGCCCTCCTGTTCCGCGGAATGGGAGACGAACGAATCGTTGTCGATCCGCCGCTTGTCCACCGCGTTGAAACAGAACACCCCGCCCTCCGCCAGCGCCGCATGCACGCTGGCGATACAGGCCTTGAGCCGTTCGACAGTGCCGCTGTAGTGCACCGAGTAGAGGAAGCAGGTAATCAGGTCCAGCGGCCGGGCCACGGCAAATCCGCACATGTCGCCCAGCGCGAAATGCGCTTCGGGGCAGCGCAGCGCCGCCTTGTCCAGCATCGGCTGGTTGATATCCAGGCCGCCGCTCTCGAACCCGGCATCGATGAAATGCCGCACATGCGGCCCGGTTCCGCAGGCCAGGTCCAGGTGGCGCTTGCCGCCATTGCCGAACAACTGGTGCAGTCGCAGCACGCAATGACTCTGCGCGCGATAGTCGATATCGGCGCACATCAGGTCGTAGTAGCCCGACAGATCGGTATAGAGCGCATTGCCGGACATGGAAAAACCTGGGAGGGGAAGTTGAGGGCGCGGCATTGTATCTGGAAGTCGGAACGAAAAAAGGCCCGGTGAAGCAGAACTTCACCGGGCCTTGGCTACGACGGAAAACGACCGCTGGTTACAGCTCGAAACGGTCCAGGTTCATCACCTTGGTCCAGGCCGCGACGAAGTCACGGGCGAACTTCTCCTTGGCGTCTTCGCTGGCGTAGACCTCGGCGTAGGCCCGCAGGATGGAGTTGGAACCGAACACCAGGTCATTGCGGGTGGCGGTGTACTTCACTGCGTCGGTCTTGCGGTCACGGCCTTCGAACAGCTCGGTGGAGCCGTCCACCGCTTTCCACACGGTGCCCATGTCCAGCAGGTTGACGAAGAAGTCGTTGCTCAGCGCGCCTTCGTTCGCGGTGAGCACACCGTGCTTGCTGCCGTCGTAGTTGGCACCCAGGACCCGCAGGCCACCCACCAGCGCGGTCAGTTCCGGCGCGGTCAGGGTCAGCAACTGTGCGCGGTCGATCAGCAGCGATTCGGTGGTCGCCGGGCTTTGCGTGTTGCGGTAGTTGCGGAAGCCGTCGGCCAGCGGTTCGAGATAGTCGAAGGATTCGACATCGGTCTGGTCCTGACGTGCATCGACACGCCCCGGAGTGAACGGCACATGCACATTCACGCCCGCTGCCTTGGCCGCCTGCTCGATACCGACAACACCGGCCAGCACGATCACGTCCGCCAGGGACGCCTTGCCGGACGCCTGCTGCACCGCCTTGAGGCGATCCAGGGTGCCGACGGCGATGGCGTTGACCGCCCAGTCCTTCTGCGGCGCCAGGGCCAGGCGCGCACCGTTGGCGCCGCCGCGCTTGTCGCCACCACGGAAGGTCGAGGCCGAGGCCCAGGCCACCGAGACCAGCTCGCCCACCGACAGGCCGGCTTCGGCGATGCGCGACTTGATGTCGGCGATATCGCTGGCGCTCGGGTTGTGCAGCGCTTGCGGCAGCGGGTCTTGCCAGATCAGTTCTTCCTTCGGCACTTCCGGGCCGAGGTAGCGGGCGACCGGGCCCATGTCGCGGTGGGTCAGCTTGAACCAGGCGCGGGCGAAGGCATTGGCGAACGCCTGCGGGTCATTGAGGAAGCGCCGCGAGATCTTCTCGAAGCCGGGATCGAAACGCATGGTCAGGTCGGTCACCAGCATGGTCGGCCGGCGTTTCTTCGACGGGTCGAACGGGTCGGGCATGATCTCCGGGGCGTCCAGTGCTTCGAACTGGATGGCGCCCGCCGGGCTGCGGGTCTGGGTCCATTCGAACTTGAACAGGTTTTCGAAGAAGTTGTTGCTCCACTGGGTCGGGGTCTGCGACCAGATCACTTCCAGGCCGGAGGTAATGGCATGGGTACCGACACCGCTTTCATAGCTGCTGGCCCAGCCCAGGCCCTGGGACTCGATGCCACCGGCTTCCGGATCGACGCCGACATGGCTGGCGGCGGAAGCGCCGTGGGTCTTGCCGAGGGTGTGGCCACCGGCGATCAGGGCGACGATTTCTTCGTCATCCATCGCCATGTTGCCGAAGGTGGCGCGGATCGCCGCCGCCGCCGAGGCCGGGTCGCCGCTGGCGTTCGGGCCTTCCGGGTTGACATAGATCAGGCCCATTTCAGTAGCCGACAGCGGGTTCTTGGCCAGGGTTTCCGGGTCACGGTGGGTCAGCCAGGCTTTCTCGTCGCCCCAGTTGACGTCCATGTCCGGTTCCCACACGTCTTCGCGACCAGCGCCGAAGCCGAAGGTACGGAAGCCGGAAGCCTCAAGCGCGACGTTGCCGGCGAGGATCATCAGGTCGGCCCAGGAGATTTTCTGGCCATACTTCTGCTTGATCGGCCAGAGCAGGCGACGAGCCTTGTCCAGGCTGACGTTGTCCGGCCAGGAGTTCAGCGGCGCGAAGCGTTGCTGGCCACGACCGGCGCCCCCGCGCCCGTCGACGGTGCGGTAGGTCCCGGCACTGTGCCAGGCCATGCGGATGAACAGGCCGCCGTAGCTACCCCAGTCAGCCGGCCACCAGTCCTGCGAATCGGTGAGCAGCGCCTTGAGGTCGGCCTTCAGGGCGGAATAGTCGAGCTTCTTGAATTCGTCGCGGTAGTTGAAGTTCTCCCCGAGCGGGTTCGAACGGTCCGAATGCTGGTTGAGCAGATCCACACGCAGGGTATTCGGCCACCAGTCGCGATTGCTGGTGCCGCTACCGGCGGTGTTGTGGAACGGGCATTTACCTTGGTTCGACATTACTGCTTTCTCCTTTTTCCTCAGCAGACCGGCCCTTTTGCTTGCGGCCGACGATTGGGTAAAGACTAAGACGGTGCCCGGCATGGAACAAATTTATGAATGTTATGGGATCGATAGACACATTCTTCTTTGCCGAGGGGCAATGAAGTGGGTCGCGGTCCGGGAGTTCCATTGCGCCCGTCGCAGTTGCGACGGACGGCGGGTCGCGGGGAGAAAGTTAAGCAGAGGCTGTGACAGCGTGACTGCATTGCGCGCAAATAAACGCCGGGTGCTGCCATGCAGCCCCGAGTGTCGCTACACCCTGCCCTTCCACGGCACCAGGCGGCGCTCCAGGGCGCGCATGCCGAAGTCGAACGCCAGCGCCAGCACGCCGATCACCAGGATGCCCATGATCACCACCTCGGTGACCATGAACTTGGACGCGCTGAGCACCATGAAACCGAGGCCGGCAGTGGCCGCGACCATCTCGGCGGCGACCAGCGTGGTCCAGCCGAAGCCGATGGCGATGCGCATGCCGGTGAGCATTTCCGGCAGCGCCGCCGGCATGATCACATGGCGCAGCACCTGGCCACGACTGGCGCCCATGGAGTAGGCCGCGTGGATCTGCTCGATGGCCACCGAGCGCACGCCGGCGCGGGCACTCAGCGCCAGCGGGGCGAACATCGCCAGGTAGATCAGCAGCACCTTGGAGCCTTCGCCGATGCCCATCCAGATCACCACCAGCGGCAGGTACGCCAGCGGCGGCAACGGGCGGTAGAACTCCACCAGCGGGTCGAAGATGCCCCGGGCCACGCGGTTCACCCCCATGAGGATGCCCAGCGGGATGGCGGTCAGCACGGCCAGGGCGAAGGCGCTGAACACCCGCAGGGCACTCCAGCCGACATGGGTCAGCAGCGAGGCATCGGCGAAGCCGTCGCGGGACACCTCGACGACCTGCGCCCACACCGCCTGCGGCGTCGGCAGGAACAGCGGCTTGACCCAGCCCAGGTTGGTCGCGGCGAACCACAGGGCGAGAAAGGCCGCCACCGTGACGCAACTGAGCAGCAGGCTGGAGCCATTGCCCGGTGCGCCATATTGCTCGCCCGGTCGCGCCGACGGGCCGCGCCGCAGCGCCTGCAGGGTGCGCTGCACCGCCTTGTGTTGCCGGCTGTCGAACATGCTCATGCCGCCTCCTCGTCGCCGTGGATGATGCTCAGGACCTGCTCGCGCAGGGCGATGAAATCCGGCATGGACTTGACCTGCCGGGCGTTGCGGCACTCCAGGAAACGCTTGCCGAAGTCCAGCTGGAACTCGTGGGTGATGCGCCCGGGCCGGGGCGACATGATGATCAGCCGCGTGCCCATGAACAGCGCCTCCTCCACGTCGTGGGTGATGAAGAACATCATCTTGCCGGTGCTCTGCCAGATCTCCAGCAGCAGTTCCTGCAGGCGTTCGCGGGTCAGCGCGTCGAGGGCACCGAGGGGCTCGTCGAGCAGCAGCATGTGCGGGTCGTTGGTCAGCGCGCGGGCGATGCCGACCCGCTGCTGCATGCCGCCGGACAGCTGGTAGATGGCGTGATGGCGGAACTCCGCAAGGCCGGTGAGGCCGAGAAAATGCATCGCCCGTTCCTCCCGCTCGCGCTGGCCAACACCGCGCAGCTTGAGGCCCAGGGCGACATTGTCGATGACGTTGAGCCAGGGCATCAGCGCGTGTTTCTGGAACACCACGCCGCGCTCGGCACCGGGACCGCTGATCTGGTCGCGCAGTTGCGCGCCCGGCTCGATGCGCTGCGGCACCTGGCCGTGGAAGTCGCCGAGGGTCAGCACTCCGCTGCTGGGCCGAATGAACCCGGCCATCAGGTTGAGCAAGGTGGTCTTGCCGCAGCCGGAGGCGCCGAGGGCCATGACGAAATCGCCCGGCTCGATGCTGAGGTTGACGCCGGACAGCGCGGTCACTGGCTGACCGCCCTGCTGGCTCGGATAGACCACCGACACGTCGTGGATTTTCAGGCTATGGCTCATGACAACTCCCAGGAAAATAACCGCAACCGCCGCCATCCAGGCCGGCGGCCCGGACGATCACTTCGCCGCTTCGACGAAGCTGGCGTTGATGGCAACGCTGTAGTCGGGCAATACCGCCGGAACCTTCTTCTGTTCCTTGAGGAACTCGGCGGTCGCCGCCAGCGCCTTGGCCGCACCACCGTCCTTGCCGCCACCCAGCCAGGTGACGCTGGCCTGGTCGGCGGCCAGCGGGAATTCGTACAGGGCCAGCACCGGCGGCACTTCCTCGGCCTTGCCGCCGGAAAGCCGCGCGACATTGGCCACCTTGGGCGAGGCGACGTCCCAGGTGGCAGGCGCGTTGACGTAGTCGGCGGTGCTGCGTTGCAGGACCTGGGTGAAGGCGGTCATGCCCTCCTTGTGCTTGGCGGCGAAGTTCTTGTCGGCCACCAGGGCCTCGAAGGTCGCCTTGCCCCAACTGCTCAGGGTCCCGGAACTGATCAGCACCTTGCCGCTCTGCTTGAGCTTGCCCAGCGCCGGGTCCCAGATGAACGCCGCGTCGATGTCGCCGCGCTCCCAGGCAGCCGGAATGTCCGAGGGTTGCAGGTTGATCACCTTGACCTTGCCGACCAGGTCGAACTGTTCCAGGGCGAACAGGGTGTGGAAGTGCGTGGTCGAGACGAAGGGCACGGCCAGGGTCTTGCCGGCCAGGTCCCGGGGCGCCTCGATGCCGCTGCCGTTGCGGACCACCAGGGCTTCGGCATTGGCGATGTTGTCGAGGACCCAGAACACCTCGATCCCCACCCCGCGGCTGACCGCCGAGGCGATCGGGCTGCTGCCAGCGACACCGATCTGCACGTCGCCGGAGGCCATGGCCATCATGACGTCACCGCCGCTGTCGAAGTTGCGCCACTGGATATCCCAGCCGGTGGCTTTTTCGAATGCCTTCTCGGCGATCGCGTTCTTCCAGGGGGCATACATGCTCTGGATACCGATGGTCACGGTTTCCGCGTGGGCCACAGTGGCCAGGCCAAACGACAGGGCGACGACGGGTGCCAACAGCAGGCGGCGGGCGTTCTTCAACATGGCGGGTCTCCGAGGGTTTGCGGGTGCCATGCGATCTTAGTGCCGGCCCGGACCTTGCTTTAGATCCAGAGGCGGGGAAGCGTGGGGCCAGACGGCAGCGGCACCTACAGCATCAATCTGCCTGCCCGCCCCCTCCGCTCATTCACAGTGCAACCTCACCGGAAACCGCCCCATGCTGGAACGTTACTTCCGTCCCTTCGAAGCCGGCCGCAGCCTCCAGGAACAACTGCGGGAGAACCTGCTGCAGGCCATCCTCGACGGCGCCCTGCCGCCCGGCGACGCGCTGCCGTCGTCGCGCGAGCTGAGCCGCTTGCTCAAGGTGTCACGCAACACCGTGGTGCTGGTCTACGAAAAACTGGTGCAGGACAGCTTCCTGATTCCCGCCGAGCGACGCGGCTACTTCATCAACGAGAAGTTTCTCCGCCAACAGCTCAACATCGCCCTGCCCGTCCATCCGCAGCGCCTGTTCCAGCGACCGGACCACGCCCCGGACTGGGACGCGCGCCTGCAACTGCAGCCCTCGGCCCTGCGTGCCATCGTCAAGCCGCGCAACTGGCGCGAGTATCGCTACCCCTTCATCTATGGCCAGGTCGAGCACGACGAACAGACCACCGCGCGCTGGCGCGACTGCGCGCGCATCGCCGCCAGCGGCGCCCATGTGCGCAGTTGGGTCGACGACCAGGTGATGCTCGACGATCCGCTGCTGGTGGAGCAGATCCTCCAGCGCGTGCTGCCGCGCCGCGGCATCAAGGCCGGCGCCGAGCAGGTGCTGGTCACCGTCGGCACCCAGAGTTCGCTGTATATGCTCGGTTGCCTGCTCGGTCGCGAAGGCCAGGTGGTGGGCCTGGAGAATCCCGGCTACGTCGACGCGCGCAATATCCTCCTGCTGGCCGGCTGCGTGCCGCGCCCGCTGCGCATCGATCGCCAGGGCCTGGTGGTGGACGAGCAGTTGCAGGGCTGCGAGATGATCTTCTGCACCCCCAGCCACCAGTCGCCGACCGGGGTGACCATGCCCGTCTACCGGCGCATGGCCTTGCTGGAGCGGGCGCGGGAGGATGACTTCCTGGTGATCGAGGACGACTACGACAGCGAGCACAACCACCTGGGCGGCAACCACCCGGCACTGAAGAGCTTCGACGAGAGTGGCCGGGTCATCTACCTGGGGAGCCTGACCAAGGGCCTGCTGCCGGGCATCCGCCTCGGCTTCATCGTCGCCGCGCCGGAGCTGATCCACGAACTGCGCGCCCTGCGCCGCTACCAGTACCGCCATCCGCCGGCCAACAACCAGCGCATCCTCGCCCTGTTCCTCGCCCTGGGTCACTACGACGCCCACCTGCGGCGCCTGCGCGACAGCCTGTCGCGCAAGTGGACACGCATCAGCCAGGCCCTCGCCGAGCACCTGCCGGAGTGCCACACCGGCGGCATGAGTGGCGGTTCCGCGCTATGGATCGAGGGGCCACCGGGTTTCGATGCCTGGCAGTTGCAACGCCTGGCGGCCAGGCGTGGCGTGCTGATCGAGCCGGGCGACATCCATTTCCTCGACGCCGAACGGCCGCAGCGTTTCTTCCGTCTCGGCTACGGCGCCATCGCCGAGGCGCAGATCGAACCGGGCATCCTCGCCCTCGCCGCCGCCTGGGCAGAAATGCGCCAGCTGGCCCTGGCACCATAACGGAGTGGGTCTGGCCCTAAGCGCGGGGGACAGGGGCGAATAGAGTGGCGGCACTTGCCACCTGGAGCCGCCCGTGATCAGCGAACCCGCCCCTCTTTTCAGCCACCTGTGCGTGTTCATCGCCGCCATCGTGCGCGGGTTGACCGGCTTCGGTTTCGCCGCCGTGGCGGTGGTCGGGCTGGCCCTGTCGATGCCGCTGGCCGATGCGGTACCGCTGATCCTCTGCCTGGAGATCGCCAGCAGCGCGGTGCTGCTGCGCAACGCCTGGCGCGAGGCCGATCAGCAACTGCTGCGGCGCCTGTTGCTGGCGGCCCTGCTGGGGGTGCCCTGCGGCGTGCTGCTGCTCGGTGGCAGCGATCCGCACTGGCTGACACTCGCGGTCTATCTGCTGGTGGGCGGCCTGGCCCTGTTTGGCCTGGCACGCATTCCCCTGCCCCTCGGTCGCGGGCCGATGGCCCTGGGCGTGGTCGGTGGCGTCAGTGGCGCGCTGATCGCGGCCTTTTCCATCGGCGGCCCGTTGCTGGTGGCCTGCCTCAGCCAACTGCGCCTGAGCCCGGCAGCGCTGCGGGCGACGCTGATCCTGTTCTTCTGCGCGGTCGATATCGCCGCCCTCGCCGGCCTGGCCCTGCACGGCGGCGTCAGCCCCGCCACCGCGCTGCAGGCACTGGCCCTGCTGCCGGCCCTGGGCCTGGGCCTGCTGCTCGGCCAGCGCCTGTTTCGCCATATCACCCCACGCAATGCCGCCCTGGGCACCCAGTGGCTGCTGCTGACACTCGCTTGCCTCGGCCTGCTCGGCTGGTGGCAACACTGACCCTCGCGCCCCAGGAGTCTTTTCATGCAACCCACCGTATTCATCACCGGCGCCACCTCCGGTTTCGGCGAGGCCTGCGCCCGGCGCTTCGCGACGGCAGGCTGGTCGCTGATCATCAGCGGTCGCCGCAGCGAACGCCTGCAGGCCCTGGCCGACGAGCTTGCGGCGCAGACCGACGTCCTGCCACTGGTACTCGACGTGCGTGACCGCAGCGCCATGGAGACGGCGATCGCCAACCTGCCGCCACGCTTCGCCAGCCTGCGCGCCCTGGTCAACAACGCCGGCCTGGCGCTGGGCAGCGACCCGGCGCAGGACTGCGACCTCGATCACTGGGAAACCATGGTCGACACCAATATCAAGGGCCTGCTCTACGCCACCCGCCTGCTCCTGCCGCGCCTGATCGCCCACGGTGCCGGCGCCGGCATCGTCAACCTCGGCTCCATCGCCGGTAACTGGCCCTACCCCGGCAGCCACGTGTACGGCGCCAGCAAGGCCTTCGTCCGGCAGTTCTCGCTGAACCTGCGCTGCGACCTGCAAGGCACCGGCGTACGCGTCACCAACCTGGAGCCGGGACTGTGCGAAAGCGAGTTCTCGTTGGTCCGCTTCGCCGGCGACCAGGCGCGCTACGACGCGATCTACGAGGGCGCCAACGCCATACAGCCGGCGGACATCGCCGAGACCATCCTGTGGATCCTGCAACAGCCAGCGCACCTCAACATCAACAGCCTGGAACTGATGCCGGTCAGCCAGGCCTGGAACAACTTCGCCATCCACCGCGCCTGAGCGCCATCGCCACGAAGGAAGCCCGAACATGAACGACATGACCCAAGGCGCCATCCTGCAAGACCTCGACCGCCGCCACGTCTGGCACCACCTGACCCAGCACCAGGCCTTCGACAACGCCGCACCGCCGATGATGGTGCGTGGCGAGGGCCTGCATGTCTGGGATATCCACGGCAAACAGTTTCTCGATGCCACCTCGGGTGGGGTCTGGTGCGTCAACGTCGGCTACGGACGCAGCAGCATCGCCGATGCGGTGCGTGAGCAACTGGTGCAGCTCAACTATTTCGCCGGCAGTGCCGGCACTCCGGTCGCGGCGCGCTTCGCCGAAGCACTGATCGCGAAGATGCCGGGCATGAGCCGGGTGTACTTCTCCAACTCCGGCTCCGAGGCCAATGAAAAGGCCTACAAGATGGTGCGGCAGATCGCTCACCGCAAATACGGCGGCAAGAAGTCCAAGATCCTCTTCCGCGAGCGCGACTACCACGGCACCACCATCACCTGCCTCAGCTCCACCGGCCAGGAAGAGCGACGCATGCAGTACGGCCCGTTCACCCCGGGCTTCGTCGAGTTTCCCCATTGCTGCGAGTACCGCAGCCAGTTCGGCGCCGTGGACAACTACGGCGAACTGGCGGCCCGGGCCATGGAAGCGGTGATCCTGCGGGAAGGGCCGGACACCATCGGCGCGGTCGTACTGGAGCCGATTACCGCCGGCGGTGGCGTCATCACCCCACCGGAGGGTTACTTCCAGGCTATCCAGGCCATCTGCCGTAAGTACGACATCCTCATTCATATCGACGAGGTGGTCTGCGGCCTGGGCCGCACCGGCACCTGGTTCGCCTACCAGCACTACGGTATCCAGCCCGATATCGTGACCATGGCCAAGGGCGTCGCCTCAGGCTACGCAGCAATCTCCTGCACCGTCACCACCGAAGCGGTGTTCGAGCTGTTCCGCGGGGAAGCCGATGACCGCGCCGCCTACTTCCGCGACATCAGCACCTTCGGCGGTTGCACCGCAGGGCCGGCCGCGGCGCTGGAGAACCTGCGCATCATCGAGGACGAGGGCCTGCTGGAAAATGCCACGCAGATGGGCGAGTACCTCATGGCCGGCCTGCTGGCCTTGAAGGAGCGCCATGCGCTGATCGGCGACGTACGCGGCAAGGGCCTGTTCCTCGGCCTGGAACTGGTCAGCGACCGTATGACCCGTGAGCCGGTGCCGGAGCGGATCGCCATGGGCATCGTCGGCGCCTGCATGGCCAAGGGGCTGATCATCGGCCGCACCAATCGCTCCTTCACCGACTACAACAATACCCTGTGCCTGAGCCCGGCCCTGACCCTCAGCCAGGAGCAGGCAGACGAGATCCTCGGCATTCTCGACGACGTGTTCAGTGAATACACCGCCTGACGCACTGCCGCCCGCCACCACGACGAAAGCCCCGGAATAACCGGGGCTTTCCTTGTACCGCGTGATTCAGCCATTGCCTCGGTCATAGGGGCGACCATAGAATGCAACCCATTCTCAAATGGCCATTTGCTTATCCCGGTACCATGCCCTCACGAACGGACCACGCCCCCGTGCAACAGCTCTACCGCAGCCATCACGCCTGGCTGCTCGGCTGGCTGCAGCGCCGCGTGCAGAACCGTTGCGATGCCGCCGACCTGAGCCAGGACACCTTCGTCCGCCTGCTGACCTCGCCCCGGCCCGACATGACGTTGCGTGAGCCGCGAGCCTACCTGGCAACCATCGCCCGGCGCCTGCTGGCCAACCTGTATCGCCGCCGTTCGCTGGAGCACGCGTACCTCGAAGCGCTGGCCGCCCTGCCGGAAGACGAGGCGCCCAGTGCCGAGCACCAGGCGGCGATCCTCGAAGCGCTGAACGCCGTGGAGCAGGTCCTCGCGCGCTTGCCAGCGAAGGCGCGGCGGGCATTCCTGCTGGCGCAGATCGAGGGCCTTACCCAGGAAGAAATCGCCGCGACCATGGCGGTCAGCGTGCGCTCGGTGCAGCGCTGGCTGGTGCAGGCCTATGAGGAATGCATCGTGCTGGCCGCGGAGGACTGGTCGTGAGTGCGATCGAGCGCGAGGTCGCCCATCAGGCCGCACGCTGGTTTCTGCGCCTGCAGGCCGCCGATGCCAGCGAGCAGGAACGCCAGGCCTGTGCCGACTGGCGTGCCGCCGATACCGAGCATGAACGGGCCTGGCAACTGGCCACGCGCTTCAGTGCCCAGGTGCAGGCGATCCCGCCGGCGATCGGCCGCGCGACCCTGCAACGCCCGAGCACACTGAACCGCCGCGGCGCGCTCAAGGCCCTGACCTCGCTGGTGGTGCTGGGCTCGCTGGGGCTGACGTTGTCGCGAACCGGCACCCTGGACACCCTGGTGGCGGATGAAAGCACCGCCGTCGGCGAACAGCGCCGCATCACCCTGGCCGACGGCAGCGAACTGCACCTGGATACCGACACTGCCGTGGATATCCGCTACAGCGCCGGCGCCCGCACCCTGGTGCTGCGCCGTGGCGAAGTGTTCGTGCGCACGGCGGCGGATCCTCGGCCGTTTCTCCTGCAGACCGCTCGCGGCGCGTTCCAGCCGCTGGGCACGCGCTTTGCCGTGCGCCAGCAGGACGAGCACGATCTGTTGCGAGTGCTCGAAGGCGCGGTCATGGCCACGCCCCGCGACGCGACGCAGGCCGAACTGCGCGTCGGCGCCGGTGAACAGGCGCTGCTCACCGCGCGCCAGGTGAGCCTGTTGCCGCAGGCCGTCAGCCGCATCGACTGGATCGACGGTGTGCTGCGGGTGGAGCGCATGCGCCTGGCAGACTTCATCGCTGAACTGGGGCGCTACCGTCACGGCTGGATTCGTTGTGCGCCAGAGGTGGCCGAGCTTCGCGTGTCCGGCGCTTACCAACTGGCCGATACCGATGCCGCACTGCGGGCGCTGACCCTGGCCTTCCCCGTGCGCGTACGCCAGCTGACGCGCTATTGGGTGAGCCTCGACGCCGCCTGAAAAAATCGTGTCGGGTTTTTCCGGAGCTGCGTGTCCTCTCCCTGAAACCGTCCATTCCCGCGTTCAGGAAGCCCCCATGCGCAAGTCCAGCCCCACCCTCTCACCCTTCCGCCTCGCCCTGCTCGCCCGGGCCATCGGCGCACCGCTGCTGGCCGGCGGCAGCCTGCTCGCCGCGCCGCTGGCGGTGGCCGAAGACACGCAGCGCTATGCCATTCCAGCCGGGCCATTGAGCGAGACCCTGGCCAGCTTCGCCGCCCGCGCGGGGGTCAACCTGCCCATCGACCCGGCCATGCTCGGCGACCTGCGCAGCCCCGGGCTGCAAGGCGACTGGAGCATCCGCCAGGGCTTCGAGCAACTGCTGCGCGGCACCGGCCTGGACGCGCTGCCAAAGGCCGGCAATACCTACGTCCTGCGTCCACGTCCGACCTCGTCGGCACTCCAGCTCGACGCCACCACCGTCAGCGGCCTGCATGGCGAGCGCCGCTCGGCCATCGGCGTGCTGCAGGGCTACAAGGCGTCGCAGAGTAGCGTCGGGACCAAGACCGACGCTGCCCTGCGCGATATCCCACAGTCGATTCAGGTCGTGCCGCGTCAGGTCCTGGAGGACCAGCAGGCCAACAGCATGGCCGATGCCCTGAGCAACGTCAGCAGCATCCAGCGCGGCAACACCCATGGCGGCAGCGTCGAGAGCTTTATCGTGCGCGGCTTCCAGGGCACCACCTACGCCATCGACGGCATCCTCACCAACTCGCTGGCGGTGCGCCCGGAGATCCTCACCGACCTGGTCAATGTCGAGCGGATCGAAGTGCTCAAGGGGCCGGCCTCGGTGCTGTATGGCCGGGGCAACCCGGGCGGCCTGATCAATATCGTCACGCGCCGGCCGACGCTGGTGCCGGAAGCCCAGGTGAAGCTGCAGGCAGGATCGTTCGACTACCAGCGCGGCCAGGCTTGGCTTGGCGGGCCGTTGTCCGCCGAGCACGGTCTGGCAGGCAGCCTGGCCATGGCCTACCAGACCGAAGGCAGTTTCCGCGACCACTTCCGCGACAGTCATCGGCGCCACTTTGCCCCGTCGCTGTCCTGGACACCGGACGATGCCACGCGCCTGGACATGGGCCTGGAATACACCGAGACCGATGCGCCCTACGACCGTGGGCTGCAGGTGATCGGTAACCGGGTCGACTCGCGGCACAAAGTATTTCTCGAAGAGCCCTGGTCCCACAGCAACAGTGACAAGAGTGCCGCCTGGTTGCGCCTGGAGCACGACCTGAACGATTGGCTGACCTTGCGCCAGGTCACCCGCTGGGACCATTCCAACAAGACCATGCTGAATATCTCCCAGCGCACCCTGCAGGCCGACGGGCGCACCCTGGTGCGACGCGCCACCGACTTCGACGAAAGTGCCTACTCCCTGAGCGCCCAGTTCGAAGCTGTCGCCCGCTTTGCCACCGGCGGGTTGCACCATCAGTTGCTGGGGGGTGTCGAGAACGTGAAAGGACGTCGCGCGGTGACCATGCTCCGCGCCAACGTGGCCTCCATCGACATCTGGAACCCGGTGTACGGCGCACAGCCGGGGCCGTTCAGCTTTGGCGAAGACTCGCGTTTCAACCAGGAAAGCTACGGCGTCTATCTGCAGGATCAGATTGATCTGACGGAGCAGTGGAAACTGCTCCTGGGCGTGCGCTGGGACCAGGTCACCCAGCGCAACCGCAACTACACCGCAAGCGGTAGCTACAGCGACATTCACATCGATCCGTCCGACACCTCGCCACGGGCCGGCATCGTCTACCAACCGACCGAGCGCCTGGCCCTGTATGCCAGCTACAGCACCTCGTTCGCGCCGCAGAACCGCCTGACCCGCGATGGCAGCGTGCTTGATCCGGAAACCGGCGAGCAGTACGAGATCGGCGCCAAGTACGAGCTGATCCCCGAGCGCCTGGCGGCCACCCTTTCTGCCTTCGAGATCCGCCGGGAAAACCTGTCCGCCACCGATCCGCTGGACAGCAGCTATTCGATCCAGACCGGTGAACAGCGGGTGCGCGGGGTGGAGCTGGATGTCAGCGGCGAGCTGCGCGAGGGCTGGAACGTGATCGGCAATATTGCCGTGCTGGATGCCAGGCTGGTGAAGGATACCCGGCTGGAGGAAGGCAACCGGCTGGAGGGCGTGCCGGTGGTGAGTGGTTCGCTGTGGTCGACCTATCAGTTGCAGGATGGAGCGCTGCGCGGGCTGGGTGCGGGGGCCGGGGTGTACTTCGCCGGCAAGCGCTATGGCGACCTGGCCAACAGCTACAGTGCCAGTGGCTATGGGCGGCTGGACATCAGCCTGTTCTATGACATCAGCGAGCATCTGCGGGTGTCGCTGAATGCGCGCAATGTGACGGATCGGGACTACATCGAGACCATCGCCAGTTCGGGGAACTACGCGGGGAAACCGGCTTCGCTGGTGGCTTCGGTGAGTGCGGGATTCTGAGATCGGCTTGGGCAGGAGCTGGCTTGCCAGCCCCTGCCAGACAACGCTGGCTGAATCAGAAATCGACGGTAGCCGAGACCTTGAGCGTCCGCGGCTCACCCTGGGTCAGGTAGTTGTTCGCCGTCGAGGCCGAGGCCCAGTACGCCTTGTTCGCCACGTTCTCGACATTGGCGCGCAGGGTGATGTACTTGTCGTCGGCCTTGAAGCCATAGCGGGCGCCGAGGTCGACGCGGGTCCAGGCGGGGATGTTCAGGGTGTTGGCGGCATTCACGTACTCACCGCCAGTGCGCAGCATGCGCGCGCTGAGCGCCGCGCCCTCGATGCCCGGGACATCCCACTCGCCGCCCAGGTTGAACTGGAAACGCGGCACGCCGGCTGCGCGGTTGCCATCGGTGGCGCCGTTGGCGGTGTTCTTCTGCTCGGTGTCCATCCAGGTTGCACCGGCCAGCACCCGCAAGCCGTCGAGCGGCTCGCCGAAGACGTTCAGCTCCACCCCCTTGTTGATCTGCTCGCCATCGACATTGAAGGTGCCGAGGACCACGCCGGGGGTGTAGCTGGTGGAGTTGTTCGGCTGCTCGATGCGATAGACCCCGAGGGTCGCACCGAAGCTGTTCCAGTCCAGCTTGACCCCGGCCTCGGTCTGCTTGCTGCGCTTGGGCGCGAAGACTTCACCGGGGTTGGTCACGCCATTGAGCGGCGCGGTCGGGCCCTGGGCCAGGCCTTCAATGCGGTTGGCGTAGAACGACACGTGCGCCCACGGCTTGATCACCAGGCCGTAGACCGGCGTGGTGATGGACTCGTCGTAGTTGCCAGTGCGCGCACCGCTGGTGGTGTTCCAGGCATCCACCTCGATGGTCTGGCGCCGGACGCCAAGAGTCAGCAGGACGCGGTCGTCGATGAAGCCGAGGGTGTCGGATAGCGCGACACTCTTGATGCGATTCTTGCCGACGATGCGCGGGTCGTGGATATCGCTGCCGAAATAGGTATTGGTCGGGCGTGGCACCTGGATCGGATCGTACAGGTTGCCTACCGGGCGATTGGCGACCAGGATCGCCTCGAACGCCGAACGCTGCTCGCCCCACATGCCGGAAAGACCCACGTTCATCTGGTGGGTCACCGCGCCCGTGTCGAAACGACCGTTCAGGCCGGCCACGGCGCTCTTGTTGTCCTCATCGTGGGGCGGGTAGAGAAAACCGGTACGGCCGCTGCCGTCATTGCCTACATAGAGCGAGGAATACACACCGTTCTCGCGGGTGTGCTTGGCACCGGCGCCGGCATAGAGGGTCCAGTAGTCGTTCAGGTCGTACTCGCCATTGACCATGCCATAGGTATCCTCCAGCTCCGACCAGCTCCAGTCCTGGGCGTAGTTGTCCTTTGCCGACGGTGCCTTGGGGACCTTGGTGCCGTTGGGGTAGACCACCGAGCGACCGTTGTCGATGCGCTGCTTCTGGTAGCCGAAGTCGGTGGACAGGCGCAGGCGCTCGCCGCGGTAATCGAGGCCGACGGCAATCAGCGAGGTGCGCTTGTTCTCGTCGTCGATGGCGGTATCGCCGCCGCGCTGGGCCAGGTTGATACGCGCGCCGAAACGGTTGTCCTCGCCGAAGCGCTGGCCGAGGTCGAGGTGGCCACCGACCTGGGTGTCGCTGGTGTAATCCAGGGTGACGCTACGGGTCGGGGTGTCCTCGGCGCGCTTGGGCACCAGGTTGACGCTACCGCCAATGCCGCTGCCCTGGGGTGCGACACCGTTGAGGAAGGCGTTGGGCCCCTTGAACAGCTCGACCCGCTCCACCGCCTCGGTGTTGACGATCTGCCGCGGCAGGATGCCGTACAGGCCGTTGAAGGCCAGGTCATCGCTCTGCAAGGGCAGGCCGCGGATGGTGAAGACCTGGGAGAAGTTGCCAAAACCCGCCGACTGGCGCACGGCGGCGTCGTTCAGCAGCACATCGCCGACGGTGCGGGCCTGCTGGTCGGCGATGGCTTTCGAGGTGTAGCTGACGACGCTGAAGGGTACGTCGTTGATCGAGCGGTTGCCCAGCACGCCGAGACGTGCAGTGCGAGCAACCTGGCCACCGCCATAGGTATCGCCGGAGGCGCCGATGGTGCTCGCATCGATATTGGTGGCACCGAGTTCCAGGGCATTGCCGCTGGCCGCCGGGGCCAGGGTGTAGCCATTGCCGCCGGCGCTCTGCAGGGTGTAGCCGCTGCCCTGGAGCAGGACGGCGAAACCGCTCTGCGTCGTGTAGCTGCCGTGCAGTCCCGGGCTACGCCGATCGTTGAGCAACTTGGCATTGAACGACAGCGGTACGCCGGACAAGGCGGCGAACTGCGCCAGGACATCGCCCAGCGGGCCGGGGGCGATGTCGTAGCCGCGGGTAGCACTGTCGTGCACCGCATCGGCGGCCAGGGCCGTGTGCATCGGTAACGATACCGCCAGGGCGACGGCCAGGCTCAGCGCCTGCATGGCAAGGCGTGGAGGGCTGATTCGGGAAACGGACTGCAACGGACTGGACGTCATTCGTGGCTCCTGTCGGCGTGGAGAAAAGTGAGGATTCACTTCCTCACCGCAGGAGATCGAAAAAGGTATCAGGGAAATCGCGAATTTCTTGCGGGTCAGCGCGGCTCGATGGCAACCCAGTAGCGGGTCAGGCTACTGATGCGGATCGGCAGAGTGTCCTGCAGCAGGCGCAGGCTGGCGTCGGTGTCCTTCAAGGGAAACGCGCCGGACACCCTCAGGCCCGCGATCGCGTCGTGGCAGCGCAACACGCCGGGGCGGTAGCGGCCGAGTTCGTCCAGCAAGTCGGCCAGGCGCATCTGCCGCGCAACCAGCATGCCGTGCTCCCAGGTCAGCGCCGCACTGTCCAACGGTTGTACCGGAGCGATGAGGTCACTGCCGAAGGCGCTTTGCTCGCCCGCCTTGAGGATCAGGCCGGGACCGCCGTGGAGCGGCAGCATTTCCACAGAACCTTCGGTCACCGCCACCTGGCTGCGCTGCTCGCCGACCCGGACGCTGAAACGGGTGCCCAGGGCACGGGCGGTACCGTGGCGGGTCTCGACGATGAACGAGCGGGCCGGGTCCTTGGCGGTGCTGATCAGCACTTCGCCTTCAAGCAATCTGATCCGCCGCTCCTGGGTATTGAACGCGATGTCGAGGGCACTGCCCGTGTTGATCAGCAACCGGGTGCCATCGGGCAAGGTGAGGCTCTTCTGCTCGCCGATGGCGGTGCGCTGGTCGGCGCTCCACTGCTGCCAGGGCAACTCGCGGGAGGCCATCCACAGTGCCGGACCGGCCAGGAGGAAGAGGCCGAGGCGATGCAGTGCCTGGCGCCGGCCGAGGCGCTTGCTGCGGTCAAGCCGCTGGAAGGTGTCGCTGGCCAGGTTGCCAGGCACGGCGCGCAGGTCACCCAGCAGGGCTTCGGCGCGCTGCCAGGCCTGGGCATGCTGCGGGCTGCGGTTGCGCCAGAGCTGGATGGCGCGCTGGTCGGCCTCGGTGGCTGCGCCGGATTGCAGTTGCACCAGCCAGTCGGCGGCTTCGCCGAGGATCAGCGGGTCGATCTGCGAATTCATCAGGCCACGCTCAGGCAGGCGAGGAAGGCCTCGCGCATGTCGCGCTTGACGGTGATAAGCGAGACCTCCAGTTGCTCGGCGATCTGCGGGTAGGTCAGGCCATCGATCTGCGAGAGCAGGAAAGTCTGGCGCACCCGGGTTGGCATTTCGCGGAGCATGGCGTCGATACGGTACAAGGCTTCGAGGATCAGCCAGCGGGTTTCCGGCGAGGGGACTTCCGGCTCCGGCAGGTGGGCGATGCTTTCCAGATAAGCACGTTCCACATCCTGGCGGCGCCAACGGTCGACCACCAGGCCTTTGGCGATATGCGTCAGCAGTGCGCGGGGTTCGCTGCCGAAACTGCGGGCCGGCTTGCTCAACAGGCGGATGAAGGTGTCGTGGGCCAGGTCCGCGGCATCGTGGGCGTTGCCCAGCTTGCGATTGAGCCAGCCGTGCAACCAGCCATGGTGCTCGCAGTAGAGGGATTCTATATGCAGATGAGGTGCGCGATCGGTCGGCGACATAGGGACCACTGGACACCGGCCTGGATCGGCTGGATGTAATTAAGAATTGCTATCAATTCTATCTGGGCGTCGTTGCCGATGGCAATTGCAACAAGATAAGTAGTGACCGACGGGACGCGGCCTCTCGTCGCCGAGCTGTGAGAAAATGCGCGGCTTTTTGTTCACCAGTGGAGATTTACAGTTTTGGTAATGCATTACTCATCGAACGGCGACAGCGTCGCCTGTGGTCGCTTCGGCAACAACCTGAGCACTTCCGCGGTAGAAGCCGAAGTGGATTGCAAGTCCTGCCAACGGTCGCTGGCCAAGGTCGAAACCGCGCCGGTGAAGAAGGCGCCGTCGCTGGCAGAACTGCGCAAGCAGCGCCAGGCGAGCCAGGTTAAGGCCGTGCCGTTCTGCTTCAAGGCCAGCTGGCGCGTGCGCCTGGCGGGTCGACCTGATCGCTGCCGCCTGCCGCGGGGCGTTGCACCCCAGGCCTTCGTGTAAGTCTGTTCGCGGGGCTCTGCTCCGCGATTTCTTCTCGATTTTTTTCCCGAAAAAGACAAAACCCCTACCTGCTTAAGCAGATAGGGGTTTCGGAATTTAATCTTGACGATGACCTACTCTCACATGGA
>NZ_JAZDQN010000052.1:0-41889 GCF_036324125.1 Pseudomonas ulcerans | reverse complement strand
CGCGATGGCCGCGAAAGGCGCCGGTGGGAGGGGACCCGGAGCGAAGCGTAGGGCCTGATGTGGGAGCGAGCGGTTTTCGTCCATTTTGCCAAGACAAAATGGACCCGCCGTAAAGGCGGAAAGCGCCGGCGCAGTCGCCGCCGCGACCGGATAAGCTCGCAGCACCAGCACCAGCACCAGCACCAGCACCAGCACCAGCACCAGCACCAGCACTACAAAGCAAACGATGTGTTGATACTGATGCCCATGCCGGGGAGATTCAGCCCAACTGGTCGAGCAAGCCCTTCAGCTTCCCGCACCCGACCTCGTCCAGCGGAAACACCGGCGCCCGCGGCACGCCGCAATCGATCCCGGTCAGCTTCAGCCCGGCCTTGACCGTCGCCGGCAAGCCACCCTTGAGGATGAAGTCGAGCAACGGCAACTGCCGGTAGAACAGCTCCCGCGCCCGCTCCAGGTCATTGCCGGTCACCGCCCGGTACAACTGCTGGTTCAGCACCGGGATCAGGTTGGCCGCCGCCGTGCACCAGCCGGTGGCGCCGGCGATGAAGGCTTCCAGGGCCAGCGGATTGCAACCGTTGTAGTACGGCACCTGGCCTTCGCCCAACTGCTGCAGGGCATGCATGCGCTGGATGTCGCCGGTGCTCTCCTTGACCATGGTCACGTTCTCCACCGCCTTGACGATGCGCAGGATCAGTTGCACCGACATGTCGGTACCGCTGGTGGCCGGGTTGTTGTAGAGCATGATCGGGATGCCGATGCTGTCGCCGATGCGCTGGTAGTGACGCAGGATCTCCGCCTCGCTGAGCTTCCAGTAGGCCGCCGGCAGCACCATCACCGCGTCGGCGCCGTGTTCTTCGGCAAAGCGCGCGCGGCGGATGGCGTTGGCGGTGGTCAGGTCGGACACGCTGACGATGGTCGGTACGCGCTTGCCGATATGGCTGAGGCTGAATTCCGCCACCTGGCTCCATTCGCGGTCGTTGAGGTAGGCGCCTTCGCCGGTGCTGCCCAGCGGGGCGATGGCCTGCACGCCGCCGTCGATCAGGCGCTCGATGGACTGGCCGAGGGCAGCCAGGTCGAGGCTTTCGCCTTCGCGGCCGCTGAACGGGGTGACGGTATAGCCGATGATGCCGTGGAAAAGAGTGTTCATGCGCAAGGCTCCAGAGCGGTCAGTTCAGGCAGTCGGCGTGCTTGCGCAGGCTTTGCCGGGCGAAATAGTTGAAGGCGGCGCCATGGCGCTTGGGCCGGTCGATCCAGTCGTGGGCTTCGCGGGCCAGGGCCGGGTCGATCGGCTGGATGCTGCCAGCAGACATGGCCAGCAGTTGCAACTGCGCCGCGCGCTCGATCAGGTTGGCGGTGACACAGGCCTGCTCGATATCCGCGCCGGTGGACAGCTGGCCGTGGTGAGACAGCAGGATGGCACGCTTGTCGCCCAATGCCGCGGCGATGATCTCGCCTTCCTCGTTGCCCACCGGCACCCCCGGCCAGCGTTCGAGGAATGCGCAGTCGTCGTACAGCGGGCAGACATCCATGTGCGAGACCTGCAACGGCACCTCCAGCATCGACAGCGCCGCGACATGGGTGGGGTGGGTGTGGATGATGCAGTTGACGTCCGGGCGGGCGCGGTACAGCCAGCTGTGGAAGCGGTTGGCCGGGTTGGCCATGCCCTGGCCCTCCAGCACTTCCAGGTCCTCGTTGACCAGCAGCAGGTTGCTGGCGCTGATCTCGTCGAAACCCAGGCCCAGTTGCTGGGTGTAGAAGGTCCCGGGCTGCGGGCCGCGGGCGCTGATCTGTCCGGCCAGGCCGGAGTCATGGCCACGGTCGAAGAGAATCCGGCAGGTCAGGGCCAGCTTTTCCCTGACAGTCCACGTATTATCCGCCAGCGAGCCTTGCATCCGCGCAAGGGCCTGCTGGACCAGCTGGTCCTTGGGCAATGCCATTGTGTTGCTCATCGGGGTGTCCTCGGTGAGGTGAGTGCGATGTCATGGCTGGCCCGCCCCGCGAGCCTGAGAAACCAACGGGGCGGTCAATCCGGATGACACAATCAAGGCTATATGACACAAAGTGTCATAAGCAAGGGAAAAGTTGCATAGTTCACGGGGATCCACCGCAGCGCATGTCTATCCGTTTGAAATTATTGAGAAAAAAACTGGGCATTACCCTTGAGGTGCTGGCCGAGAAGTCCGGCATGACCAAGAGCTACCTGTCCAAGGTCGAGCGCGGGCTCAACACTCCGTCGATCGCGGCCGCGCTCAAGCTGGCCCGGGCTTTGGGGGTGAATGTCGAGGAACTGTTCGCCGAGGACGCGCCGAACACCACGCGCTACAGCCTGGTGCGCAGTGGCGAGCGCCAGTCGCTTGCCGGCAGCGCCCAGGGGCCGGGGTACGCGGTGCTGGCCAACCAGATCGGCCAGCGCAGCCTGCTGCCGTTCCTTATCAGCCCGCCGATGGACTTCAGCGATTCGACCTTCAAGGAGCATCTGGGCGAGGAATTCCTCTTCGTCCATGACGGCCGGGTCGAGGTGGACTTCATGAGCGAGCGGGTCATTCTCGAACGTGGCGATGCCCTGTATTTCAATGCGCAGACCCCGCATCGCCTGCGCTCCCTGGGCGAGTCGCCGGCCCAGTTGCTGGTGGTGGTGCACGACGCGGGGTAGGTCTTGCCGCTCATCCCAGGGCAGGGGGCGCGATAGCATCGCGGTTTTCCCGGCCCTCAAGGATGATCGCCATGACCCCGCCCTCCCGCGGCTACACCCGCATGCTCAATACCCTGGTCGACCAGCGCACCGCTGCCGCCCCGCGGCACAGCCCGTGGTTTCATCTCGATCCCGGCGAGCGCGCCGACTTTCTCGCCGAGGTCGATGCGCGGCTGCTGGAGATCCGCCACACCACCCTCAACGTGCTTGCGGCGCAGCACTACAGCATGCAGGACAACCCTCGCGGCATCGACGAGCACCTGGCGCTGTTGCGCCAGCGGCGCGCGGTACTGGATGACGACAGTCCGTACCGCCAGGCGCTCGACCGCGACATAGCCCTCTATGCCCGGCAACAGGCCGCCCTGCATGGCTTCGAGGGCGCCTGGCGCAAGGCCCTGCGGCTTCTGCGCGCGGGCAATGGCCTGGATTCGCCATGCCCGGGCCTGTTGCTGCGCCTGCAGCGGATGAGCGATTTGCTGCAGCGCAAGATCGACGGCGAAGGGCCCCCGCCGCGGATCGGCCTGTTCGCCCGCCTGCAGGGCTGGAAGGCAGTGGCGGAGCGTTATCGTGCAGTGCTCGACGCACCGTCGCCGGCCGCGGTCGCCGCCCTTGAACGCATTCCTGCGACGTCCGACGCCTTGCCGGTGAATCTCTCGCTGCAACTGATGGAAGAGCGTCCCGGCTACGTGCGCATGTACGTGGCCCTGGTCGACCCCAGCTATGGGCACCGATACAAGGACCTGCACCTGGAGCATGGCCGGCTGGTCACCCGTACCCGCGGCCTGATGAATTTCTCCTTCGGCACCCTGGCGCGGTCCCTGGCGTGGCAACAGCACTATCGCCTCAAGCACGAACCGCCGCAGGCCTGGTCGCCGACCTTCGCGCCGATTCGCTCGGTACTGGTGCGCACGGCGTTCATCGAGGCGTTCCTCGGCGATTACCTGGTGTCCGAGAGCAACCTGCGCGGCGGCTTCCTGGTGCGGGTGATGGACGATGGCTGGTTGCTGCGGGTGGTCAATGTCGACCGCAAGGTGTGCAACCAGATCGGCATCGAGGCGTTCGACGATCCCGCTGGCGAGGCGCGGGTGCGCAACGTGCGCCTGCCACGTCGCCTCGACGACCTGCTCAACCGCCATGCCGACATCGCCAGCTTCCAGACCATCGCGCTCGCGAGCTATGGGCGCAGTCACTACGATACCGATCGTGACGGTCGCTTCGTCAGCCTTCGCGAGGTCGAGCGCAGGCTGGGTTTCGGCGCGCGCCTGTACCTGCTGGAACTGCCGCTGCAGGGCGAGTACCTGGCTGCCACGCCATTCGCGGTCATGGAGGTGCGCGGTGGCAGGGCCAACAGTCGGCACCTGGGCGTGGCCGAAGTGCAGAGCGCCTACGCCCATAACCTGGCGTTCTTTAACCGGCTCCAGGCCTTGCGCGAGCTGGGCGAGAGTGCTTGCCCATGGCTCAACAGCACGGTAGAGCGCAGCGCTTTCATGGACCAGTGGCTGCGCTTGCTGGAACGCAATCACCTGACCCCGGGCGGGGTGCTGCCGGTGCCCGGGGTTCCCCGCGACAGCCTGCGCGATATCAAGGGCAATCACCTGGGCAAGGTGCGCTGGGAACGGGCTTTCGCCGACCGGGTCTGGCAATGGCCGGCGCTGGACCCGCTGCTGGCCGGGGTGGCGCAGCAGGTGTCGCGGCATGTCGACCTGGCGGGCCTGCTGGATGACCCGTACCTGCAAGGCATCCTGTTCCAGGCACGGCAGTGGCTGGGTGATCCGCCTCAAGGCCTGTCGCATGAGGCACGGCTCCTGGCGCTGTTGAACCGGTCGCTGGGCGTGTCGGATGGGCAGGACAGGCTCGACAACGCGAAGGGCCGCAGCCTGCGCCGGCAGGTGCTGTTCCAGGCCCTTCGCGCGCTGGCCGGTCCCCCCGGCCCGGGCAACCGCCTGCAGCGCCCGGACCCTTACCTGATCCTCAATGCACAGCCGGAATTCTTGTTCGGGGTGGACGACAGCTGGCTGGTGGCCGAGGACAAGTACCGCGGCTATCACCAGTTCGTCGCCGATCCGGAGCATCCGCACAGTCGCCGCATGAATGAGCTGGATGTGCCGTTCACCGGCGGTATCAGCGAGGTGATGCACGCGTGGTCGAGCAAGGCGCCATGGCTGCTCGATGGCCTGCCGACGCTGACGGCGTACTGGCGCTTCCAGTTGGCCAACAGCGCTTTCTGGTTGCGCAACGGCTATTACTCGCTGTTCGAGACCCTCTACCTGGCGGCTGTCGAGGAGCCGGTCGGCGAGGATGGCATCGGCGTGGCGCTGCTGGCCCTGTTCGAACGCTGCCGCGCTCTGGAGACCGCGCCCGGTGCCTTGTACGACGGGGTCATGGCGTTGCTCCTGCCAGTGCTCAATCATGACCTGACACCGGCCGACCAGTTGAGCGTGCCGCGCTACTCCGCCGCGTTGCCACTGGAGGCGCGGACTGACGGGTGATAGTCTCACTGGCGTTTTCGTACAACCCCGGGAGTCTTTTCGATGAGCAATGGTTCGACTTTCTGGCGCGATCCGGCGCTGGCCTTCATCGAGGCCCGGGGTGTCGCCGATGGGCGCAAGGTCTGTTACGCGCGGCATTCCCATGAAGGCTTCTCCATCGGTGCCATCACTGCCGGGCGCAGCACCTATTTCGACGGCCAGCGCTGGCACGAGGTGGAGGCCGGCAGCGTAGTGATGATGAACCCGGGGGTGGTCCATGCCTGCAACCCCATCGCCGACCAGCCCTGGTCGTACCTGATGCTCTACGTCGACATGCCCTGGTTGCGCGGGCAGGGTTTCGAGCCCCTGGCGCAGACCCTGAGCACCTCGCCGACGCTCTATCGGGGCCTGGTCGCCCTGTATGAGCGCCTGACTGACAGCCACTGCGCCAGCGAGGACAAGCGCCTCGCGGCCGAGTGTTTCTTCGGCCAGTTGCGCGAGCAGATCGAGGCGGCGCCGTTGGCGACAGGGCAGGGCAACGAGCGCCTGCAGCGGGCGGCCGACTACATCCGCGCGCACTGCACCGAGCCGCTGAAGCTGGAAGACATCGGCGAGGCGGCGGGGCTGTCGACTTCCTACCTGATCCGCGCCTTCAAGCAGCATTTCGGCCTGACGCCCCATGGTTTCCTGCTCGACCACCGGGTGCGCTATGCCCGTGCGCAGTTGCGCCAGGGCCGCTTGATCGCCGAGGTCGCCCATGAGGCCGGCTTCGCCGACCAGGCCCATTTGCAGCGGGCCTTCAAGCAGCACTTGGCGGCGACGCCGGGGCATTACCGTTCAGCCCAGTAGCAGGTAGCCAGCGCTGGCGGCCAGCAGGCCGGCCAGGGTGCGGTTGAACAGGCGCATGCGCCGGGGCTCTTCGAGGTGCCGGCGGATCACCGTGCCGGCCCAGGCCCAACTGCCCAGGGACAGGTAGCAGATCACCAGGTAGATCAGCGTGAACTGCCAGAGCAGGGCGCTTTCGCCCTGGCCGACGAACGCCCCGACCCCGGCGACGCAGGCCAGCCAGGCCTTTGGATTGAGCCACTGCATGGCGGCGCCATGGAAGTAGCCGGGGGCCTTGTGCGGGTCGCCGTCACCGAGGCGGCCATCGTCGCTGGCGAGTTTCCAGGCCATGTACAGCAGGAACAGGATGCCGGCCCAGCGCAGGGCCTCGGTCAGTCCCGGCCAGCGCAGCAGCACGGCGTGCAGGCCGAAGCCGATCAGCAACAGCAGCAGGCAGAAGCCCAGGGTCGCCCCGGTGACATGGCGCAGGGCGGGGCGCAGGCCATGCCGCGCGCCGGAGGCCAGGGCCACCAGGTTGACCGGGCCGGGGGAGATGGAGGAGGCCAGCGCGAAGGCGGCCATGGACAGCGACAGGCTCATGAAAGGCTCTCTCGATTGGGGGAGGGAGCCTGGAGACTATCGGCGCGGGTGGGGCGGGTATTGAAGAAAACTGCCCTAGGGCCTGAAGCGCGGACCCTGTAGGAGCGGGTTCACCCGCGATTGCGATAGTGAATTCACCGACGCCATCGTGGCGGTCCGGCGTTCCGGTAAACCCGCTCCTACAGGGTCCGTGTTAGCGCAAATACTGCTGCTCATGCTTCCTCGAACATCTCCATGAATGTCGCCACCAGCCGCCGCGAGCGCTGTTCATTGAGGCATACCAGCGTCTCCTTCAAGCGCCGCTGGCAATCGACGATCGGCACCGCGCACACCCGCGAATCGGCGCCGAATTCCGCCGCCGACACCACGCCCACGCCGATCCCTACCACCACCGCCTCCCGCGCCGCCTCGCGACCTTCCACCTGGATCGCCGGGCGAATGCGCAGCCCGGCACGGCGCATTTCCTCTTCCAGGGTCTGCCGCGTTACCGAGCCGGGCTCACGCAATACCAGCGGCGTGTCGTCGAGGTCGGCGAGGTGGATCGAGGTGCGGCCGGCCCAGGGATGATCGCGGGAGACGAAGGCCACCATGGCTTCGTCGCGCAATGGCAGGCAGAACAGGCGGGGGTCCTCGACGTCGCGACCGAGCAGGGCGATATCGGCCTGGTAGCTGAACAGGCGGGCCAGGGACTCGTCGGTGTTGCCGGTCTCGATCTTCACGCTGATGCCGGGAAAACGCTGGCAAAAGCGGGCAACCTGGCGCAGGACGTGCACCGGCGCATCCACCGCCAGCACCAGCGTGCCGGTCTGCAGGGCCCGGGAATCCTGGAGCAGTTCGTTGGCCTCCGCCTCGCAGGCGAACAGGCGCTGGGTGATGCCCAGCAGGCGCTCGCCAAGATCGGTCAGTTGCACCGAGCGCTTGTTGCGGTGGAACAGCAGCACGCCGTAACGCTCCTCCAGCTTGCGCACCTGGTCGGAGATCGCCGGCTGGGTGAGGAACAGCCGCTCGGCGGCACGGGTGAAGCTGCCGTGCTGGGCGACGGCATGGAACGCCTTGAGTTGAGCCTGGAAACCGACATTGCATCACCTGTAACAAGCTGGGCTTATATTTGAAATACGATAAATCGATTTTGTTTATCAGTGTGCATTTGTTTCCATCTTCCGGCCCGCGACAGTCATCCGAATGACTGTCCGGTCATGGGCGCCTGGCGGATGAAAAGGCGACCCATCTGACCCGGTGGCGGCCATCCGTCACCGGAGTGCGCAACACAACAACAAGACAGGCGTTTTTTTCCAATTCTGCCGGCACACTCAGATCCGAGGTCAGATTCATGAACAAGCACACCCCCGACATCCAGCGTTGGCGCATGCAGATCTTTGCCATCACCTGGCTGGCCTACGCCGCGTTCTATTTCACCCGCAAAGCCTTTTCGGTGGCCAAGCTCGGCATCGCCGAGGACCCCGACTTCACCCTCGACAAGATGGCCATGGCCAATCTCGACGCCCTCTACCTGGCCGCCTACGCTGTGGGCCAGTTCACCTGGGGCATGCTCGCCGACCGCTTCGGGCCGCGGGTGGTGGTCCTCGGCGGCTTGCTGATTTCCGCCCTCGCAGCAGTGGTAATGGGCAGCTACGCGACCTTCCCGGTCTTCGCCAGTTGCATGCTGATCCAGGGCCTGGCTCAGTCCACCGGCTGGGCCGGGCTGTGCAAGAACATCGGCAGCTTCTTCCCCGCCGCGCAGCGCGGCCGGGTGCTGGGGCTGTGGAGTTCCTGCTATGCCTTCGGCGGCCTGGTGGCTTCGCCCTTCGCCGGCTGGTGGGCCTACACCCTGGTCGGCACCTGGCACGCGGCGTTCTTCTCCAGTGCCGCCGTGGTGGCGGGGGTGGCGCTGCTGTTCTTCCTGCTGCAACGCAACAAGCCCGAGGATGTCGGCCTGCCGGCGGTGGAACCGGAGCCGCAGAGCATGGCCCCGGCCAGCCACCTGTGCAGCATCTGGGCACCGCTGCGCGACATCCTGCGCAACCGCACCGTGCTGGTCCTGGGCCTGGCCTATTTCCTGCTCAAGCCGGCGCGCTACGCCATCCTGCTGTGGGGACCGGTGATCGTCTTCGAACAGATGCCGTCGGTGGGCAAGGTCGGCGCGGCGATCATTCCCACCGCCTTCGAACTGGCCGGACTGCTCGGCCCGATCATGATAGGACTGGCCTCGGACAAACTGTTCGGCGCCCGGCGCATGCCGGCCTGCGTGATCAGCCTGGTGGTGCTGACCGTGGTCCTGGCGCTGTTCATGGGCGCGCTGCACACCGGCAGCGTGGCGCTGGTGGTGGCCCTGCTGTTCGTCATGGGCCTGACCCTGTACGGGCCGGATTCGATGATCAGCGGCGCCGCAGCCATCGACTTCGGCACGGCCAGGGCCGGCGCCACGGCAGCCGGTTTCGTCAACGGCTGCGGCTCGGTGGGGGCGATCCTCGGCGGGTTGCTGCCGGGCTACTTCGATGGCGTCACGGTGTTCATCATCTTCGCCGGCTGCGCGCTGTTTTCCGCGCTGGTCCTGCTGCCGCACTGGAACAGCCGGCCAGCGACCCCGGGACATGATCCGCAGGTGGCGCCGAACACCGCCATGGCCATCAAGCCGGTACGCACCTGAGGCCAGCACGGGCAATCGACATTTTTGTCGATTGCCCGTCGCCGCGCGTATAAACTGCACGCCACTTTGTCGGTCGTTTCCTGAACCGACACCTGAAACAAGAGAGTCGACATGGGCGCACAGTGGAAAGCCAAGCATAAAGAACAAGCTGCCAATGCCAAGGGCAAGATCATGGGCAAGCTGGCCAAGGAAATTCAGATCGCCGCGCGCAGCGGTGCCGACCCGGACATGAACGCCCGCCTGCGCCTGGTGGTCGAGCAGGCCAAGAAAGCCTCCATGACCCGCGAGACCCTCGAACGCGCGATCAAGAAAGGCGCCGGCCTGCTGGGCGAGCAAGTGCAGTACCACGCGGTGAAATACGAAGGTTTCGCCCCGCACCAGGTGCCGCTGATCGTCGAGTGCCTGACCGACAACGTCAACCGCACCGTCGCCGAAGTCCGCGTGCTGTTCCGCAAGGGCCAGCTGGGCGCCGAGGGTTCGGTGTCGTGGGACTTCAATCACGTCGGCCTGATCGAAGCCACCCCGGACAGCGCCGATGCCGACCCGGAAATGGCCGCCATCGAGGCCGGTGCCCAGGATTTCGAGCCAGCCGATGAAGGCGCGACCTTGTTCATCACCGAGACCACCGACCTGGACAGCGTGCAGAAAGCCCTGCCAGCCCACGGCTTCACCGTGATCTCGGCGAAGATCGGCTACACCCCGAAAAACCCGGTCAGCGCGGCGAGCCTCGACGCGGAAGCCCTGGCCGAGGTGGAAGCCTTCCTCGAAGCCATCGACGGGCATGACGATGTGCAGAACGTCTACGTGGGCCTGACGGCCTGAGCCATCGACACCCCAGGGGGCCGCTTTTGCGGCCCTTTTTTTGCGATTCCCCTACGACTTAAGTTCGATAGCAGCGCCGTACCATCCAGCCATACTCGACGTTCGCCCTTTAACAACAACAAACATAGGGTTATGCATCGATGAGCTACCAGCAGTGGTATGACCGCTCCATTTCCGCGCCCGCCGAATTCTGGGCGGAACAGGCCAGGCGCCTGGCCTGGTTTCGCAAGCCGACGGAAATCCTCCGCGACAATCCCGACGGCACCCATCAATGGTTCGCCGACGGCCGCCTGAACAGCTGCTACCTGGCCCTCGACCAGCACATCGAGGAAGGTCGCGGCGAGCAGCTCGCCCTGATCTACGATTCGCCGGTCACCGGCAGCCAGCAGACCTACACCTTCCTGCAGTTGCGCGACGAAGTGGCGCGCCTCGCCGGCCTGTTGCGCGAGCTTGGGGTCCAGCAGGGCGACGGGGTGGTGATCTACATGCCGATGGTGCCGCAGGCGGCCATGGCCATGCTGGCCTGCGCGCGCATCGGTGCGGTGCATTCGGTGGTGTTCGGCGGTTTCGCTCCCCACGAACTGGCCCTGCGCATCGACGTCGCGCGACCGCGGCTGCTGCTCACCGCCTCCTGCGGCCTGGAGTTCGACCGGGTCATCGAATACAAGCCGCTGGTCGACCGGGCCCTGGAACAGTCGACCCACCAGCCGCGCAAGGTCCTGGTGCTGCAGCGTCCGCAGGCCCGCGCCACGCTGGTCGAAGGCCGCGACATCGACTGGCAGGCGGCGATGATCGCCGCCGCGCCGGTGCCGCCGGTGGAGCTGGCTTCCGGCGATCCGCTGTACATCATGTACACCTCCGGCACCACGGGGAAACCCAAGGGCATCGTTCGCGAGAACGGCGGCAATGCCGTGGCCCTGCGCTTTGCCATGGAGCATGTCTACGGCATGCAGGCCGGCGAGGTGTGGTGGGGGATTTCCGATGTCGGCTGGGTGGTGGGGCATTCGCTGATCGTCTACGGCCCCTTGATGAATGGCTGCACCACGGTGCTCTACGAGGGCAAGCCGATCCGCACCCCGGATGCCGGCGCTTACTGGCGGGTGGTCGAGCAGTACCGGGTCAACGGCCTGTTCTGCGCGCCGACGGCGATGCGCGCGATCCGCAAGGAAGACCCGGACGGGCAGCTGCTGCGGCGCTATGACCTGAGCTCCCTGCGCCAGTTGTTCCTCGCCGGCGAGCGCCTCGATTCCAGTACCCATGAATGGCTGGAGAACGTCAGCGGCAAGACCGTCCACGATCACTGGTGGCAGACCGAGACCGGCTGGCCGGTGACCGCGCCGTGCCTCGGCCTGCACGGCAGCGGCGGGCGCGCCGGTTCCAGCAACCGCGCAGTGCCGGGGTATCACGTGCGGGTGCTGGACGAGGATGGCCATTTGCTTGGCGCTAACCAGCAG
Source organism: Pseudomonas ulcerans (assembly GCF_036324125.1). Lineage (NCBI taxonomy): Bacteria > Pseudomonadati > Pseudomonadota > Gammaproteobacteria > Pseudomonadales > Pseudomonadaceae > Pseudomonas > Pseudomonas ulcerans. Next base: position 30,381 of record NZ_JAZDQN010000052.1, on the reverse strand, counting down.
GGTGCGATCGTCATCGCCCTGCCGTTGCCGCCGGGGTGCAGCCAGACCCTGTGGGACGATCATCCGCGCTACCTGGAGTCGTACCTGCAGGCCTATCCGGGCTATTACCACACCGGGGATGGCGGCTACCTGGACGAGGAGGGGTTCGTCTATATCATGGGTCGCACCGATGACGTCATCAACGTCTCCGGGCATCGCCTGTCCACCGGCGAGATGGAGGACCTGGTGGCGCGCCATGGGGCGGTGGCAGAGTGCGCGGTGGTTGGCGTGCGCGACGAGATCAAGGGCCAGGTGCCCCTGGCGTTGCTGGTGCTGAAGGACGGCGTGGACAGCAGCGAGGCGCAGTTGCAGGCCGAGCTGGTGGCCCTGGTGCGCGAACAGATCGGCGCGCTGGCCTGTTTCAACCGGGTGCGGGTGGTCAAGCGTTTGCCCAAGACCCGTTCGGGCAAGATCCTTCGCGCGGTGTTGCGCAAGATCGCCGACCAGCAGCCGTACGTGGCGCCGTCGACCCTGGATGATCCGGCGGTGCTGGTGGAGATAGAGGAGGTGTTGGCGGGGTTGGCGCGGGTGGGTTGAGGATCTACACATCTCGCTCAAGCCAAGCGCGTATCTTGTGGGAGCGGGTTCACCCGCGATGACGGCGGTGAACCCAGCATCGTCATCGCGGGTAAACCCGCTCCCACAGGGGACGCGTCCGGTATTCAGCCCGGGACAAGATTGTAGATACCCATGCCGCGATCAGGCCCCTCGACGTCACTCAGAAGTCATACGTCAACCGCGTGTAGTAATACCCCCCGGTAAACCCATACGGCGAGTAGACCCCGTAGCCACTGACCATGGTCTTGCTGCTCGGCGCCTGCCGCTCGGGATACACGTCGAACAGGTTCTTCGCCCCCACGGCCAGGTTCAGCCCCTTGGTCAACTGGTAGCCCAAATCCAGGTCGGTGATCCAGCGGGCCTTGTACACCCGGTCCAGGGAACGGTCGCTGGCGTCGTTGACCTCGCGGTACGACCCATAGCGGGTCAGCCCCAGGTTGACGCTATAGCAATCCAGCCGCCAGCTGCCGCCAAGGATCAGCTTGGTCTTGGGCTGCACCCCGGCGATCAGGTTGCGCGCCTGGCGGTTCATCAGCTCGTAGTCCTTGCCGAGAATGCTCACGCTCTGCTTGTAGTCGAGGATCTCGGTTTCGTTCCAGTTCCACGCCGCCGTCCATTTCACGCTGCCGAAGCCGCCCAGGTCCTGGTCGTAGTTGCCCACCAGGTCGACGCCCTTGGTCCGGGTGTCGGCGCCGTTGGTGAAGTACTGCCCGCCGGAGGTCGAGTCGATGCCGTTGTCCACCAGGGTCTGGGTCACCTCGGGACCGAGCAGGGTACCGGTGAGAGTGATGCGGTCGCGCACGTTGATCACGTAGGCGTCGGCGGTGAACGACAAGCGGTCGCTGGGCTGGAAGGTCAGGCCGAGGCTGTAGTTGCTGGATTTCTCGGGCTTCAGCGCCTCGGCACCGAGGGCCTGGGCCGCCGCCGAATCCACCGGCAGCACGCCGTAGTTGATCGACTGGTACACGCCGTTGACCACGCCATAGGTGGTGGAGCGTGCACTGAACAGGCTGTTGGCCAGGGACGGCGCGCGGAAACCGTTGCTCACCGTGGCCCGCAGCGCCAGTTGCGGGGTGAACTCGTAGCGGGTACTGAGCTTGCCGCTGCGGGTCGCGCCGATGCCATGGTCGTAGTGTTCGTAGCGCAGCGCGGTGCCGAGGTACCACTGCGGCAGCGGGTTGAAGCCCACGTCGATATAGCTGGCGACGCTGTTGCGGTGGGTGCTGCCGGCCTCGGCCGGCGAGATGCCGTTGGTCACCTGGGCTCCCGACGCGGCGCATTGTCCCGGTGCCCGGCAGTAGCCGCCGTCGGCCCAGCTGGCCCAGTCGCCGTCTTCCACTTCATAGCCGTCGCGGCGCTGCTCCAGGCCCCAGGAAAGGTCCAGCGGCTTGCTCAGGCCGACCTCGAAGGCGCGATGCAGGTCGAGGTTGCTGGTCAACTGGCTGGCGATCCAGGTGCCGGATTCGAAGTGGTTCGGCGTGGCTTCGCCGAGGGACGGGTTCTGGTTGTTCCAGGTGCCCTGTTCGGCGGCGTTGCGCCCGTAGGTGGTGGACAGGTCCCAGTCCCAGATACCAACCAGGCCCTTGGCGCCGAACGCCGCCTGGAAGTCGTGTTCCTCGATGTACCAGGTCGGCGTGTAGCCGGACGGCCGACCGTTGGGCCCGGTGGTGATGGTGTTGACGATGGTCGGCAGGCGGAAGTTCTGCCCCTGCTCGGCCTTGCGGTACGACCAGGTGCTGAAGGAGTACAGGCTGAGGTCGTCGTCCAGCGGCAGCTCGGCGTTGTAGCCGAGGGTCAGCAGGTTGATCTTCGGCGTGCCGTAGCCGCCATAGGTGACCTTGCCGGCTTTTTCGTGGGCTTCGGCCGTGCTGTAGCCGTTGGCACTGGCCTTGTTGTCGTCGTTCTGGCTACGGGCATCCAGGGCCAGCTGCAGCACGCCGTCGTTGCCGATCTCGAAGCCCTTGTTCAGGCTCTGCTGCACGGTCTGCTTCTTGCCGTCGTAGCCCTGGCCGACGTTGGTCACCGCGGTGCCGCTGGTGTCGGCCTTGAGGATCACGTTGATCACCCCGGCGATGGCGTCGGAGCCGTATTGCGCGGCGGCGCCGTCGCGCAGTACCTCGACATGGTCGATGGCGCTGATGGGGATCAGGTCGAGGTCGGCCGGGGCGGCGCCGGCGTTGATCCCGCTGATGTTCAGGGTGGCGCTGGTATGGCGGCGCTTGCCGTTGACCAGAACCAGCACCTGCGCCGCGTTCAGCCCGCGCAGGTTCGGCGCGCGGGCCATGCCGCTGGCGTCCCAGCCGGTCTTTTCCGGCAGGGTGAAGGAGGCCACGGTGGCGCTCAGGGCTTCCATCAGGCCGGGCTTGCCGGTGGCTTGCAGCTGCTTGGCGCTGATCACGTCGATCGGCGCCGGGCTGCTGGTGACGGTGCGTTTCTCGCTGCCGCGGCTACCGGTGACGATCACGGTGTCCAGGCGCGAGGTGTCGCTGGCGGGTTCGGCGGCAAGCGCGGGGAAATTCAGGCCGGCGAGCAGCGCGGCACCCAACAGTGGGGTGCGCGCCGTCGCCGCCGGCCAAAGGGCGGGACGGGCAGTCTTCAAGGCAGATATTCCTGTTCGGGTTGGGTCCGGGCGTAGTCCCCGGTTCACGGCGCCTTGGCGGCGATGGCTTCGATTTCCACCAGCGCGCCGGGCAGCGGCAGGGCGACGACCTGCAAGGCGGTGCGGGTCGGCTTGTTGGGCTGCTCGGCCGTGGCGAAGAAGCGCGTGTAGGCGGCCTGCAGGCCGGCGAAGTCAAGGTTGTTGCCCTTGGCCGGGTCACCGACCAGGAACACCCGCAACTGGACGATATCGCCCAGGTCCAGGCCCTGTGCCTGGAGGATCCCGCGCAGCTTGGTCAGCACCGAGAACGCCTGGGTCTCGGTATTGCCGTAGGCGGCGATGCTGCCTTTCGGCGCCTTGGGGTCGGCGACATCCGGCAGGGTGCCGCTGATGAAGGTCAGGCGCGCCGAGGCCGGCACCGTGACCACTTGCGAGATGGGGAAGTTCGAGCCCGGCGGGTCGACGCGCTGGATGCTTTCGGCGTGGGCGGTGTTCAGGGTCAGGCTCATCAGGGCTCCGAGCGCCAGGCTGGTGGTCTTGTACATGGGACGTTCCTTGTCGGGGTTCAGGCGGCGGCAACGCCGGGGTTGGACTGGCTGGCGTGCTGGGCGATCAGGCCGACCACCCGCCGCGCCGATTCGGCGGCGCTGTTCTGCCAGATGCCGACCCCGCCATGGGCCAGGGCGTCGCTGGCCAGCCAGGTGCGGCCTTGCGGCTGGTTGAGAATGTCGTAGGCCGGCTGGGCCACTTCGTCGTGGACGATCCACGGCGCCTCGCTGAAGGGAATCTTCGACCAGTTCACCACCACCGGCCGGCCCAGCTTGTGCGAGTGGCCGGGGTGCAGGGATTCCACGGCGGCGCGGGACGAGGCGATCTGCGCCTGCCACGGCTTGGCGGCGAAGCCCTCGGCCACCTCGCCGTTGTTGTAGGTCGCCACCAGCACGCCCTGGGCGCTGTTCAGCCGGTCGCTCGGGTACCACAGGGTGCGTGCTTCGTGGTTGATGTAGGAGAGTCCGCCATAGATCTGGAAATCGGTTTCCCAGAAGCGCGGCGACTGCCAGGCCACCTTGTTGGCCTTGTCGCCCTGGGCCTGGCCGAGGGCGTTCTTGAAGGCCGGGGTGAAGTTGCTGTCGAGCTTGCGCAGCAGCGGCAGGGGCAGGGCGATTACGGCGTAGTCGGCGTCCTCGGTATGTTCGCGGCCGCTCAGGCGGTCGCGCCAGACCACCCGGCTGCCGCGTTCGGAGGTCTGGATCGAGCGCACCTCGGCATTCAGCTGCACGGCGTCCTTGACCTGGCGGTAGAAGGCCTTGGGGATCTGGTCCATGCCGCCCACGGGCTGGAACATGGTCGAGGAGAACTCGGGGATCTCGTCGAACACCAGTGGCAGCAGCAGGTTGCTGTCCAGCAGGCGCTTGAGTTCCACCGGGTCGCGCTGCACCGGTGTCTGGTCGCCGGCACCGGCGAAGCGGGTGTAGCCGGAGCGGACCGAGCCGCGGTACTGGCGGTCGTCGTTGAGGTCGCCGTAGACCTTGAGGAAGTCCAGCAGCGCCTTGCGCTCGCCGGCATTCAGTTCCTGGTCGAGGCTGTTGCGCTGCACGCTGCGCGCCAGCAGCTCGCTGAGGTGGCCGCGGGTGTCGTTGACCGCCTGGCGCAGCAGCAGGGGCGGCTGCGCCAGGTCCGGCTGGGCGAGGGCGTTGCGGCTGCTGTTGACCAGCACCTGCAGTTCCACGCCGAGTTCGCGGCAGTAGCCGAGGATGGTCAGGTGATGGCTGGGCAGGCGCGCGGCGCCGGCATTGAAGAACAGGCCGTCGTCGAATTCCACGGTCTGTCGGCTGCCGTCGTTGTGCTCGACACGATCGCCGTTGCGCAGGGTCCAGACCCGGCCGCCGATGCGCTCGCGGGCTTCCAGCAGTTTCACCTCGAAGCCGGCCTTGCGCAGTTCGTAGGCCGACACCAGGCCGCTGATGCCGCCGCCGACGATCAGCACGCGCTTGCCGTTGCCGGCGCGGCTGGCCAGCTTGAGTGGTTCGAAGGTCGCCGCCTGGGCGTTGCCGGGCAGGCCGAGGGCGGACAGGCCGCCGAGTGCCGCCGAATAGCCGCCGATGGCGGCCAGGCGGGTTACCAGGTCTCTACGGGTGAGCCCCATGTCGAGTTCTCCATGAATTCGCAATATCGGCATTCCGCATGCGGCCAGGGAGAACCCGCGAAGGCGGGGAGGAGCGAGGGCGGGTGGACCCTCTGGCGGCGGCGGAAATCCATTTGCCTCCACCAGGTCGGGGTCGGTGAACAGAACATAGGCGTCTGAAAGACGCTTGTGAAAGGCTTTTTGGTTCTAAGTTAATTATCAGAAAAAAGCATAAAGATGATTTATAAAATGCAATCAGGCTATTTTGTGGTCGTCCAGCCGCTGCGCCGCCACCGCGCCGAACAGCTCCACCGGCTCCTGCAGGTTGCCGAGGTAGCGCGGGTGGAACAGCCACAGGTCGACCTGGGGCTTGAAGTCGCTGACGTTCAGAACGTCGAGCTGGTCGCGGTGCTTGCTCAGCGCCAGCAGCGGTTCCGGCACCAGGCCCAGGCCCTGGCCGTTGGCGACCAGGCCCAGTTGCAGCTCGGTGCCGAAGGTTTCCAGGTTGATCTGCAGCGACAGTCCCTGCTCGCTCAGCGCCCGTTGCAGGCCGGCGCGGAAGCCGCAGCCGTCGGGGTTGAGGACCCAGCCGCGCAGGTAGCAATCCTTGAGCTTGTAGCTGCGCTTTGCGGCGCTGCCCTTGGCCGCCACCACCCGCAGTTGCATGCGCCCGATGGAGCGGCTGGCGATGCCCTCGGGGAAGATCTTGCCGGTGGGGAAGAGCGCGGCAGCGGCATCGAGGTCGCCGTTTTCCATGCGTGCGATCAGCGAGCTGCCCCAGCCACTGACCACCTGGGTGCGCAGGTCCGGGTAGGCCTCGCGGATCTGCGCCAGGGCGTCGAGCAGGACCACGTCGCCGAGGGTCTGCGGCACACCCAGGCGCAGGGTGCCGCTGGGCGCGCCGTCGCTGGCCACCAGCTCGCGCAGGGTGTCGATCTCGCGCAGGATCGCCTTGCATTGTTCGTAGACCCGCCAGCCCATGGGCGTCGGCTTGAGCGGCTTGGTGTTGCGGTCGAGCAGGTTGGCGCCCAGGTCTTCCTCGAAATTCTGCACCCGCCGCGTGATCGCCGGCTGGGTCAACTGCAACGCCTCGGCGGCGAGGTTGGTCGACTGGCAGCGGATGACCGCGACGAAGGCGTCCATGTCATCGATCTTCATATTCGCTTCTCACATAGTGTCGGGCGGGAAAATGCTTGTGCAGAATAATCCTTCCGACGCGGTTTTGCAGGAGGGATTGTCGTGGCCGCCTTCGATCACTCGTTTACCAGAACTTCCACCAGGCGCCCTTGCCCAGGTGCTCGATCATCTTCAACTGTTCGCCAAGCATGGCGATCACCTGCTCGTTGCGCGGGTTCTGCACCTGGTAGATGCCCAGGGCCTCGCTGAACGCCGTGTGCGCGGCACGCAGGTTGTCCTGCTGCAGATGGGCCAGGCCGAGGGAGGCGAGGCAGGCGCCGACCGGTTCCAGGTCGTCGGGGGTGTCTTCGCGGTAGACCTGCACGGCGCGCTCCAGCAGGCACGCGGCCTCGCCGATGCGGCCTTGCTTGAGGTAGCAGTTGCCGAGGGTCTGCAGGCTCTGGCCGACCAGCTGGTGGCTGGGGGAAAACAGGTTTTCGCGGGTAGTGAGGACTTCGAGGTAGAGTGCTTCGGCTTCGTCATGCCGCTGCTGCGCCCAGCGCAGCCCGGCGAGGCCATCGCGCAGCAGGGCGAGGCTGGCGGGGTCGAAGCCGTCGACGCTTTCGGCCAGGGCCAGGGCTTCGTGGAAACAGTGCTCGGCTTGATCCAGGTGACCGTGGTTTCGGTGCTGCACGGCCTGGTCGTTGAGGGCCATGACGCGTGCGTTGTCGAAGGCGGTGCTGAGCATGGGACGTCCTTTGAGGATGCCTGGCGGCGGCCGTTATTGTTTTTGGAATGTGCGGATTTAATGGGAGGTTTCCGTGGTGGGTCAAGCAAATCCCGGCTTTTTTCGTGGCTTATTGACATGAGTTCGGTGGATCTTCCCATCGAAGTCCCTGGCGAAGGTGATATCGCGGCTGTGGTGGACTTCGTCATGCAGGCGCGGGCACGGATCTTCCCGATGCTGGCGGATGCGCCGATGCCGGCGGACCTGGTGGATTTCGTCGGGCACTACCTGGTGCCCGGGGCCGGGCGTTTCCTGATCGCCCGGGATGCCGGGCGTATCGTCGCGGCGATCGGTTACTTGCGCTATGACCATCGTTTCGCGCAACTGGACTATCGCGGACGGCGAGTGGTGGAGGTGGTGCGCCTGTTCGTCGAGCCGGGCTATCGGCGCGACGGCCTGGGACGGCGGTTGTACGAGGCGCTGAGGGACATGGCGCGTGCAGCGGGCGTCGAGGTGCTTTACCTGCATACCCATCCGTTCCTGCCGGGGGCGGTCGAGTTCTGGCAGCGGCAGGGTTTCGTGGTGCTGGATGTGGAGGACGATCCGCTGTGGCGGACTACGCACATGGAGTTGGAACTGGCCTGATCAACGCGCACGCAAGCGCAGGTAGCGGCTGCCGTCCAGCGGGTCTTCGATGAAGTGGCCGTGCACGCCGAAGGTGTCGTGCAGGCGTTGCGGGGTCAGCACATCGAGCGGCGCGCCAAGGGCCACCAGGCGGCCGTGGTCCATCAGCGCCAGGCGGTCGCAGCCGAGGGCCTGGTTGAGGTCGTGCAGGGCGATCAGGGTGGTTACCGGGAGGGCCTGGACCAGGGCGAGGATGCCCAGTTGCTGCTGGATATCCAGGTGGTTGGTCGGCTCGTCGAGCAGCAGGATCCGCGGCTGCTGGGCCAGGGCGCGGGCGATGTGCACGCGCTGGCGTTCGCCGCCGGACAGGCTGTGCCACAGCCGCTGCGCCAGGTGCGCCATGCCCACCGCCTGCAAGGCCTGGTCGACGATCCCGTCATCGGCGGCGCTCCACGGCGACAGCGCCGACAGCCACGGCGTGCGCCCCAGCTCCACGGCATCGCGCACGCGCAGGGCGTCGTCGGTGCTGGCCTGTTGTTCCACCACCGCCAGTTGGCGCGCGACTTCGCGGCGTCGCAGCCGGTGCATGGGTTCGCCGTTGAGGCGGACTTCGCCGCTGTGGGGACGCAACAAACCCGCCAGCAGCCTGAGCAGGGTGGACTTGCCGGAGCCGTTCGGCCCGACGATGCCCAGGGTTTCCCCTGGCCGTACCTGCAGGCTCACCCCATCGAGCAGCGCGGTGCCCTTGACCTGGTAACCCAGGCCGCTGCATTCCAGCGCGGCGGTGCATTGATCGAAGGCATTCATCGTGGACGCTGCCCCCGGACCAGGATCAGGGCGAACAGCGGCGCGCCGACCAGTGCGGTGATCACGCCGATGGGCAGCACCTGGCCCTTGAGCAGGGTGCGTGACAGCACGTCGGCGGCCATCAGGAACAAGGCCCCGCCCAGCGCACTCAGCGGCAGCAGGCGGGTATGCCGCGGCCCGGTCAGCAGGCGCACGGCATGGGGGATCACCAGGCCGACGAAGCCGATGGCGCCGACGATGGACACCAGCACCGCAGTCATCAATGCCGCGCAGGCCACCAGCAGCATGCGCACGCGGCGCACCGGGATGCCCAGGGCTGCGGCAGCGTCGCTGCCGAAGGTGAAGGCATCCAGGGCGCGGCGATGCCACAGGCACACCAGCAGGCCCAGCAGCACCACCGGCAACGCCAGCCACATCGCCGGCCAGCGGATCCCGCTTAGGTTGCCCAGCAGCCAGAACATCAGGCCGCGGGCCTGCTCGGCGCTGGCCGAGGCGGTGATCAGGAATGCAGTCAGGGCGTTGAACAACTGCGAGCCGGCGATCCCGGCGAGGATGATCTGGCCGTTGCTGCCGCTGCCACGGGCACTGCGGGCGAGCAGGGTGACCAGGGCGAAGGCGCCCAGCGCACCGAGGAAGGCACCGCCGGACATGCTCAGCATCCCCGCGCCGACGCCGAGCAGGGTCACCAGCACGGCACCGGTCGAGGCCCCGGCGGAAATCCCCAGCAGGTAGGGATCGGCCAGCGGATTGCGCAGCAATGCCTGCAGCACCGCGCCCGCCGTCGCCAGCCCGGCCCCGCAGGCCCCGGCCACCAGGGCGCGGGGCAGGCGGTAGTTCCAGATGATGCCTGCGTCGATGGGGTCGAGCAGGTGCCCGGCATTCCACAGCTTGTTGCCCAGCACCTCCAGCACCACGGACAGGCCGAGGCGGGTCTCGCCGATGCTGGCGGCGGCGATCACCGCCAGGCCCAGCAGGGCGCCGACCCAGAGGGCATGGGCCAGCGAGCGCAGGGCGAGGCGGGCGACGGCGTGCTGCATCAGTTGGCCTTGCGCAGCTTCTGGCTGGCTGCGGCCAGCACTTCGAGGCCGTCCATCAGGCGTACGCCCGCGTGCATGGCATCGGCGTCGATGATGACGATGCGCTCGTGCTTCACCGCGTCCATGTTGCGGGTGACCGGGTCGGTCTTGAGGAATTCCAGTTTCTTCTGGTAGTCATCCGCCGGGAAGCGACGGCGGTCCATGCGCGCGATGACGATGAAGGTCGGGTTGGCCTTGGCCAGGGTTTCCCAGCCCACGTTCGGCCATTCCTCGTCGGACTCGACCACGTTGCGCATGCCCAGGCTGTTCAGCATGAAATCGGGGATGCCCTTGCGCCCGGCGACGTAGGGGTCGGTATCGAGGTCGGCGCTGGAGAACCAGAACAGCGCCGACTGGTCCTGCTCGCGACGCTGGCCGGCGCCGGCGGTGACGGCTGCCAGGCGCGCCTTGAGCTGGTCCACCAGGGCCGTGCCACGGTCCTGCACGTCCATGATCTGCGCCAGTTGCTCGATGCTCTTGTACAGGCTGTCGACGCGGAAGGTTTCCAGGCGGGTGCCGTCGGCGCCGGTGAGGTTGTCCTTGCCTTCGCAGTCGGAGGGCAGCAGGTAGGCCGGCACCTTGAGTTCGGCGAACTGCTCGCGGGTGCCGACCACGCCTTGCGGGCCGACCATCCACTCGAACTGCACCGCTACCAGGCCCGGACGCTTGCCGATCACCGCCTCGAAGCTCGGCTCGTTGTCGGCCAGGCGCGCGACCTTGTCGTTCTGCGCCTTGAACTGCGGCGCCACGTCGTTGAACCACAGCGAGGTGCCGGCCAGTCGGTCGCCCAGGCCCAGGGCGTAAAACATCTCGGTGCCGGCCTGGCCGATGGTCACGGCGCGGGCGGGGGCCTGGTCGAAGGTCAGCTTCACCCCGCAGTTTTCGAGGGTCAGCGGGTAACGGGTCGGGGCGGCGAAGGCAACGTTGCCCAGGCCAAGGCAGGCCAGCAGGGCAAGGGCGAGGCGGGAAGGCGACATGCGGATGCGATCTCCATTCGAACGAGTGCGGCGGCAGATAGAGGCACCTTGCGCAGACCGGGGGGCGGGATGGTACGGGATAGAGCCGGGCAGGGCCAGCAATCATGGGATGGACAGACATCGAATGGTCGGCCCGGAGTCTTTGGGAGTTCGCCCCGCCTTTCTGGCTGCTCAGTCGCGCAGAGAACAGGTCTGGAGAGCGACGCAGACCTTGTGGGAGCGGGTTCACCCGCGATGACGCCGGTGAATTCAGTATCGCAATCGCGGGTAAACCCGCTCCCACAAGTCCCCGCTCCCACAAGCCCGTGCAGAACCAGAAGGCTATGTCTCAGGACACCGCCGCCGTCTTGAGCATCTTGATCAACAGCCCATGCAACTGGTCCACCGGCTTCGATCCTTGGGACGCTCGGCTGCGGTAAACCGCCACCTCCATCGGCTCCAGCGGCCCCAGGCCGTGCTCGGCGCCGAGGATCTCCAGGTGCTCCGGGGCGCTGCAGCGGGTCAGCACCGCCACCGCCAGGCCGCTTTCCACCGCGGCGATCTGCCCGGCCAGGCTTGAGCTGTTGTACACCACCCGGTAGTCGCGTCCTTGCAGGGCCAGCGAGTGGATGGCGCAGCGCCGCGCCAGGCTGGTGCTTTCGTAGGTGGCGATGGGCAGCGGGTCGCGGCGCCAGACATCGAACTGCGGCGAACCGACCCAGACCATCGGCTCGCGGAACAGCAGGGTGCCGCGCCGCGAATGGTCGCGGGAGACCAGGGCCAGGTCCAGGTCGCCCTGCTCGATCCGCGGGATCAGCGAGGTGGACTGTTCGCAATCCAGCTCGATTTCCACCGCGCCATAGCGCAGGGCGAAGCGCTTGAGCACCGGGGTCAGGTAGCGCGCCGCGTAGTCGTCCGGCACGCCGAGGCGGATGCGCCCGGTGAGTTCGTCGCCACGGAAGGCGTTCTGCGCGTCGCTGTGCAGGTCGAGGATGCGCCGCGCATAGCCCAGCAGCACCTGGCCGTCCGGGGTCAGCTGTTGCTGGCGGGCATCGCGCACCAGCAGTTGCCGGCCCACTGCGGCCTCCAGCTTCTTCAACTGCATGCTCACCGCCGATTGCGAACGGTGCACCTCGGGGGCGGCGCCGGATAGCGAGCCGGTGTCCACCACGGCGACGAAGCACTTGAGCCAGTCGATCTGCAGGTCCTGCATGGGGGCATGCTCCTTTGCATTCGATTAACAAATAGGTCGGATGCGTAATATGCGCTTTTCGCAAAGACGTGTCTGCCGGATAGTGGCGGGCGTCCGAAAGCGTTGCCAGAAGAACAGCGGTCCGCCGGACGGGCCGCGGATGAGGAGGTTTGTCGTGTTATCGGTTGCCAAGGGCTCCACGGAGCTGGGCTACAACGAGGTATGGGACGGGTTCCGGCAGTTGCTGCCGATCTCGATGTTCGTCGTGGTGTTCGGCCTGGCCTTCGGCCTGGCAGCGGCCCAGGTCGGGCTGGATGCGCCGACGATCATGTGGATGAGCACCCTGGTGTTCGCCGGCGCGTCGCAGTTCGCCGCCCTTGACCTGTGGGGGGCGCAGGTGCCGCTGGTGCCGTTGATTGTCACTGTGTTCGCCATCAATGCCCGTCACCTGCTGATGGGTGCCACGCTCTACCCGTGGTTGCGGGAACTGCCGGTGGCGCGGCGCTACGGGATCATGCTGGTGGTCTCCGATGCCAACTGGGCCATGGCCATGCAGGCGCTGTCCGCCGGCAAGCCGGGGCTGGGCATCCTCTTCGGCGGCGGCCTGGCGCTGTGGTCGACCTGGATCCTCGGCACCTGGCTCGGCCTGTATTTCGGCAACCTGGTCAGCGACCCGGTGAGCTGGGGCCTGGACATGGTCATGGGCTGCTTCCTGCTGTCGATGGTGGTGGGTGGCAAGAAAGACCTGCGCATGCTGCTGATCTGGGGCGTCGCCGCCGCTTCGGCGTTGCTGGCGTACGTGTTCCTGCCGGAGAACAGCCATGTGGTGGTCGGCGCCCTGGCCGGCGGTATCGTCGGCGCGGTGTGGATGGAGAAGAGCAAGGATGAGCATTGAAACCACGGGCTACGGCCCGTTGATCCTAGTCCTGGTCATGGCCGTGGTGACCCTGGCGACGCGCTGGGGCGGGGTCTTCGTGATGTCCTTCGTGCCCATCAACCGTCGCGTGCAGCAGTTCATCGGGGCGATGTCCGGCTCGGTGCTGGTGGCGGTGCTGACGCCGCTGGCGATCAGCGGCGACAACGGCGCGCGGGTGGCGCTGGCCAGCACGGCGCTGGTGATGCTGCTGGTGAAGAAGCCGTTGCCGGCGATTGCTGCGGGAATCGTCGCGGCGGCGCTGTTCCGCCACTTCTGAATCGCTGTTTCTGCGCCAGCGGTCCAGCCGCTGGCTATCTGCCAAGCTGCGATTATTCTTAATCCTGCGTGCAACGCGAGGCCGTCCGCCCGTTCCCGGGCCCGGCGCAGTCCGTAATCCGATGTCATCAGCCTTTCGAATGGCCAGAGTGCGTGCGGAAATCAAAGCGGGAAGCTCCGGCCTACAAGAACAAGACGGAGAACATTCATGGCGGCAGTCAGCGGTACTTCATCCCCGGGCAGCACGTCCGGCAAGAACATCACCCACGACGAGCGCAAGGTCATCTTTGCCTCGTCACTCGGCACGGTCTTCGAGTGGTACGACTTCTACCTGTACGGCTCGCTGGCGGCGATCATCGCCAAGCACTTCTTCGCCGGGGTCAATGAAACCACCGCGTTCATCTTCGCCCTGCTGGCCTTCGCCGCCGGCTTCGCGGTGCGACCGTTCGGCGCCATCGTGTTCGGGCGCCTGGGCGACATGATCGGGCGCAAGCACACCTTCCTCATCACCATCATCATCATGGGCGTGTCCACCGCGGTGGTCGGCATCCTGCCCAGCTACGCCAGCATCGGCGTGGCGGCGCCGATCATCCTGATTACCCTGCGCCTGTTGCAGGGGCTGGCCCTGGGTGGCGAGTACGGCGGCGCGGCAACCTACGTGGCGGAACACGCGCCGCCCGGCAAGCGCGGTTTCTTCACCTCGTGGATCCAGACCACCGCGACCCTCGGCCTGTTCCTCTCGTTGCTGGTGATCCTCGCCTGCCGCACCGCCCTCGGCACCGAGGCCTTCGAGGCCTGGGGCTGGCGGATTCCGTTCCTGCTGTCGATCCTGCTGCTGATTGTCTCGGTGTACATCCGCATGCAGTTGCAGGAATCGCCGGTGTTCAAGCGCATGAAGGAAGAGGGCAAGGCGTCGAAAGCGCCACTGACCGAGTCCTTCGCCCGCTGGGACAACCTCAAGGTGGTGATCATGTCCCTGCTCGGCGGCACCGCAGGCCAGGCCGTGGTCTGGTACACCGGGCAGTTCTACGCGCTGTTCTTCCTGTTGCAGACGCTGAAGATCGACCCGCAGACCGCCAACCTGCTGATCGCCGGTTCGCTGCTGATCGGCACGCCGTTCTTCATCTTCTTCGGCAGCCTGTCAGACCGCATCGGCCGCAAGAAGATCATCATGGCCGGCTGCATCCTGGCCGCGCTGACCTACTTCCCGATCTTCAAGGGCCTCACCGAATTCGGTAATCCGGACATCTACACCGCCCAGCAACAGAACCCGGTGACGGTGATCGCCGACCCGGCGCAGTGCTCGTTCCAGTTCGACCCGGTGGGCAAGGCGCGCTTCACCAGCTCCTGCGACGTGGCCAAGAGCCTGCTGGCGAAGAAGGCGATTCCCTATGAGAACGAAGTGGGCGAGCCGGGCGCGGTGGCCCAGGTGCGCATCGGCAACAGCATGCTGCCGAGCTTCGACGGCAGCAGCCTGCCGGCGGCGGAATTCAAGGCGGCCAACGACAACTTCATCGCGACCCTCGGCGGTGCGCTGAAGAATGCCGGTTATCCGGAAAAGGCCGATCCGGCCAAGACCAACTACCCGATGGTGCTGCTGCTCCTGACCATCCTGGTGATCTACGTGACCATGGTCTACGGACCGATCGCTGCCTGGCTGGTGGAGCTGTTCCCGGCGCGGATCCGCTACACCTCGATGTCGCTGCCGTACCACATCGGCAACGGCTGGTTCGGCGGCTTCCTGCCCACCGTGGCCTTCGCCATGGTCGCGGCCACCGGGGATATCTACTACGGGCTGTGGTATCCGATCGCGATCGCGGTGATGACGGCGGTGCTGGGCATCTTCTTCATGCCGGAAACCAAGGACCGCGACATCAACCACGCTTGAGCCGACAAGCATCCGGGCCCCATCGCAACGATGGGGCCCGTGCTGCTCACACGCCTTTGGTCGAAGGCAGCAGGATGGTCATGATCCCCAGCAACGGCAGGAACGAGCACAGGGTGTAGACCTCGGTGATCCCGTGCAGGTCTGCCAGGTGCCCGAGCAAGGCCGCGCCGATCCCGCCGAAACCGAACATCAGGCCGAAGAAGATCCCGGCGATCATCCCCACGTTGCCCGGTACCAGCTCCTGGGCATAGACCACGATGGCCGAGAAGGCCGAGGCCATGATGAAGCCGATGATCACGCTGAGCACGCTGGTCCAGAACAGGTCGGTGTAGGGCAGGGCCAGGGTGAACGGCGCCGCGCCGAGGATCGAGAACCAGATCACCGCCTTGCGTCCGATACGGTCGCCGATCGGCCCGCCGAAGAAGGTGCCGGCCGCCACCGCGCCGAGGAACAGGAACAGGTACAGCTGCGAACTGGCCACCGACAGGTCGAACTTCTCGATCAGGTAGAAGGTGAAGTAGCTGGTGAAGCTGGTCATGTAGAAGTACTTGGAGAACACCAGCAGCGCCAGGACCACCAGGGCGAAGGTCACCCGGCGTTTCGACAGGCCGTGGGTAGCCTTGGTCCCTTGCTTGAGCTTGAACAGGCTGAGGTGGTTGCTGTACCAGCGGCTCAGCTTGTACAGCACGAACATCGAGAACAGCGCCACCAGCCCGAACCAGGCGGTATGGCCCTGGCCGTAGGGGATGATGATCGCCGCCGCCAGCAGCGGACCGAACGCGGAACCGGCGTTGCCGCCGACCTGGAAGGTCGACTGGGCCAGGCCGAAACGGCCGCCCGAGGCCAGGCGGGCGATGCGCGAGGCTTCCGGGTGGAAGGTCGACGAGCCGATGCCCACCAGCGCCGAAGCCAGCAGGATCGAACCGAAGCTGCCGACGAAGGCCAGCAGGACGATGCCGATCAGCGTGCAGATCGAGCCCACCGGCAGCAGCCACGGCTTGGGATGACGATCGGTGTGGTAGCCCACCCAGGGCTGCAGCAGCGAGGCGGTGAGCTGGAAGGTCAGGGTGATCAGGCCGATCTGGGTGAAGCTCAGCCCGTAGTTGGCCTTGAGGATCGGGTAGATCGACGGCAGGACCGCCTGGATAAGGTCGTTGACCAGGTGGGCGAGGGCGCAGCCGGCGATGATCTGCATCACCAGCGGGCTGCTCTGGCTGGGGCTGGCGGAGGCGGAAACGGGTGGAGCGGTGGTACTGCTGGCAGACATGCTGGACCTTCCGGAGAGTCACGCGGCACACAAGAGGAAAATGTGCTCACAGGGGTTCAGGGTTATGGTTTCGGAGCTTATGCTAGGGGCCGACTGATCGCCTGTCTCGCGCGATTGGGACAATGACTGTCGAGAAACGGGCAAGATGATCAGACCCCTGGACGAATTCCTCCGCGATATCGACCTGGCCGAGTGGCGACTGAGCAGCAGCGCCACCGATTACCCGGAAAACTGGAGCATCCCGCCGCACTCCCACGGCAAGCACCAGCTGATCTACGCCATCGAAGGGGTGATGGTGGTGCATTCGGAACGGGAGCAGTGGACCGTGCCGCCCAGTCGCGGCATCTGGATGCCCCGGGGGCAGGTGCATTCGATCCGCTGCGTCGGTGCGGTGAAGATGCGCAGCGTGTTCGTCGAGCCCGACGAGCAGCTCGAACTGCCCGCGCACACCTGCGCGGTGAGCGTCTCGCCGCTGCTCAGCGAGCTGATCAAGGTGTCCGTGGATATTCGCCATCCCCACGGCGCGGACTCCCGGGACGCGCGGGTGCTGCGGCTGATCCTCGACGAGCTGGAAGTCCTCCCGACCCTGCCATTGAACCTGCCGCAACCGACCGAGCCGCGGCTGCGCAGGATCTGCGCGGTGCTGCAGCATGATCCTGGCGACAACGCCACCCTCGGCGACTGGAGCCTGCGCCTGGGCCTGGATGAAAAGACCATCCAGCGCCTGTTCCGCCGCCAGACCGGCATGACCTTCGGCCAATGGCGCCAGCAGGCGCGCTTGCTGGCGGCACTGGAACGGATCGCGGTGGGGGAGAAGATCATCGAGGTGGCCGGGGCGCTGGGGTATGACAGCCCCAGTGCGTTCAGCGCCATGTTCAGGAAGCATTTCGGGCGTACGCCGAGCCAGTTCTTTCGCTGATCTTCAGGACAAAACGCGGATCCTGTAGGAGCGGGTTCACCCGCGATTACGATGTCGGCTTCACCGCCGTCATCGCGGGTAAACCCGCTCCTACAGGATTCGCGTTGCCTTGTCGGCGCTGATTGAACACATTTGGTGAATCACCACATTCCATTCCCCGCATTGATGCCCCATCCGCACTGAATGATCCTGTGGCAGGCCTGCATGAACAACCACAAGAGACCTGCCATGACCCACCCCAGAACCCTCTACGACAAGCATATCGACAGCCATACCGTGTGCACCCTCGACGACCACGGACATGTCCTGCTCTACATCGACCGCCAGGTGGCCAACGAGTACACCAGCCCGCAGGCCTTCAGCGGCCTGCGCGAGGCCGGGCGCGAGGTGTGGCGGCCCAAGGCGACGCTGTGCGTGGTCGACCACGTCAACCCGACCGCCCCCGAGCGCATCGCGGCCATGCCGGATGCCGGCGGCGCACGGCAGGTGTCGTACTTCGAGGAAAACTGCCGGGACTTCGGCATCGAGCTTTTCGATGTGCTCGACAAGCGTCAGGGCATCGAGCACGTGGTCGCCCCGGAGCAGGGCTTCATCCTGCCGGGCATGGTGGTCGCCGCCGGTGACAGCCACACCACCACCTACGGCGCCCTCGGCGCCTTCGGCTTCGGCATCGGCACCTCGGAGATCGAACACCTGCTGGCGACCCAGACCCTGGTCTACAAGCGCCTGAAAAGCATGCGCGTGACCGTGCGCGGCGAACTGGGCGCGGGCCTCGTCTCCAAGGACATCATCATGGCCCTGATCCGCCGCATCGGCGCCTCCGGGGCCACCGGCTACGCCATCGAGTTCGCCGGGCCGACCATCGCCGCGCTGAGCGTCGAGGCACGCATGACCATCTGCAACATGGCCGTGGAAGCCGGCGCTCGGGGTGCTTTCATGGCCCCGGACGACAAGGTCTTCGCCTACCTCAAGGACAAGCCCCGCGCGCCCCGTGGCGAGTTGTGGGAGCAGGCCGTGGCACGCTGGCGCGAGCTGTACAGCGACCCCGGCGCCGCCTTCGATGCCGAAGTGGAACTGGACGCCAGCGCCCTGGAACCCATGGTCACCTGGGGCACCAGCCCGGACCAGGCAGCGCCCATCGGCGCGGCGGTCCCCGACCCGCACGACGAGCCCGACCTGATCCGTCGCCACGACCTGCAGCGCGCCTTGCGCTACATGGGCCTGGAGCCCGGCGCACGGCTCAGCGACATCCGTATCAGCCACGCCTTCATCGGTTCCTGCACCAATGCCCGCATCGAGGACCTGCGTGACGCTGCCCGGGTAGTGCGGGGACGCAAGGTGGCGGACGGGGTGCGTGCGATGATCGTGCCCGGCTCGACCCTGGTCCGCGACCAGGCCGAAGCCGAGGGCCTGGCGCGGATCTTCCGCGACGCCGGCTTCGAGTGGCGCCAGTCCGGCTGCTCCATGTGCCTGGCGATGAACGACGACGTGCTGGCTGCCGGCGACCGCTGCGCCTCCAGCACCAACCGCAATTTCGAGGGCCGCCAGGGGGCCGGTGCGCGCACCCACCTGATGAGCCCGGCGATGGTCGCCGCCGCTGCCGTCAGCGGCCACCTCACCGACGTTCGCCACTTCGCCCTGGAGGCCTGAGATGCAACCCTTCGATTCCGTCTGCGGCATCGCCGCGCCGTTCCTTGCCGCCAACGTCGACACCGATGTGATCATGCCCAAGCAGTTCCTCAAGGGCATCGACCGCAGCGGCCTGGACCGCGGGGTGTTCTTCGACCTGCGCTTCCTTGCCGATGGCCAGCCCAACCCCGACTTCATCCTCAACCAGGAGCCGTGGCGCTGGTCGCGCTTCCTTGTGGTCGGGCCGAACTTCGGCTGTGGTTCCAGCCGCGAGCATGCGGTGTGGGGGCTCAAGCAACTGGGGATTCGCGCGCTGATCGGCAGCAGCTTCGCCGGGATCTTCTTCGACAACTGCCAGCGCAATGGCGTGTTGCTGATCCAGTTGGCGGAGGAACAGGTGCAGGCACTGGGACGGCAGGTTGGCGAGGCGGGGGAGGCGGAACTGTGCATCGACCTGCCGGCCCAGCAGATTCGCCTGCGCGATGGCCAGAGCATTGCCTTCGACATCGATCCGCTGCGCAAGGAGGCGCTGGTACTGGGGCTCGACGCCATCGGCAGTACCTTGCAACGCACTGCGCAGATCCGTGACTTCGAAGCGCTGCACCTGCAGGCCAACCCCTGGCTGGCCTGATTCAGGCAACCGCGCAGCGCGCAGGTCTCAGGCCGAGTACTGCCTGAGATAATTCTCGAGAAACTCCACGCAGACCCGCAGCTTGGCCGAATCCGACAACCGCGTCGGGTACACCGCCCAGACGTTGGCGCTCTGCGTGTAGTCGTGCAGCACCTGCACCAGCTTGCCCTGCGCCAGCAGCGGGCGCACATCCCACAGCGAGCGCAGCAGGATGCCCTTGCTGCCCAGGGCCCACTGCAGAACGATCTCGCCGTTGTTCGACGACAGCGGCCCGCTGACCCGCACCGCTTCTTCCCGCCCGCCATTCTTCAGGTGCCAGATCCCGAACGGATTGTTGCGCTCCTTGAGCACCAGGCAGTCGTGTTCCGCCAGGTCCTTGAGGGTCTGCGGCGTGCCGCGCCGGGCCAGGTACTCTGGCGTCGCACACAGCACCCGATGGTTGTCCAGCAGCTTGCGGCTGATGTGCTGGCCGGGGATGTCGTCGCCGACGCGGATCTCCAGGTCGAAACCCTCGGCGATGATGTCCACCACCCGGTCGAACACGTCCAGGCGCACTTCCAGGTCCGGGTACAGCGAACTCAGCTCGGCGATCGCCGGGGCCATGTGGTTGCGCCCGAAGCCGAAGCTGCTGCACAGGTGCAGCATGCCCCGCGGCGCCTTGCGGGCGTCGGTCAGTTCGCCGACGAAATCGTCCAGGTCATCGAGGATGCGGATCGCCCAGCGCTGGGTGCGCTCGCCGGCCTCGGTCAGGGCGATGCGCCGGGTGGTGCGGTGCAGCAGGCGGGTGCGCAGGGTTTCCTCCAGGATGCGGATGCGCTTGCTGACGTAGGCCGGCGACTGTCCCAGCTCGTCGGCGGCGCCGGCGAAGCTGGCCTTGCGGATCACCGTGAGGAACACGCGGAGGTCTTCGGGGAGGGGTGATTCGATACGATGTGTGTTCATAGGCCCCATGGTTTGCACGTTTATTCCACCATGCGCGAAGGATAGCATCCCTCCATCGATGCGCCGAGCCGCGGATTCGGGCATCGCCACTCCTCCTACAACAACAAACAGAGGAACGACCATGAGCCTGGTCTCCGACTCCGTGGCGGCGCCTGCCGACGCCACCGCTTCTCCGCTGCGCCGTCTGCTGCGTTATGAAATCGGGGTGATCCCGCTGCCGTATTTCCTCGCCATCGCGCTTATCGTGTTTCTTTCCGCGCACTTTGGCCTGCTGCCCAAGACCATGATCGGCGGCCTTGCCGTGATCATGACCCTGGGCATGTTCTTCGGCCAGATCGGCCAGCGCCTGCCGATCCTCAGGGAAATCGGCGGCGGCGCCATCCTGTGCCTGATGCTGCCGTCGATCCTGGTGTTCCACGGCTTCTTCGGCAGCACCACCATCGATGCGACCAAGATGCTGATGAAGGACGCCAACTTCCTCTACTTCGTCATCGCCAGCCTGGTGGTGGGCAGCATCCTCGGCATGAACCGCTTCATCCTGGTCCAGGGCATGCTGCGCATGTTCGTGCCGCTGCTGGTGGGCACCCTGGCCGCGGTGACGGCGGGGCTGCTGGTGGGTACGTTGTTCGGCTACAGCGTCTATCACACCTTCTTCTTCATCATCGTGCCGATCATCGGCGGCGGCATCGGCGAAGGCATCCTGCCGCTGTCGCTGGCCTATTCGAGCATTCTCGGCGGCAGCCCCGAGCAGTACGTGGCGCAACTGGTGCCGGCGGCGGTGGTGGGCAATATCGTCGCGATCATCTGTGCCGGGGTGCTGGCGCGCCTGGCCTTGCGCCGCCCGCAGCTGAATGGCGACGGCATGCTGATCCGCGCCCGCGACGAGAACGACAGGTTCCGCGAGAAGGAAGAGGCGGCGCATGGCATCGACTTCCGCTACATGGGCGCCGGCGTGCTGGTGATCTGCGCCTTCTTCGTGCTCGGCGGGCTGCTGGAGAAGGTGGTGCACATTCCAGGGCCGGTGATGATGATCCTCGTCGCCGTGCTGTTCAAATACCTGCAAGTGCTGCCGGCACGGCTGGAGGACGGCAGCAAGGCGTTCTACAAGCTGGTGTCCACGGCGTTCATCTGGCCGGTGATGATCGGCCTGGGGATGCTCTACGTGCCGCTGGACAGCGTGATGAAGGTGTTCTCCGTCGGCTACGTGGCGGTCTGCGTGGCGGTGGTGGTAGCCATGACCCTGGCCGGGTTCCTGATCGGCAACCTGCTGAAGATGTTCCCCATCGAATCGGCCATCGTCACCTGCTGCCACAGCGGGCTGGGCGGCACCGGGGACGTGGCGATCCTGTCGGCGGCAGGAAGGATGTCGCTGATGCCGTTCGCGCAGATCTCGACGCGGATTGGCGGGGCGTCGACGGTGATTCTGGCGACGCTGTTGCTGGGGATCTTCCACTGAAGTCCGGATGAATCCCCACGCTACTGGCAATGCTCAATCGTTCAGGTGATGGACAAAGGTCGCCCCGCTGTACTCCCGGCGGAACAATCCCCGCTCCACCAGGCGGGGCATCACCTGCTCCAGGAACAGATGCACCGACTCCACCGAGCCCCCCGGTGCCGCGATAAAGCCGTCCATGGCGCCGGCCTCGGCCCATTCGACGATGCTGTCCACGGCATCGTCCACCGTTCCGATCACCTGCCAGTGCGCCGCCGAGATCACCTCCGGCTTGAGCAGCAACTGGTCCACGCTCAACGACTCGCGTTCGATCAGGCGCCGCAGCAGGTTGGTGTGGGTGCGGCTGTTGGTCTTCGCCAATGGCGGCGGCAGGTCGGCGGCGGTCACCGGGCGATCCGCCGGCCACTGGCTCAGGTCCAGCCCGGTCATTTCCTTGATCGAGGCGAACTTGCGCTTGCGGTCGAGGCGGGCGTGGGTCTGCATGAACAATGCGCGTGCCTCTTCCCGCGTGGGCGCCAGGTACAGGCTCAGGCCCGGCAGCAGGCGGATGTCCTGCGGGTCGCGGCCATGGTGCTCGGCACGGCGTGACAGGTCGCGGCGCAGCTCCAGGGCGGCGTCCATGTCCGGCGTCGGCGAGAACACCAGGTCGGCCACCGAGGCGGCGAAGTCGCGGCCGGACTCCGAGGCGCCTGCCTGGACGAAGGGAATCCGCGCGCCACCGAAGGCCGGCAGGTTGAGCGGGCCCTTGACCTTGAAGTGCTGGCCCTCATGGTTCACGGGGTGGATCAGCGAGGTGTCGGCGTACTGGCCGGCAGCGCGATCCAGCTTGAGCGCCTCGTGGGGGAAGCTGGCCCAGAGTTGCTGCACCAGCTCGGTGAACTCGGCGGCACGCTGGTAGCGTTCCTCGGCGCCAGGCATCTGTTCCAGGCCGAAGTTCTCGTGGCCCTGCAGGGCGGTGACGATGTTCCAGCCGACCCGGCCGTTGCTGATCCAGTGCAGGGATTGCAGTTGCCGGGCCACCACGTAGGGCGGGTAGAAGGTGGTGGAAACGGTGGAGACCAGGCCGATATGCGTGGTCGCCTGGGCCACGGCGGCGAGCAGCACGGTGGGGTCGAGGCTGGCGAAGCCGGGGGCGTGCTCCATCACTTCGACGGCGAGGCTGCTGACGTCCGGGCGGAACACGAAGTCCAGGTGCGCGGCCTCGGCGCGGCGCGCCAGGTCGATGGCGAAGTCGGCGCCGAACAGGCCTTCGATATTGCTGTTGTCCTGTCGCCAGCCGTCGCCGCTGAGCCAGGTGGGAGCGAGGGAGAGGCCGATATGGAGTTTTTTCTTGCTCATGTGCAGATCCTTGGTATTGCTCGAATCCCTGTGGGAGCGGGTTCACCCGCGATTGCGTCGGTGAATTCACTACCGTAATCGCGGGTAAACCCGCTCCTACAAGTCACCGCTGAGTCAATGGGTCATGTGGTGTTCTACGAGAGCTGAATCAGAACGCCCCCTTCACCCCGACACCGAACATCCGCGGCGTGGTCATGCTTGCCTCGGTGCCGCCGATCCCGCGGTTCTGCTGCATGTACAGCGGCGAACGATCATCGAACACGTTCTTCACATAGCCATACAGCTCGACCGCCTTGCTGAAGCGGTAGCCCACCCGCGCATCGGTGAGGGTGTATGAGTCCACCGCGTAGGTCTTGGTGTTGGCGGTATCCGAGTAGTAGCCGTCCACATGCCGCACCTGCGCCGAAAGGTTGAGCTTGTCGGTGACATCCCAGCTCGGCCCGAAGCTCAGGCTGTAGCCCGGCGAGCGGGCGAACTCGTTGGCTTCATAGCTGTTGTTCGAGGAGATCTTGTCGATCCGGGTACGCAGGGTGCCGGCGCTGGCCTTGAGGGTCAGGTTGTCCAGCACGCGGTAGTCGGCGGTCAGTTCCAGGCCGTAGGCATGGGCCTTCTCGGCGTTGATGGTGTAGGACTGCGCGATGCCGGTGGAGATCACCACCGGGATGTTGTACTGGGCGTCCTTGTGGTCCATGTAGAACAGGTTGCCGCTCAGTTGCAGGCGGTCGTCCAGCAGGCTGGCGCGGGTGAACAGCTCGTAGTTCCACACCGACTCTTCCTTGAACGCCATCCAGTTGCGGGTGGTCAGGTTCAATGCCACGCCGCCGGGGTTGTAGCCACGACTGAGCATGCCGCCGACGGTCCAGTCCGGAGTCACGGCGTAGGCCAGCGAGACTTTCGGCAGCAGCGCCGAGAAGGTCTTCTGGTAATCCAGCGGGGTCGGCGCCAGGACCGAGCGGCCTTCACGTTCGATGCGGTCTTCCTGGTAGCGCAGGCCGGTGCCGAGGGTCCAGCGATCGCTGAGGCGGTAGCTGAGGTCGCCGAACACGCCGAGGTTTTCCTTGGTGTCGTCGAAGGTCGACAGGCCGGCGAGCCGCAGGCTTTCATCGGACTTGGTCCTGGCCACGTAGACGCCGGTGGCGCCGCTGACCGTGCTGTCCTGGTCGCCGAAGGCCAGGCGGGTTTCGTTGGACAGGTTCTTCTGCACGATGTCGGCGTCGCCGTTGCCGGGAATGCCGGTGTAGCGCTGCACGTGGGACAGCGAGTACTGCGCCTGGTTGAGCAGCTTGAGGCCGTTGTCGAAGTCGTAGCTGAGGTCGAGCACGCTGGTGTTGGTCGACTGCTCCCAGTTCGGCATGGTGGTGGTGCTGTGCTCCAGCTTGTGGAACGGCGCCGCCGCGGCCTCCTGGCTCGGCCGGTTGGCATCGCTGTGGGCGAAGGTGTACTTGGCTTCCAGGCCGGGCAGGGCGCTGGGCAGCCAGAGCAGCTTGGCGCGGGCGGTGGTGTTGCTGAAGTTCTTGTCTGCCTTGCCTTTCTGGAAGTTGGCGCTGGTGTAGTCGATGAAGGTGTCGCGCGCCGAGTGGTCGACGGCCAGGCGCCCGGCCAGTTCATTGCCCAGCAGCGGTCCGGAGACCGCCAGCGAGGTGCGGCGGGAGTCGTAGTTGCCGACTTCGGCCTGGTACGCGGCTTCCGGGGTGAAGCTCGGGTCCTTGGTGTTGACGATGATCGCCCCGGCGATGGCGTTGGCGCCTTGCGAGGTGGTCTGCGGGCCGCGGAAGACCTCGATGCTGTCCAGGTCCCAGACCGAGGTGGCGCCGAAGTACATCTCGTTGTAGTTCAGGTAGTGGCCGTCGAGGTTGATGGTCGCTCGCGGCACGGTGCCGCCCCAGAACACGTTCTGCCCGTTGTTCGGGCCCTGGCTGTCCATGCCGCGGATCACCGGGGCGCCGACGCTGTCGGTGTAGATCACGTTGGGCACGTCGTTGAGCACCTCGGTGACGGTCGCGCTGCCGGTCTTTTCCTTGTCGATTTCCTTGGCGCTTTTCACCGTCACGGACGAGGCGGTGTTCTTCAGTTCGCGCTCGACCTTTTCGCCGGTGATGACGATGGGCTCGAACAGCAGCGGCTCGACGGCAGCTTCCTGCGCCATGGCCTGGGTGGCGCCCAGCAGCGTCGACAGGGTCAGGACGCTGAAACCGCGGGCGAGGGTGAGGGGGGAATAGGCGTTCAACAACAGCACTCCTGAATGAGAATGATTGCGTTTTGTCGCAAGGCTATCACGCGGCCATTACGTTCCTCAATAAAGAATTCATTCCGCAATGTGGTTTGTCGTTCAGTTGCGTGCCTTCCCCCCCAAATCAAAATCGGTATCATGCGCAGCGCCCTTGCCTTGCCATTGGCGCCCATAGCCTGCAGAAGGAACAGCCGCGACCCAGCGGCGAGGAGAGTCATTTGAAGACAGACGAGTCCGCCCTGGACGACGCCGAGCAATCCCCAGGCGAGAAGCGTTCCGGGACCATCCAGTCGGTGGCCATCGCCACGCGTTTCCTGCAGGTGCTGGCCAGCGCCGAGCACGAACTGGCCCTGGGCGAGGTGGCCCGGCGCACCAACACGGGCGGGTCCACCACCCACCGCTACCTGCAGAGCCTGGTCAAGGAAGGGCTGGCCCGGCAGGACCCGGCCACCGGCCTGTACGACCTTGGCCCGGCGGCATTGAGCATCGGCATTGCCGCGCTGAAGCGGGTCGACGCGGTGGAAATCGCCGCCAGCCACATGAAGGCCCTGGCCCACCGGCAGGCAGCCAGTGGTGGCGTGGCGATCTGGACCGAGCGTGGGCCGACTCTGGTGCGCTGGTACCGCAGCGCCTATTTTTCGGTGAACCCGCTGGCCCTCGGCGACATCCTGCCGGTGGACAACACCGCCTGCGGCCTGGTGTTCCAGGCGTTCCTGCCCAAGTCCGTGATCGATGCCGCGCGCAAGCAGCAGCCGGCGCATTTCCGCGGCACGCCGCCGGGCAAGGCGGTGCTGGACGAGGTGCGCGAGCGGTGCTGGGCGGAGATGACCAGCCACCTGCTGTCGAACGTTACCGGGCAGGCGGCGCCGGTGTTCGATGCGCAGGGGGAGATTGTCTGCTGCATGACCACGGTGACGGATCTCGGGCGCTTGAATTCGCCGGAGGATCGGGATGCGTTGTACCGGGAAGCGCGGGTGGTGAACCAGTCGACCGGAGGCAGGGGGTGGGCTGAGTAGATGCCCAGCGCATGGGAGCGGATGAGTCCGCTCCCATGCTGACCGCGTCGCCTATTGGCGCCGTGCCAGTCCCCTGGGCACCACCATCGGCGTCCCCGTCACCGGATCCGGAATGATCAACGCCTCAAGGCCAAACACCCGTGCCACCAGTTCCTCGGTAAACACCTCTCCGGGCGCGCCGCTGGCAATCACCTCGCCATCCTTCATCGCCACCAGGTGCGTGCCGTAGCGACAGGCCTGGTTCAGTTCGTGCAGCACCGCGACGATGGTTCGCCCCTGGCGGTTCAACGCCGCCAGCAACTCCAGCAACTCGATCTGGTGGGCGATATCCAGGTAGGTGGTCGGCTCGTCCAGCAACAGGATCGGCGTCTGCTGCGCCAGCACCATGGCGATCCACACCCGCTGGCGCTGGCCGCCGGACAGTTCGTTCAGCGGCCGCTCGGCCAGGTTCTCGACCCCCGTCGCCCGCATTGCCTCGTTCACCGCCTGTTCGTCGCTGCGTGACCATTGGCGCAGGAACGACTGGTGCGGATAGCGCCCCCGGGCCACCAGGTCGGCCACGGTGATGCCGTCCGGCGCCGTCGCGCTCTGCGGCAGCAGGCCCAGGCGCCGCGCCACCTCGCGAGCGGGAAACTCGCCGATCGGGCGCTGGTCCAGCAGCACCTCGCCGGCACTGGGAGCCAGCAGGCGGGAGAGGGCACGGAGCAGGGTGGACTTGCCACAGGCATTGGGGCCGACGATGACGGTAAAGGAGCCGTCGGGAATGGTGATGCTCAGGTCGCTGGAAATGGTCCGCTGCTCATAGCGCAGGGTCAGCGCATCGGCCCGCAGGCGGTGCGTCATGGCGGGAAATTCCTCGGGAATGATGGCGCGGCAGTATTGCATGTGCGGAATTTATTCCGCAATATGGAATGCGAAACGCTCTCAATCGTATCATCTTGAGATTCGCGGTGCCTCGAACCACATCAAATCCCACTGACCTGCCGATACCCTCATGAAAAACCTCACCCCCCTCCTGCGCCTCGCCGGCACCACCCTGGCCCTGCTGGCCGGCCTGGCCCAGGCGGTAGAACCGCCGAAACGCATCGTCTCCACCAGCCCCAGCCTCACCGGCATCCTGCTGGCCATGGACGCCCCGCTGGTCGCGACCGCCGCCACCACGCCGAGCCGGTTGTCCGACGGCAAGGGCTTCTTCACCCAGTGGGCGAAGGTCGCCGACGAGCGTGGGGTCGGGGTGCTGTACAAGAACCTGGTCTTCGATATCGAAGCGGTGATCGGCCAGGACCCGGACCTGCTGGTGATCTCCGCCACCGGCGCCGACAGCGTGATCCAGCACCGGGGCGAGCTTGACGCCCAAGGCATTCGGACCACGGTGATCAACTATTCCAACCAGAGCTGGCAACAGATCGCTACCGAACTGGGTCGCCAGGCTGGCCTGCAAACCCAGGCCGCCGCCGCGATCAAGCGCTTCGACGACTATGCCGCCGGTGTTGCCGCGACCCTCAAGCCATCGGCCGGTACGGTCAGCGTGGTCGGCTACAACATCGGCGGCAGCTACTCCATCGCTCGTGTGAACAGCCCTCAGGCGCAGGTGCTGGGTGCCCTCGGCTTCAAGGTCGAGGGGCTGCCGGCGGCGCTGGAGCCGCAGGTGCAACGCAGCTCCGACGTGGCCTTCATTTCCCGCGAGAACCTGTCGGCCGGCATCAGCGGCGACAGCGTGTTCCTGCTCAGCGCCACCGACGCAGACGTGCAGGCCTTCCTCAACGACCCGGTGCTGGCCAACCTGCCGGCGGTGGTCAACAAGCGGGTCTACGCCCTGGGCCCGAGTTCGTTCCGCATCGACTACTACTCCGGGCGCGAGATGATCGACACCGTTGCGCGGAATTTCCGCTAAGTGACGCTGGCGATTTCCCTACCCCGGGCCCGCCGGCGCAGGCGCACGTGTGGCCTTGTCATCGGCCTGGCGTTGCTGGCCATCGCCGTGCTGCTGAGCCTGGCGATCGGCTCGCGGACCCTGGCGCCGGGCGATGTGCTGGAAGCCTTCCGCAGCTTTGACCGGCATGACGACGCGCACCTGATCGTCCGTGAAATGCGCGTGCCGCGCACCCTGGTGGCGATCCTCGCCGGCCTGGCCCTGGGCCTGGCCGGTGCGATCATGCAGGCGGTGACGCGCAATCCCCTGGCTGAACCCGGCCTGCTCGGGATCAATGCGGGCGCGGCACTGGCGGTGATCGCCGGGGCGGCCGCCTTCGGCATGACCAGCATGGCCAGCTACGTGTGGTTCGCCTTCCTCGGCGCCGGGCTGGCGGGCACGGCGGTGTTCCTGCTGGGGCAGGCCCACGAGACCACCACCAACCCGGTGCGCCTGGTGCTGGCGGGGGCCGGGGTGTCGGTGCTGCTGGCCTCGGTCACCGGGGTAATCATCCTCAACGCCCCGGCGGAAGTGTTCGACCAGTTCCGCCATTGGGCCTCCGGTTCCATCGAGCGTGCCGACTTCAACGCGGTGGCGGTGCTGGGGCTGGCGGTACCGCCGGGTGCGCTGGCAGCGCTGGCCATCGTCGGCAACCTGAATGTCCTGGCGTTGGGCCGCGACCTGGGGCAGGCACTGGGCGCCAGTGTGCGTGGCACCTGGTTGCTGGCCTGCGTCGCGGTGATGCTGCTGGCCGGCGCGGCCACGGCGGGGGCCGGTCCCATCGCCTTCGTCGGGTTGGTGGCGCCGCACCTGGCGCGCTTGCTGGTGGGGCCGGATTACCGCTGGCTGCTGCCGTACTCGGCGCTGTTCGCCGCAGTGCTGTTGCTGGTGGCCGACGTGCTCGGGCGGGTGGTGGGCGGCAGCACCGAGATCGCCGCCGGGATCATCGCGGCCTTGCTCGGCGGTCCGTTCTTCATTGCGGTGGTGCGCAAATACCGGTTGAACAAACTATGAATGTCTTTCGTATCGCGGGCTGGTCCGTGCGCTGGCAGCCACGGGTGGCGCTGGTGTGCGTGCTCCTGGCCGTGCTGGCGCTGGTGCTCGGCGTGGTGCTGCTGGGGATCGGCAGCCTGCACCTGAGTCCGGCGCAGGTGCTGGCCGCACTGGGCGGCACGGGTGATGACCCGACGGCGCAACGAGTGATCACCCGGGTGCGCCTGCCGCGGGTGCTGACCGCCTTGCTGGTAGGGGCATCGCTGGGCATGGCCGGGGCGATCTTCCAGTCGATCTCGCGCAATGCCCTGGGTTCGCCGGACATCATCGGCTTCACCACCGGCGCGGCCAGTGGTGCCATCGTGCAGATCATCCTGTTCGATGCCGGGCCCCTGGGCACCTCGCTGGCGGCGGTGCTCAGCGGCATGGCCACGGCGGCGCTGGTATTCGTGCTGGCCGTGAAGGGGCGCAGCACTGGGGGCTATCGGCTGGTGCTGGTGGGGATCGGCGTGGGCGCGATGCTGTCCGGGTCGAATACCATCCTGCTGGTGAGTGGCGATCTCGACCAGGTGATGACCGCGCAGTTGTGGCTGGCGGGGTCGTTGAACACCCGCACCTGGGCCCATGTGCTGCCGGCGGCGCTGGGCTTGCTGCTGATCGCGCCGGTGGCGTTGTACCACGGGCGGCGGATGAACCTGCTGGAGATGGGCGATGACACGGCGAGCCAGCTGGGCGTGGCGGTGGAGCGCACGCGCTTGCTGATGGTGCTGGCAGCGGTGGCGCTGACGGCGATCGCCACGGCGGCGGCCGGGCCCATCGCCTTTGTCGCCCTGGCGGCCCCGCAACTGGCGCGGCGGGTGAGCGGGGCGGCGGAGTTGCCCCTGGTGTCCGGGGCGCTGATGGGGGCGGTGCTGTTGCTGGCGGCGGATCTGCTGGGGCAGCGGTTTCCGTGGTCGTTGAACATGCCGATCGGGTTGACCACGGGGATGCTGGGCGGGGTTTACCTGTTGTGGTTGCTGGCGAGGAATCGGCGGATGTAACGCCGCCACGGACCCTGTAGGAGCGGGTTCACCCGCGATTGGGGGAGTGTATTAACCCCCGCCATCGCGGGTGAACCCCCGCCCACCACGACGGTGGCGGTTTCACGGACCG
>NZ_JAZDQN010000051.1:0-42294 GCF_036324125.1 Pseudomonas ulcerans | reverse complement strand
TTGGTGGAGCTAAGCGGGATCGAACCGCTGACCTCCTGCATGCCATGCAGGCGCTCTCCCAGCTGAGCTATAGCCCCACAATGTCGCTTTGAACTTGATCCGCTTGGCTGGGTGCTTCGCGTTTCGTTTTCGTTCATCGCTGTGGACGGGGCGCATATTAAGATCGGATTGCAGACCTGTCAAATATATTTTCAACAAAATTCAAAAATTTTTTCCCAGATAACAATCACTTACCGCCCTCCCCCGGCAAAAGCCCCGTATTTGCGGGGGATTGACGCTGCACGGCAGGCCCCGAAAACGCTGCGGGGCGAACCCACTGCCCCGGCACACAGCCCCAGGCAGCGGATTCGCCCCGCGAAAAAACAGGCGTCGGCTATCAGGCGATGGTGCCCAGCAGCTTCTCCCATTCCTTGTTTTCTTTCTTCGATACGCCGCCCAGCAGGTCCAGGGCCTGGCGCAGGCGATAGCGGGTCAGGTCCGGGCCGAGGATTTCCATGGCGTCGAGTACCGAGACCGAGCTGGCCTGGCCGCTGATCGCAGCGAACATCAGCGGCATGGCATCACGCAGCTTCAGCTCCAGGGCCTCGACCACGGCCTGGATGCAGCCGGTGATACGGTCCTTCTCCCACTGGCGCAAGCTTTCCAGTTTCCACAGGATCAGTTGCATGACCTGGCGCACCTGATCGGCCGACAGCTTCTTGTGCTCGAACAGCTTCGCATCGAGCTTCAGCGCGCCTTCGAAGAAGAAACCACCCAGCGGGGCGATCTGGCTGAAGGTTTCCACCCGGCCCTGCACGTGCGGGGCGATCTTCATCATGTAGTCACTGTTGAAGGCCCACTTCTGTACCCGTGCGGCGAACTCTTCCACCGGCAGGTCGCGCAACCACTGGCCGTTGAGCCAGGACAGCTTCTCGATATCGAAGATCGGCCCGCCCAGGGACACGCGGGACAGGTCGAAGTGCTCGACCATCTCGGCCAGGGAGAACTTCTCGCGCTCGTCCGGCATCGACCAGCCCATGCGCCCCAGGTAGTTGAGCATGGCTTCCGGCATGAAGCCCATGCGCTCGTAGAAGGTCACCGAGGTCGGGTTCTTGCGCTTGGAGAGCTTGCTCTTGTCCGGGTTGCGCAGCAGCGGCATGTAGCACAGCTTGGGTTGTTCCCAGCCGAAGTATTCGTAGAGCTTGATCAGCTTCGGTGCCGACGGCAGCCACTCTTCGCCGCGCAGGACGTGGGTGATGCCCATCAGGTGGTCGTCGACCACGTTGGCCAGGAAGTAGGTCGGCAGACCGTCGGTCTTCATCAGGACCTGCATGTCCATGCGGTCCCACGGGATCTCGACGTCACCGCGGAGCATGTCCGGAACCACGCAGACACCTTCGCTCGGCACCTTCATGCGGATCACGTGGGGCTCGCCGGCGGCCAGGCGGCGCTGGACTTCCTCCGCTGACAGCAGCAACGCGCGACCGTCGTAGCGCGGAGTCTCGCCGCGGGCCATCTGCTCGGCGCGCATCTGGTCCAGCTCTTCGGCGGTGCAGAAGCACGGGAAGGCATGACCCAGGTCGACCAGTTGCTGGGCGTATTGCTTGTAGATCTCACCCCGCTCGCTCTGCCGGTACGGGCCGTGCGGACCGCCGACGTCCGGGCCTTCGGCCCATTCGATGCCGAGCCAGCGCAGGGCGTCGAAGATCTGTTGTTCGGATTCGCGGGTCGAACGCAACTGGTCGGTATCTTCGATACGCAGGATGAACTCGCCACCGTGCTGCTTGGCAAAGCAGTAGTTGAAAAGGGCGATGTAAGCGGTGCCGACGTGGGGATCGCCGGTAGGCGAAGGCGCGATGCGCGTGCGAACGGTGGTCATGAGAGTCTCGAACAAGAGGTGAAACAAAGCCGGGATGGTAACAGGGAGCGGGCGCCGGGCTCCAGTAATGGGCGCGATCGTCACTTGCGCCAGCGGATCCAAAATTTGTTAAATTTGGTTACATTTCTGGAACGATCGTCCTTATGCCTGCCCAACTCAAGCGTCGCCTGCTGGTTTTTCTTCTTTTGGTTGTCCTGGTCGCCCTTGGCTTCTTCGCCCATTGGTATTTCAAGGGGCGCTTCCATGAAAGCACCGACAACGCCTATGTGCAGGGCGAAATCACCCGGGTCTCCAGCCAGCTGAGCGCACGCATCGATGCCGTCCTGGTGCAGGACAACCAGCATGTGAACAAGGGCGACCTGCTGGTGCGCCTGGAAGGCGACGACTTCCACTTCGCCGTGGAACGCGCCCGCGCCACCCTCGACACCCGTCAGGCAGAGCGCCTGCAGGCGGAAAGCCGGCTGACCCAGCAATCCAGCCTGATCGCCGCCGGCCAGGCCGAGGTGTCCGCGAGCCAGGCCACCCTCGGTCGCGCCCAGCTCGACCTCAATCGCGCCCAGGCGTTGCGCAAGCCGGGCTTCGTCTCCGAGGAACGGGTCACCACGCTGTCTGCGGAAAACAATGTCGCCCGCTCCCAGGTCAGCAAGGCCCAGGCCGACTTGCAGGGACAGCGCCAGCAGGTCAGCGCCCTGGAAGCCGAGCTCAAGCGCCTCGACGCGCAGATCGCCACCGCCCGCACCGATCTGGCCCAGGCCGAGCTGAACCTGACCCGCAGCGAAATCCACGCGCCGATCAGCGGCATGATCGGCCAGCGCGCCGCCCGCGACGGCCAGTACGTACAGAATGGCGCCTACCTGCTGTCCATCGTTCCCGACGAGGACATCTGGGTGCAGGCCAACTTCAAGGAAACCCAGATCGGCAAGATGCAGCCCGGCCAGCGCGCCGAACTGGTCTTCGACAGCTACCCGGACACGCCGATCGAAGGCCGCGTCGACAGCCTGTTCGCCGCATCCGGGGCACAGTTCAGCCTGCTGCCACCGGACAATGCCACCGGCAACTTCACCAAGGTCGTACAACGGATTCCAGTGAAGCTGACCTTCAGTGCCGACAACCCGCTGCATGGCCGCATCCGTCCGGGCATGTCGGTCACCGCCACCGTCGACCTGCGCAACGATGGCCGGTGACCAACTGATCCGTCCCGTCGGCGAACCGAGCCGGCGCGACTGGATCGCGGTAATGAGCGCGATGCTCGGCGCCTTCATGGCCGTGCTCGACATCCAGATCACCAACTCCTCGCTCAAGGACATCCAGGGCGCGCTGTCGGCGACCCTGGAGGAAGGCTCGTGGATCTCCACCTCGTACCTGGTGGCCGAGATCATCATGATCCCGCTCACCGCCTGGCTGGTGCAGTTGCTCTCGGCGCGGCGCCTGGCGGTGTGGGTGTCGCTGGGCTTCCTCGTGTCCTCGCTGCTCTGCTCCATGGCCTGGAACCTGGAAAGCATGATTACCTTCCGCGCCATGCAGGGCTTTACCGGCGGCGCGCTGATCCCGCTGGCCTTCACCCTGACCCTGATCAAGCTACCGGAACACCACCGCGCCAAGGGCATGGCGATGTTCGCCATGACCGCCACCTTCGCCCCGTCCATCGGCCCGGCCCTGGGTGGCTGGCTCACGGAAAACTGGGGCTGGGAGTACATCTTCTACATCAACATCCCGCCCGGCCTGCTGATGATCGCCGGGTTGATGTACGGCCTGGAGAAGAAGGAGGCGCACTGGGAACTGCTGAAAAGCACGGACTACGCCGGCATCGTCACCCTCGGCATCGGCCTGGGGTGTCTGCAGGTGTTCCTGGAGGAAGGCCACCGCAAGGACTGGCTGGAATCCAGCCTGATCGTCGGGCTGGGCAGCGTCGCCCTGATCAGCCTGGTCACCTTCGTCATCATCCAGTTTTCCCGTCCCAATCCGCTGATCAACCTGCGCATCCTGCACAACCGCAACTTCGGCCTGTCGAGCATCGCCAGCCTGGGCATGGGTGTCGGCCTGTATGGCTCGATCTACCTGCTGCCGCTTTATCTGGCGCAGATCCAGAACTACAACGCCCTGCAGATCGGCGAAGTGATCATGTGGATGGGGATTCCCCAGCTGTTCCTGATTCCGCTGGTGCCGAAACTGATGAAGGTGATCCCGCCGAAGATCCTCTGCGCCCTGGGCTTCGGCCTGTTCGGCCTGGCCAGTTTCAGCTCCGGGGTGCTCAATCCGGACTTCGCCGGCGACCAGTTCAACCATATCCAGATCATTCGCGCCCTGGGCCAGCCGATGATCATGGTGACCATCTCGCTGATCGCCACGGCCTACATCCAGCCGCAGGATGCGGGGTCGGCGTCGAGCCTGTTCAATATCCTGCGCAACCTGGGCGGCGCCATCGGCATCGCCCTGCTGGCGACCCTGCTGGATGCGCGAACCAAGGTGTACTTCGACTATCTGCGCGAAGCGCTGGTACCGACCAACCCACAGGTGGCAGAGCGCCTGGCGCAACTGGCGGAGAAGCTGGGCAGCGATGGGGCAGCGCTGGGGCGGTTGAGCGAGATTACCCATCAGCAGGCGCTGATCATGGCCTACAACGATGCCTTCCATTTTGTCGGGATCGGGCTGGCGATCAGCATGATTGCGGTGTTGTTGACCAGGAAATTGCCGCAGGGGCTCAAGGCTGGAGAAGCTCATTGACCTTCAGGCTCCGCGATCGAGGAGCGACGCCCCCCCTGTGGGAGCGGGTTTACCCGCGATGGCGCCGGTGATATCACCATCGTAATCGCGGGTAAACCCGCTCCCACAAGAGCCCTGAAGAGCAAGAAAAATTCAGGCGGTAATCAGCTTCTCGCGCAACTTGGCAATCTCGTCGCGCATCTGCGCTGCCGCCTCGAACTCCAGGTCCCGCGCCAGCTGGAACATCTTCTCTTCCAGTTGCTTGATGCGCTTGGTGATCTCCGCCGGCGACCGCAGTTCCGCCTCGTAGCGCGCACTCTCCTCCGCCGCCTTGGCCATGCCCTTGCGCTTCTTGCTGCGCGAGCCGGGCACGTTGGCGCCTTCCATGATGTCGGTGATGTCCTTGACCACACCCTTGGGCACGATGCCGTTGGCGGCGTTGAAGGCAATCTGCTTCTCGCGGCGGCGCTCGGTCTCGTCGATCGCCCGCTGCATCGAGCCGGTCATCTGGTCGGCATAGAGGATGGCCCGGCCATTGAGGTTGCGCGCGGCACGACCGATGGTCTGGATCAGCGAACGCTCGGAACGCAGGAAGCCCTCCTTGTCTGCGTCGAGGATCGCCACCAGCGACACCTCGGGCATGTCCAGGCCTTCGCGCAACAAGTTGATCCCCACCAGCACGTCGAAGGTGCCGAGGCGCAGGTCGCGGATGATCTCGACCCGCTCCACCGTGTCGATGTCCGAGTGCAGGTAGCGCACCCGCACATCGTGGTCGGCAAGGTAGTCGGTGAGGTCTTCGGCCATGCGCTTGGTCAGCGTGGTGACCAGCACCCGCTCCTCCACCGCCACGCGCTTGCGAATTTCCGAGAGCAGATCGTCGACCTGGGTCAGCGCCGGACGGATCTCCACCTGCGGGTCGACCAGGCCGGTCGGGCGCACCACCTGCTCGACCACCCGGCCAGCGTGCTCGCCCTCATAGGGCCCCGGCGTTGCGGAAACGAAGATGGTCTGCGGGCTGACGCTTTCCCATTCGTCGAAGCGCATGGGTCGGTTGTCCAGCGCCGACGGCAGGCGGAAACCGTATTCCACCAGGGTTTCCTTGCGCGAACGGTCGCCCTTGTACATCGCCCCGACCTGCGGAACGCTGACGTGGGATTCGTCGATCACCAGCAGCGCGTCAGGCGGCAGGTAGTCGTAGAGGGTCGGCGGCGGCGCGCCGGCCGGGCGCCCGGAAAGGTAGCGCGAGTAGTTCTCGATGCCGTTGCAGTAGCCCAGTTCG
Source organism: Pseudomonas ulcerans (assembly GCF_036324125.1). Lineage (NCBI taxonomy): Bacteria > Pseudomonadati > Pseudomonadota > Gammaproteobacteria > Pseudomonadales > Pseudomonadaceae > Pseudomonas > Pseudomonas ulcerans. The sequence goes on along the minus strand of NZ_JAZDQN010000051.1, from coordinate 36,454 downwards.
AGGATCATCTCCAGGTCGAAGCGGGTGCGCTGCTCCAGGCGCTGCGCCTCCACCAGCTTGTTGGCCTTGTGCAGGTATTCCAGGCGGTCCTTGAGCTCGTCCTTGATCCCGTCCACCGCTTCCAGCAGGGTTTCCCGCGGGGTGACGTAGTGGCTCTTGGGATAGAAGGTGAAGCGCGGCAGCTTGCGGATCACCTCGCCGGTCAGCGGGTCGAAGGCGGCCAGGTTCTCCACCTCGTCGTCGAACAGCTCGATGCGGATCGCTTCCAGGTCCGATTCCGCCGGGAACACGTCGATCACATCGCCGCGCACGCGGAAGGTGGCGCGGGCGAAATCCATCTCGTTGCGGGTGTACTGCAGGTCCGCCAGGCGCCGCAGCAGGGCGCGCTGGTCGAGCTTGTCGCCGCGATCGACGTGCAGGACCATCTTCAGGTAGGTCTCGGGGCTGCCCAGGCCGTAGATGCATGACACCGTGGTGACGATGATCGCGTCGCGCCGCTCCAGCAGCGCCTTTGTCGCGGACAGGCGCATCTGCTCGATATGGTCGTTGATCGAGGCATCCTTCTCGATGAAGGTGTCGGACGACGGCACGTAGGCTTCCGGCTGGTAGTAGTCGTAGTAGGAAACGAAGTACTCCACCGCGTTGTTCGGGAAGAATGCCTTGAACTCGCCATAAAGCTGCGCGGCCAGGGTCTTGTTCGGCGCCAGGACCAGGGTCGGGCGCTGCACTTGGGCAATCACGTTGGCGATGCTGAAGGTCTTGCCCGAGCCGGTCACGCCGAGCAGGGTCTGGTGCGCCAGCCCCGCCTCGATGCCTTCGACCATCAGGCGGATGGCTTCCGGCTGGTCGCCGGCCGGCTGGAAACGGGTGACGAGCTGAAACTCGGACATGACGAACCTCTAGGGAAGTGCGGATACAGGGCAACTGTATTTTTAGCCAGTAGTTATACCCAATTAAAGGCGTCCTACGCCAGTTTCAACCCGACACTCGGCGGATTTCCTACTGTTGACTGAAGGATTCGACTAACGGTCGAAAAATATTCCGGGAAACAGCAGGAAAAGCTGCGGCAGACTGTCGCCGTGACCAGTCGGTATCACTATACTGACTCCCCGTTTGTGCACCGCTCTAGTGCATTCGGCTGGAGCGTGCAGACCCCTACTCACCCTCCATTCAGAGCCAAGGTAATAATGAGCCTGTTTTCCGCTGTCGAGCTGGCACCACGCGATCCCATTCTGGGCCTCAACGAAGCATTCAACGCCGACACCCGCACCGAGAAAGTCAACCTCGGCGTAGGCGTTTACTGCAACGAAGAAGGACGCATCCCACTGCTGCGTGCGGTCATCGAAGCCGAAACCCAACGTGCCGCCCAGCACGCACCCCGCGGCTACCTGCCGATCGACGGCATCGCTGCCTACGACCAGGCCGTGCAGAAACTGCTGTTCGGTGCCGAGTCGCCGCTGCTGGCCGAAGGCCGCGTGGTCACCGTGCAGGCCGTCGGTGGTACTGGCGCCCTGAAGATCGGTGCCGACTTCCTCAAGCAGCTGTCGCCGAACGCCGTCGTCGCCATCAGCGACCCGAGCTGGGAAAACCACCGCGCCCTGTTCGAGACCGCCGGTTTCCCGGTGCAGAACTACCGTTACTACGACGCGCCAAGCAACGACGTGAACCGCGCCGGCATGCTGGAAGACCTGAACAACCTGCCATCGGGTTCGATCATCGTCCTGCACGCCTGCTGCCATAACCCGACCGGCGTCGACCTGAGCCTGGCGGACTGGAAGAACGTCCTGGAAGTGGTCAAGGCCAAGGGCCACGTGCCGTTCCTCGACATGGCCTACCAGGGCTTCGGCGACGGCATTGCCGAAGACGCCTTCGCCGTGCGCCTGTTCGCCGAGTCGGGCCTGGAGTTCTTCGTTTCCAGCTCGTTCTCCAAGTCGTTCTCGCTGTATGGCGAGCGTGTCGGTGCCCTGTCGATCGTCACCAGCGCCAAGGAAGAAAGCGCGCGCGTGCTGTCCCAGGTCAAGCGCGTGATCCGCACCACCTACTCCAACCCGCCGACCCACGGTGCCAGCATCGTCGCTGCCGTGCTGAACAGCGCCGAGCTGCGTCAGATGTGGGAAACCGAGCTGGGCGAGATGCGCAGCCGCATCCACGGCATGCGCAAGCAGATGGTCGACCTGCTGGCCGAATACGGCGCCAAGCGTGATTTCAGCTTCGTCGGTCGCCAGCGCGGCATGTTCTCCTACTCGGGCCTGAGCGTTGACCAGGTGGCTCGCCTGAAGAACGAATACGGCATCTACGCCCTGGATACCGGCCGTATCTGCGTGGCCACGCTGAACCAGAGCAACATCCACGTGGTGACCAAAGCCATCGTCGAAGTGCTGTAAGCGACAATTTCCCGGGGGAAGCTTGACTTCCCCTTGGGAATCAGTAAGATACGCCCCAGATTCCGCGATAGCTCAGTCGGTAGAGCAAATGACTGTTAATCATTGGGTCCCTGGTTCGAGTCCAGGTCGCGGAGCCAAATACTGAAAACCTCCAGATGCGCAAGCACTGGAGGTTTTTTATTGCCGCTTGAAACTTACGGCTTGCAGCTCAAAGCCGCCCGATCGGGTAGAACTCGCCCGAGCTCCACACACCCAGCCACTCCTCGCCATCGATCTTTCGCGGTACCGCCAGGTCCACCAACTGGTAGAACACATTGCGATGAATCAGCGCCTCCAGGTTGGCGCGCATGTGCACATAGGGCGAAGGCTCCTGGGTCAGCGGATCGATGACGAAACGCAGCGGATGCCCGGGCCCGGCCTCGACCCGGTCCTCGACATTGCTGGTGAACGCCAGCACCTGCTGCTCGCCCTCCCCCTGCACGTCCACGCCCACCGCCACGAACGGCGCATCATCGACCTTGATCCCGACCTTCTCCACTGGCGTCACCAGGAAGTAGTCGTCGCCATCGCGGCGAATGATGGTGGAGAACAGGCGGACCATGGGCTTGCGCCCGATCGGCGTACCCAGGTAGTACCAGGTGCCGTCGCGGGCGATGCGCATGTCGATATCGCCACAGAAATCCGGATTCCACAGGTGAACGGGCGGCAACCCCTTCTCCGCCTTGGGGATCTGCGCCAACAGGTCGTTGGCCTTGCCCTTGTCAACCATTGCCTTGCGCCCTCAGCGACTCATGCCCAGAAGCGAACGAGCGTAGTCCTCCAGGGGTGGCCCGAGCAAATCTTCCGGCTTGTTGTCGTGGAACGTCAGCAATCCGCCGCGGCTGCGAATGCGCGCGGTGTCGATCAGGTAGCGGGTATTGGTTTCGATGAGCATCATCTGCACGACGCCGGTATCGACGCCAAGACGATCCACCGCCTGCTCGTCATACCATTCGTCGCCATTGCCGATGCGGTTGTCTGCCTTGGCGAAGCGGGTATACAGCAGGTAGTGCGCACCGTACGAGCGGGCCTGGGCCAACGCCTCTTCCAGGCCGATCGGCGCTTCGGCGCGGCGCACCAGCGGGAAGTACTCGACGAAGCCCCTGAACGCCTCCTCGGCCACCACGTTGGGCCGCGGATAGGCTCGACCGGGCGGAGCAAAGGCGCCCTGGGCAATGAAAATGAACGAGTCGGGTTGCAGGCGCAGCGATATCGAGCGCTGGGTGTCACTGTGGTCGAGCAGACCGGCGTCGCTCATGTGATAGCGGGCACCTTCGCCCATGTCGCTGACATTCATGCAGCCACCCAGCGCGATGAACGCCAGCAGCAGAACCAGGCTACGCATCTTTCCTCCAGAGGCCGGCGACGGAAAACCGGCGAACAGCCCCGAGATGCAGGTTCTGCGCCAGCTTGCCGGGTCAGCCGCCGATGATCTTCATCACCGTAGCACCACCGGAGAAGGCCACGCTCTGCTTGTCGCCGAGGGCCTTGACCAGCAGGCCCTGGAGAGCCGGCAATGCCTGGTGGCGCGGGCGGTCGAGCAGATCGCCGATGTAATGGCGGTTACTCGACGACAGGCAGCCATGCAGCCAGCCGGTGGACGACAGGCGCAGGCGCGAGCAGGTCCGACAGAACGGCACGCTTTCGTTGGCGATCACGCCGAAGCAGCCTTGCCCCGGGATCCGGTAGCGCAGCGCGGTGGCGTCCAGAGGGGCATCGGTCTGGGCGTACTCGTAGCGCTCGCCGATCACCTGGAGCAACTGCTCCAGGCCAACGAACTGCTGGAGGAACTGGTTGTTGTCCCTGGCCAGGTGCCCCATGCGCATCAACTCGATGAAGCGCAGCTCGTAGCCATGCTCCAGGCAGTACTCCAGCAACGGCAGGACCTGGTCGAGGTTCTGCCCGCGCAACGGCACCATGTTGACCTTGATCTTCATGCCCGCTGCTGCAGCCCGGGCCATGCCATCCAGCACGGTAGCCAGGTCGCCACCACGAGCGATGCTGCGGAAGGCCTGGGGATCGAGGGTGTCGAGGGAGATATTGAGACGACGGATACCGACGTCCACCAGCAGCGGCAGCTTGCGCGCCAGCAACTGACCGTTGGTGGTGAGGCTGATGTCGTCGAGGCCGAGCCCGGCAACACTGCTGAGGAAGGTTTCCAGCTTGGGACTGACCAGCGGTTCGCCACCGGTAACCCGCAGGCGCTCGATACCGGCGGCCTCGATCAGGTACGCCACGCCGCGGGCCAGGGCCTCGGCAGAGAGCTCGTCCTGGGCCGCGACCAGCCGCTTGCCGTCGGGCACGCAATAGGTGCACGCATAGTTGCAGGCGGCGGTAAGGCTGACACGCAGATTGCGAAAACGCCTGCCTTGACGGTCGACGATCATGGAGAACTCCGGCATGGATGAATCGGGCCGGCAAAACCTGACTCAAAAATCAGGTTTTTGCAAGCCTCATCTCCAAAGTATATTCCTGCCCCGTCGCGTCCAGTAGCGCTCGTGTCGCCAACAGATATCAGCTGGCGGATGGCTCCGGGTCGCGCTTGCGCTTGTTGCCCATGCGCACACCGATATCCATCAGGAACTGGAAGAAGCCTTCCTGGTCTTCCAGGACATTGCTCCAGAACGGCGAGTGGTACAGCGCTACGGCGCCATGCACCAGCGCCCAGGCGGCACAGTAGTGGAAGTACGGCGGTACGTCTTCAAGCTTGCCTTCGCTGATGCGCCCCTTGATCAGCAGGGTCAGGCGATCGAAGTTCGAGGCGCGGATCTTGTGCAGCTCCTCGACCATCTCCGGCACCTGGTGACCCTTGACGACCTTCTCTTCCAGGCGGTCGAACAGCCGGTAACGCTGTGGATCGCGCATGCGGAATTCGAAGTAGGCGCGCGACAGGGCTTCCTTGTCGCGGTCGACATCGGCGGAGTGCAGGAGCTGGTTCAAATCCCGCTCGTAGTCGAGCATCAGGCGCAGGTAGATCTCCGCCTTGGACTTGAAATGCTTGTAGATCGTGCCTTTGCCGATACCCACAGCATCAGCGATCATCTCGACGGTGACGCTGTCTTCACCCTGTTCGAGAAACAGCTTGAGTGCGGTATCGAGAATCTCTTGCTCACGGCGACGAAATTCACGGACCTTGCGAGGTTCTTTCTGCATAAGAAGGACTGGATCAAAATCGAAGCCAAGTATTATGCCTAACTTGCGGCAAAATGCACGGATCATCCAACCATGTCGGGGCTTTCTGACGCTTTCACCCTGCCACCTTGCTCTCCCTCGCCGCCCGGCCGCCACGGCAAGGCGCGGCTGATTTTCATTCCAGAATGCTGCGGCGCCGGTTTTTCCCTGCACATCGCTACCGAACGCCGCTTGATCGCCGAGACATTTCCTACAGTCACGGAAATTGCAGAGCGATGAGTGCTCAGCAGCCGCAGGCGTATTCCAAATCTGTTTAAAAAACGAGCAGAGGGCGCTGGAAGCCCATCAATCCTGATTAATACTTGAACTGTTGGCGGGGCATATCCCCCCAAGTGTCGCGCCAATAAAGGTGATCAAGGAGTGTTCGCCTTTGTTTTACTCCTAATGGTCTTAACCCGGATTCCCCCCCCCAGAACCCGGGTTTTTTTTGCCCGCGCGCCGGGCTCAGGCTTGACGCACGCGCGCCAGAGGGAACAGGCGACGGAAGTTGTCGGTGGTCCGCTCGGCCAATTGCTCGTAGCGCTCGCCTCGCACAAGGGCGATGAATTCGGCGACGTCACGCACGTATTCCGGAAGGTTCGGCTTGCCCCGGTGGGGAATTGGCGCCAGGTACGGCGAGTCGGTCTCCACCAGCAGGCGATCGGCCGGCACCTGGCGCGCCACGTCGCGCAGGGCGTCGGCATTGCGGAAGGTGACGATACCCGACAACGAGATGTAGTAACCGAGGTCCAAGGCAGCCTTGGCCATGTCCCAGTCCTCGGTGAAGCAGTGCAGTACACCCGCCTGCGACAAGGCCGCCTCGCGCAACAACGCCAGGGTATCGGCCCGCGCCGCGCGGGTATGGATCACCACCGGCTTGCCAGTGATCCGGGCGGCATCCAGGTGCAGGCGGAATGATGCCTCCTGCAATTCGGCGGCTTCCGGCTCGTAGTGATAGTCCAGGCCAGTCTCGCCGATGGCCACCACGTTGGGGTGGTTCAACTCCTGCAGCAGCCAGTCCATTGCCGGCGCGGCACCGGGAGCGAGGTCCAGGGGATGAATGCCCACCGAACAATCGACATCCGCATAGCGCTCGGCGAGCGCCTTGACCTGCGCCGCGTTGTCGGCGCTGACGCCGATGCACAGGAAATGCCCGACTCCGCGCGCCCGTGCCGCATCCAGCGCGGCATCGAGGGAGCCACCGTGGGCGGCGAGGTCAAGGCGGTCGAGGTGACAATGGGAATCTACGAGCATGGCGAGATGGAATCTATCTAGGGAATAGGATGGCCGGCGCCTCAGCGCTGGCCTGGCAACAGGGCCCAGGAGGCCAGCAAGGCTTCGATCAGCAACACCCGGTTGAGGTTGGCCTTGCCGAGCACCTTCTGCCGCTGTTCGAGGATCCAGTCCTGAATTTCCAGGACCTTGCCTTGCGGGGTTTTCTGCGCAAGGTACTGCACCACCTTGCGCATATCGGCCAGGCCGAGGCCTTCTTCGTCCTGGGTCAGCTGGTAACGCAGGATCAGGTTCGACCAGTCGCAGAACCAGTCGAACAGGTGCAGCAGGGAAACATCCTTCCAGGACTCGGCGAGCTGGCTGGGGGACTGCTGCTGCTTGAGCAGCTTCTTCACCCCGTCGACCACCTGCGCGCGATGCTCGCGGACACCCTGCGCCTGCAGGCTGATCGCCATCAGCGGTGAACCGGCGGCCAGGCTCAGCAGCTCGATACGCTCCTGCTCGTCACACTCCGGCAAGGCCGAAGCCAGCCAGGCCAGGCTCTGAGCCTCCAGTGGCTGCGGACAGGCGATCTGCTGGCAGCGGCTCTTGATGGTCGGCAGCAACCGGCTCGGCTGGTGGCTGACCAGCAACAGCACGGTATCGCCGGACGGCTCTTCGAGACTCTTGAGCAAGGCGTTGGCTGCGTTCACGTTCATCGCCTCGACAGGCTCGATCAGCACCACCTTGCGCCCACCGAGCTGGGCGGTCTGGGTGACGAAGCCAACCAGGTCACGCACCTGGTCGACCTTGATCGGCTTGTCTGCTTCTTCCGGCTCCAGCACGTAGTTGTCCGGATGACTGCCAGCGGCCAGCAGCAGGCAGGACTTGCACTGCCCGCAGGCGCGCAAGGCTTCGGGGCGCTGGCACAGCAACAGGGCCATCAGGCACTCGGCCATTGCACGCTTGCCAATGCCCTGCGGACCGTGGAGCAGGTAGGCATGGGCATGGCGAACGCGGCCGGCCAGTTGCTGCCAGAGCGTCGCCTGCCATGGGTAGGCCTCAGCCACGGCAACGCTCCACGATCTGACCGACCAGGCCGTCCAGGGTTTGCTGGACCGCCGCCAGCGGCTGCGCCGCGTCGAGCAGGCGATAGCGTTGCGGGTCTGCCTCGGCCCGCTGCAGATACGCCTGGCGCACGGCCTCGAAGAAGGCCTGGCCTTCCTGCTCGAAGCGATCCAGGCGACCACGGGCGGCGGCACGGGACAGGCCGACTTCCACCGGCAGGTCGAACAGCAGGGTAAGGTCCGGCTGCAGGCCGTTCTGGACGAAACGCTCCAGGGTGGCGATGCGCTCGACGCTCAGGCCACGACCCCCACCCTGGTATGCGTAGGTGGCATCGGTGAAACGATCGCACAGCACCACTGCGCCACGAGCCAGTGCCGGGCGGATCACCTCGGCCAGGTGCTGGGCGCGCGCAGCGAAGACCAGCAGCAGTTCGGTATCGGCATCCATGCGCTCCTCGCTGGGCGCCAGCAGCAGCTCGCGGATACGCTCCGCCAAAGGCGTGCCCCCAGGCTCGCGGGTCAGCAGGACATCCAGGCCGCGATCACGCAGAAGCCCGGCCAGGTAGTCACGGTTAGTACTTTTGCCCGCGCCTTCCGGACCTTCCAGGGTGATAAACAAACCGCTCACTCGGCATCCTCGAAAAAAATCATTGCGTGGTGGACTCGCCATTGGTCGGGGCTTCGGTCGCATCCGCCGGGGCTTCATCCGTCTCGGTGGCCGGCGGCGCGACCGGTGCCTCCTGCTGCACCGGTACCTCCGGCAGCGTCGGTGCAGCGCCATTGGCCGGCGCCGGACTGGACCGGTAGTCCGCACGGCGTTTCAGTTGGTATTCGCGAACCGCCGAATTGTGTGCGTCGAGGTCGTCGGAGAACACGTGGCTACCATCACCGCGGGCGACGAAATACAGGCTGCTGCCAGGGGCCGGGTTGAGCGCGGCATGGATCGCCTCGCGACCGACCATGGCGATCGGTGTCGGCGGCAAGCCACTGATCACGTAGGTGTTATAGGGGGTGGATTCACGCAGGTCGGCCCGGGTGATCTTGCCGTTGTAGCGCTCGCCCATGCCGTAGATGACCGTCGGATCGGTCTGCAGCATCATGCCGATCTGCATGCGCCGGACGAAGACGCCGGCGATCTGCCCGCGCTCTTGCGGCACGCCCGTCTCCTTCTCCACCAGCGACGCCATGATCAGCGCCTGGTAAGGGTCGCGGTAAGGCAGTTCGGCGGGACGATCGGCCCACTCCTTGGCCAACACCTCTTCGAGGCGGGCGTAAGCCTGCTGCAGCAACTCGACATCGGTCATGCCACGGACGAACTTGTAGGTATCGGGGAAGAATCGACCTTCCGGGAACACCGTGGGGTGACCGATCTTGTCCATGACCTCGGCATCGCTCAGGCCGACCAGGGTCTGCTTGATCTTTTCATGCCTGGCCAGGGCGCCACGCACCTGGCGGAAGGTCCAGCCCTCGACCAGGGTGAGGTTGTACTGCACCACGTTACCGCGCTGCCAGTCGTCGAACAGGTCGCGCACGGTCATGCCCGGGGTCATGCGGTATTCGCCGGTATGCAAGGCGACACCGGCCATATTGAAGCGCCAGTAGATACGCAGCCAGAACGCGTCCTCGATCAGGCCGTCGTTCTCCATGCGATAGAACATGCGATTGGGGTTGGTGCCGGTCGGGACATCCAGCAGCTCTTCACCGGACAGGTGCAGCGATTGCTTCACCGACGTGCTGACTTTCCACGCGGAATACCCAAGCACCAGGCCAGCCAGGATCAGGCCGATCTCCAGCAACAGCAGCAATTTACGTCTCACGAAATCAGGCATCCAGTAGCGTACGGGCAATGGCCTGCAGTTTACGGGTGAGAGGCCCCGGCGGCCAGTTCAGCGATGCAAATGAGCGTACCGGCCAGATACCGTAGACACTGTTGCAGAGAAACAATTCATCGGCCTGTTCGAGGTCATCCAGGGACAGGTCGCGGATGCTGACCGGGATCCCCTCGCGGACCGCCGCGTCCAGCAGCGCCGCACGCATGACCCCGGCCACACCGCAGCGACCGAGGTCGGCAGTGAGCAACTGGCCATCGCGGACCAGGAACAGGTTGCTGTACACACCTTCGATGACTCGACCGGACATATCCAGCATCAATCCTTCGGCGTATTCGCTCCCCTGCCATTCGGCACGGGCCAGCACCTGCTCCAGGCGATTGAGGTGCTTGAGCCCCGCCAGCAGAGGCTGCTCGGCCAGGCGCGTACGACAAGGAAACAGGCGCACGCCCTGTTCGGCATGTTCGGCGGGATAAGCGGGGGCGGGGTTGCCCTGCAGGATGCGCCGTGGTGGCGCGCCAGCGGCGGCGGCATAACCGCGCTGGCTGTCACCACGGGTGAGGATCAGCTTGAGCACGCCGTCGCCGAGCAAGACGGCATAACGGCAGGTCTCTTCGCGGATCAACGGGAAATCGGCCTCGATCGCCAGGCGCCGGCAACCCAGGGCCAGGCGATCGAGGTGGTAGTCAAGCAGGGACGGCTTCCCCGCGTTGACGGCGATGGTCTCGAACAGCCCATCGCCATACGCCAGGCCGCGGCTTTGCAGCGCCAGGGTGTCGGCGCTGCACCCATCGACCCAGGCCTGCATCAGCCGGCGAACCGACGGAACACCAGCGAGCCGTTGGTACCGCCAAAACCGAACGAGTTGGACAGCACCACGTCGATCGGCATGTTGCGCGCCTCGTGAGCCACGAAGTCGAGGTCGCAGCCGACGTCCGGTTCGTCAAGGTTGATGGTTGGCGGTGCCACCTGGCTGTTGATCGCCAGGACGCTGAAGATCGCCTCCACCGCGCCCGCCGCACCCAGCAGGTGACCGGTCATGGACTTGGTGGAACTGACCGCCAGCTTGTAGGCGTGCTCGCCGAACACCGACTTGACCGCCGCGACTTCGGCGAGATCGCCCGCCGGGGTCGAGGTGCCATGGGCGTTGATGTAGTTGACCTGGCCCGGATCGATCTGCGCGTCGCGCAGGGCATTGCTCATGCAACGCGCGGCGCCGGCACCGTCGTCAGGTGGCGAGGTCATGTGGAAGGCGTCACCGCTCATGCCGAAACCGACCAGCTCGGCATGGATGGTCGCACCGCGGGCCTTGGCATGCTCAAGCTCTTCCAGGACCAGGGCACCGGAACCGTCGGACAGAACGAAACCGTCGCGACCCTTGTCCCATGGACGGCTGGCGCGGGTCGGATCGTCATTGCGGGTCGACAGCGCGCGGGAAGCGCCAAAACCACCCATGCCCAGGCCACAGGCGGCCATCTCGGCACCACCGGCGATCATCACGTCGGCTTCGCCGTAGGCGATGTTGCGTGCCGCCATGCCGATACAGTGGGTACCGGTGGTGCAGGCAGTGGCGATGGCGTAGTTGGGACCCTGCACACCCAGGTGGATGGACAGGAAACCGGAAATCATGTTGATGATCGAACCCGGCACGAAGAACGGCGAAATGCGCCGCGGGCCTTGTTCGTGCAAGGTACGACTGGTGCCTTCGATGTTGGTCAGGCCGCCGATACCCGAGCCCATGGCCACGCCGATACGCTCGCGGTTGGCATCGGTGACTTCCAGACCGGCATTGCGCACCGCCTGGAAACCGGCTGCCAGGCCGTACTGGATGAACAGATCGAGCTTGCGGGCTTCCTTGAGCGACAGGTACTGCTCGACGTCAAAGCCCTTTACCGAGCCGCCAAAACGGGTGGAGTAGGCAGAAAGGTCCGTATGCTCGATCAGACCGATTCCACTGCGGCCAGCCAGAATGCCCTGCCAAGTGCTCGGTACATCGGTACCCAGTGGCGACAGCATACCCATACCGGTGACCACGACGCGTCTACGCGACACAGCGCTCTCCTTTTTCTATATGTCTACATCTTCTGGCAAAGAAAAAACCGCACGCCGGCAAAGGCAGTGCGGTTTTTCCCTGACAAGAAGCGACGACTATGAAGTCTTACGCCTGGTTGGCGTTGACGTAGTCGATAGCAGCTTGAACAGTAGTGATCTTCTCGGCTTCTTCGTCAGGAATCTCGGTTTCGAATTCCTCTTCCAGAGCCATCACCAGCTCAACGGTGTCAAGGGAATCGGCACCCAGATCGTCAACGAAGGAAGACTCTGGCTTCACTTCTTCTTCCTTGACGCCCAGTTGCTCGGCAACGATTTTCTTGACGCGTTCTTCGATGGTGCTCATACCTTGTTTTCACTCCTAATGGACATATGTCAGGCAGCTGGCCGGTGTGTAAGTTTATAGAAAGGCGTCCGCTTTTCAAGCTCAACACGCCCCTCCCCCATCACACCCGCCGACTCCCCTGGAATTTGATTGCAGCTTTATAACGGATTTTAGTCAGCTCGTATGACATTTTTTTAAAGCAATCCGTCACATTTGACTACATGTACATCCCGCCGTTGACTGGAATGGTTGCGCCAGTCACGTAGGCCGCGCCATCGGACGCCAGGAATGCGACCACTTTCGCGATCTCATCAGCCTGACCCAGACGGCCCAGCGGAATTTGTGTCTGCAGCGCTTCACGCTGCGCTTCAGGCAGCTCGCGGGTCATATCGGTGTCGATAAAGCCCGGAGTGACCGAGTTGACCGTGATGGAACGGGAACCCACTTCGCGGGCCAGTGCACGGCTGAAGCCCTCCAGGCCGGCCTTGGCGGCGGCGTAGTTGGCCTGGCCGGCGTTGCCCATGGCCCCGACCACCGAACCGATGCTGATGATACGACCCCAGCGTGCCTTGGTCATGCCGCGCAGCACGCCCTTGGACAGACGGTAGAGGCTGTTCAGGTTGGTGTCGATGACATCGAACCACTCGTCATCCTTCATGCGCATCATCAGGTTGTCGCGGGTGATACCGGCGTTGTTGACCAGGATCGCCGGCGCACCGAACTGTTCGGTGATGCTCGCCAGGACCGCACTGACCGACTCGTCGCTTGTGACGTTCAGTTCCAGGCCGGTACCGGTGATGCCGTGTTCCTTGAGAGTGGCCGCGATACGCTCGGCACCGGAAGCGGACGTGGCGGTACCGATCACGGTAGCGCCCAGGCGACCCAGTTCCAGGGCAATGGCCTGGCCGATGCCACGGCTGGCGCCGGTGACCAGTGCAACTTTACCTTGCAGACTCATGCAAGCTCTCCTAATTAGGCCAGCGCCGCGCGGGTGGCGGCGACGGCATCCGGGGTGTTGAGGTTGTAGGTGGTGACGCCTTCGGCGCAACGCTTGTTGAGACCGGCGAGGACCTTGCCAGGACCGCACTCGACCAGTTGCACCGCACCCTTGGCGGCCAGGGTCTGCACGCATTCAACCCAACGTACCGGCTTGTACAGTTGCTCCAGCAGGTCACGCTTGAGGGTTTCCAGATCGGCCGGCACTGCCGCGCTGACGTTTTGCACCAGCGGGATCTGCGGGGCCTTCCAGGCGATGGCATTGACCGACTCGGCGAAGCGCTCGGCGGCCGGGCGCATCAGTTCGCAGTGCGATGGCACGCTGACCGGTAGCGGCAGGGCGCGCTTGGCGCCACGGGCCTTGCAGCCTTCCATGGCGCGATCGACCGCAGCCTTGGCACCGGCGATGACCACCTGGCCAGGGGAGTTGAAGTTGACCGCGCTGACCACCTCGCCCTGGGCCGCTTCGGCACAGATGGCGACGACATCGGCGTCGTCCAGACCGAGAATCGCGGCCATGGCGCCCTGCCCGGCCGGCACGGCTTCCTGCATCAGTTGACCGCGGCGCTCGACCAGCTTGACCGCGTCGGCCAGCTCCAGGCTGCCGGCAGCGACCAGCGCGCTGTATTCACCCAGGCTGTGCCCGGCGACGAAGACCGGACGCGCGCCGCCTTCGGCCAGCCACAGGCGCCACAGGGCGATCGAGGCGGTCAGGATGGCCGGCTGGGTTTTGTCGGTTTGGTTGAGTTGCTCTTCCGGACCATTCTGGACCAGCGCCCAGAGATCGTAGCCCAGAGCCTCGGAGGCCTCACGGAAGGTGTCGATGACCAGCGGGTGCTGGGCGCCCAGCTCGGCAAGCATGCCGAGCGACTGCGAACCTTGACCAGGAAAGACGAATGCGAGGGATGCAGACATTGAACAAGCCCCTAGTGATCTTGTCGTCGAAAATGAGTGTCCAGCCGTAGCTGGACACAAGAAAACCGAAAGTTGGATGGTAACGAGAACCAAGCGGTCACATTTAACCACTTCCTGGCGAATATGCCTAAAGCAACAGATCCTCGAGACGTCCGTGCAGGCGCTGAGGCAGGTTTTCCTGGATCTCGATGAGCGCGCGCTGGATGGCACTCTGGAAACCCTGCACCCCGGCGGAACCATGGCTCTTGATGACGATGCCCTGCAGGCCGAGGAAGCTGGCGCCATTGTGCCGCGCTGGCGCCAGGTCTGCCTGCAGGCGCTTGAGCAGCGGCATGGCCATCGCTCCGACCACCCGCGCAGCCATGCCACCACGGAACAACGCTTCGATACGCGCACCGATCATGGTCGCCAGGCCTTCGCTGGACTTGAGCAGGATATTGCCAACGAAACCATCGCACACCACCACGTCCGCCTCGCCGCGATACAGGCCGTCACCCTCGACGAAGCCGATGTAGTTGAGGCCGCGGGCCTGCTGCAACAGGCTGGCCGCCAGCTTGACCTGCTGGTTGCCTTTTATGTCCTCGGTGCCGACGTTGAGCAGGGCCACCCGCGGCCGGGAGATCCCCAGGGCCTGGGCCGCCACCGACCCCATCACCGCGAACTGGTACAGGTGCTCGGCGCTGCAATCGACGTTGGCACCAAGGTCGAGCAACTGGCAGTAACCGGTCTGGGTCGGAATCGCCGCGACCATCGCCGGGCGATCGATGCCGGGCAGGGTCTTCAGCACATAACGCGACAGGGCCATCAGCGCACCGGTATTGCCGGCACTGACACAGGCCTGGACCTTGCCGTCACGCAATAATTCGAGGGCGACGCGCATCGACGAATCGGGCTTGCCACGCAACGCCTGGGACGGCCTCTCGTCCATGCCGATCACTTCGCTCGCCGCAACGATCTGCAGGCGCGCGCGATCCGCAGCCGACTGGCCAGCAATCAGGTCTTCAAGGAGGGAGGGTTGACCGACGAGGGTCAGGTGTAGCGAGGGTGTTGCCGAGAGACAAGCAAGGCTTGCCTGGACAATGCTGCGGGGACCGAAGTCCCCGCCCATTGCGTCGATCGCAATGATCTGAGCGGACAAGGATTACTCGTCAGCGCCCTTGTCGATCACTTTGCGGCCACGGTATACGCCTTCTGGCGAAACGTGGTGACGCAGGTGAACTTCACCGGTGGTTTTCTCTACGGACAGGGCGTTGGCTTCGAGGGCATCGTGCGAACGGCGCATGTCACGGGCAGAGCGGGATTTTTTGTTCTGCTGAACAGCCATAATTGATTAACTCCTAAACGTTTGGGTCACGCTTTAACTGCGCCAATACACTGAACGGGTTGGACCGCTTTACCTCGTCCTCGCTCGGTTCGGGCTCATCGGCGCCCGCCGGCTGCTGGCATTCTTCCGGATGATGAGCAGGCACGATGGGCAAGGCGAGCAACAGCTCTTCCTCGACCAATGCCTGCAGATCCAAAGGATCCTCGCCCAGTTCCAGCACGTCATAACCTTTCGGCAACGACTGGGTATTCGCACCCTCCTTCACCACGGCGTAAGTACATTCGCTGTGGATCGGCAGGGTGACCAGCTCAAGACAACGCTGGCAAACCATCTTGACCTCGACGTTCAGGTCGGTGTGGAAAACCACCGAGCCCTGCTCGTCGCGCTCAAAATCGAATTTGGCCTGCACCGTACCGACATTATCGGAAAGCGGGTCGCAGAGTCTCTCCAAATCGGCGAGCGGTACGCTTCCTTCGATGGAAACGCCACGATCGGCCAATTTGCGCGGGTCAACGTGAGGTGGAATCGGGTCATTCAACATAGGCGCAGCATTCTAGGGATGCCCCCCGCCCCTGTCAAAGGAAATTCCGCCCGTCCGGCATGTTAGAATCGCCGAACCTGCACTGGAGTACTTCATGCTACCGCTGATCCTGGCTTCCAGCTCACCCTACCGGCGCGAATTGCTGGCGCGCCTGCATATTCCCTTCGACTGGGCCGCCCCGGATATCGACGAGCGGCGCCTCGACGACGAGCCTGCGGTCGAGCTGGTCAAGCGCCTGGCCCGGGAAAAGGCCCACGCCCTGACTGATCGCTTCCCCGCCCACCTGATCATCGGCTCCGACCAGGTCGCCGTGCTCGGCGAGCAGATCCTCGGCAAGCCGCACACCTTCGACAAGGCCTGCGAACAACTGCTGGCGGCCAGCGGCAACCACGTCACCTTCCTTACCGGCGTCGCCCTGCTCAACAGCGCGACCGGTGAATGCCAGGTGGATTGCGTGCCGTTCAGCGTGCACATGCGAGAACTCGACCTGCCACGGATCGAGCGCTACCTGCACATCGAGCAGCCCTACGACTGCGCAGGCAGCTTCAAGTGCGAAGGCCTCGGTGTCAGCCTGTTCCAAGGCACCCATGGCTGCGATGCCACCAGCCTGATCGGCCTGCCGCTGATCCGCCTGGTGGACATGCTAATAAAGGAAGGCGTCAGCGTTCCTTGAGCCAAATGAAAAGCCGACCATGAGGTCGGCTTCTTTCATCGAGAACGCGATCAGCGCAGGGTCGGCCCCTGGAAGCCCATCCACATCGCCAGGTGCTCGGCGACACTGGCACCGAGACGCTTGGAGAACCGATCGAACGGCGATTCCTCGATGGTGAAGTCCACCAGATCCTTCTCACCCACCACCTCACGCGCCACATAGCCGGCACTGCCCAGGGCATCCACCAGCCCCAGGCCGACAGCCTGCTCACCCGACCAGATCAGCCCGCTGAACAGCTCGGGATGCTCCTTGTCCTTCAGTCGCTCGCCGCGGCCCTGCTTGACGCTGGCGATGAACTGCTTGTGGGTGGTTTCCAGCACCTGCTGCCAGAACTTCGTCTCCTCCGGTTTCTCCGGCTGGAAGGGATCGAGGAACGACTTGTGCTCGCCCGAGGTATAGCTGCGGCGCTCGACGCCCAGCTTCTCCATGGCGCCGACGAAACCATAGCCCGCCGCCGTCACCCCGATGGAGCCGACCAGGCTGGCCTTGTCGGCGTAGATCCGGTCCGCCGCGCTGGCGATGTAATAGGCGCCGGAAGCACCAAGATCGGTGATCACCGCGTACAGCTTGATATCCGGGTATTCGCCACGCAGCCGGCGGATCTCGTCATACACATAGCCCGCCTGGACCGGACTGCCGCCAGGGCTGTTGATGCGCAGGACCACGCCCTTGGTCTTCGGATCCTTGAACGCCGCGCGCAGGCTGCCGATGATATTGTCGGCACTGGCCTCTTCCTTGTCGGCGATCACCCCGCGCACCTCGATCAACGCCGTGTGCCCGTTGCCACCAACCGCACTCTTCTCCATCTTCGCCAGCGGCGAGAACAGGAACAGCAGGCCGAACAGATAGAGGAACGTCAGCAGCTTGAAGAAGATCCCCCAGCGCCGTGCCCGACGCTGCTCCTGGACACTGGCCAGCAGGGTTTTCTCCAGCAGCTGCCAGCTCTTCTGCTCTTCGTTCCTCTCTTCGCGAGGCGCCTTCCACTCATCGACCATGCTTTACCTACCCTGGAATTACCGTTGCCGCCGCCCGTCCGAGCCAGGCCGGCAACTGTGAAAAGTGTTCGATAGACAACTGCGGCTGGTGAACGCTCAACATCTCCAGCGACATCGCACCATAGCCCACTGCCACGGCGTGCATGCCGGCATTTCGCGCCATGATCAGGTCGAAAGCCGAGTCACCGACCATCAGCGCCCGCGACGCCGGGACCTGGCAGTGCGCGAGGATCTCTTCCAGCATCAGCGGATGCGGCTTGCCGCGGGTTTCGTCGGCAGCACGGGTGATGTCGAAGAAATCCTCCCAGCCGTTGGCACGCAGTACCCGATCCAGACCACGACGCGCCTTGCCGGTCGCCACCGCCAGACGGTAGCCCTCGCCCCGGAAGGCGTCCAGCGCCTCGACCACACCCGGGAACAACGGTGAGGGCTGGTCATCCAGAGCCATGTAGATATCGGCATAGTGCTGACGAAACGCCATGACCTCGGCCTCGTCCAGCGCCGGGTACAGCACGCTGA
This sequence comes from Pseudomonas ulcerans, assembly GCF_036324125.1. Lineage (NCBI taxonomy): Bacteria > Pseudomonadati > Pseudomonadota > Gammaproteobacteria > Pseudomonadales > Pseudomonadaceae > Pseudomonas > Pseudomonas ulcerans. The sequence continues at coordinate 18,376 of NZ_JAZDQN010000051.1, read as the reverse complement.
TCGCTTCGGGCAGGGCCAGGCCGATGATGCCCTTGACCGCGTCATCGCTGCACAGCGGGTAGCCCGCACGCTCGGCAGCGCCATGCATGGCCTCGACGATACGGCCGATGGAATCGGCGAGGGTGCCGTCCCAGTCGAAGATCAGCAGGTCATAGTCACGTTGCACTCAGGCGCTCCACGGTCTGGGCCCACATTTCGTCAACCGGAGCCTCCAGTTTCAGCTCACCGCCCTCCGGCAGCGGCACGGTCAGGGCATAGGCGTGCAGGAACAGGCGCTTGCCACCCAGCTCGCGAATTTCCCGAGTGAAATCCTCGTCACCGTACTTGCTGTCACCAGCGATGGAATGACCGGCGTGCAGGGCATGCACGCGGATCTGATGGGTACGACCGGTGATCGGGCGCGCCTCGACCATGGTGGCAAAGTCACCGAAGCGGCGCAGCACGCGGAATACCGTCAGTGCTTCCTTGCCTTCATCGTTGACCTCGACCATGCGCTCGCCGGAGCGCAAGTTGCTCTTGAGCAGCGGCGCGTTGACCTGCTTCTTGCTGGTGGCCCAGTGCCCCCGGACCAGCGCCATGTAGCGCTTGTCCACCCCATCGCCACGCAACTGGGTGTGAAGATGGCGAAGCATGCTGCGCTTCTTGGCGATCATCAGCAGGCCGGAGGTGTCACGATCGAGGCGGTGCACCAGCTCCAGTTCCTTGGCATCCGGGCGCAGCTGGCGGAATGCCTCGATCACGCCGAAGCTCAGGCCGCTGCCGCCATGCACGGCGATACCCGCCGGCTTGTTGAGCACGATCAGCGCCTTGTCTTCGTAGACGATGGCCGCTTCGAGACGCTGCAACAGGCCCTGGGCCACCGGCACCGGCTCGTCGCGCTCGGGCAGACGAACGGGCGGGACGCGCACGATGTCGCCGGCCTGGATCTTGTATTCGGGCTTGATGCGACCCTTGTTCACCCGCACTTCGCCTTTGCGCAAGATGCGGTAGATCAAGGTCTTGGGTACGCCCTTGAGGACATTGACAAGGAAGTTGTCGATACGCTGGCCGGCAAGTTCCGGCGGGACTTCGATCAGCTGGACGCTGGAAGTCGGAGGGGTAGTGGTCGTCATTGGCGGATCATAACAATTTTTTATGGAATTGAAGCACTTAATCATTGCTGCTATAGTCGCGAACGCCGCCAAAAGCGGCTGGCCAGCGGACCAATGGCTTCGAGCCGGCCCTGACCTACGCAATTCTCGAGGACGCGAGGCCGTCCGACGGGGCTTTCGCCAGTTTACAGAAATGCCTGGAATCGCCACCAGCGCCGATGAGAGAAGACCGATAAAAAACAACAAGAGCGGCTTTTGACCCTCCCTTCCCGTTTTTTTTCGATGCCACTCTTCTCAGTGCCAACGCTTTCACGCAGTCATGGCGGATGCTTCGGAAATACCTGCCTTAGCCATAAACTGCGCGGGCTCCCGTTCGGAGCCGGCGATAAATGCAACCCGTTGCGGATTCAGCGCGCGGCAGCACCCGATTATCAGGGATACGTGTAGGGTGGAGATGCACAACCGTCGGACCGTGTAGTACTGCGTCCAGGCCTCATCGCCGGACCTGGTCTCGAAACAGGATGCCCTCCGGGCGTCCACGGACGAAGGCTGATTCCTCCTCCTGACTGACGTGCATATGACACAACAGCAAGCAGGACGCGTCGTCGCGGCTTCGGCAGCACTGGTCACCAGTCAACCGGATGTCGCGGGACACGGGATGGCCCGCCACCCCTGACGCACCCTGACACCGACCGTGAGAAGTCGTGTGTGCCGAACGCCGTTTCCGGCAGCCCGGAAACCGACGGTATTACATGAAAAGAATGCTGATTAACGCGACTCAACCCGAAGAGTTGCGTGTTGCTCTGGTAGATGGCCAGCGCCTCTACGACCTGGACATCGAGTCCGGTGCGCGCGAGCAGAAGAAGGCCAACATCTACAAAGGCCGGATTACCCGCATCGAACCCAGCCTCGAAGCCGCCTTCGTCGACTTCGGCTCCGAACGCCATGGCTTCCTGCCCCTCAAGGAAATCTCCCGCGAATACTTCAAGAAGAACCCGGAAGGCCGGGTCAACATCAAGGAAGTACTGAGCGAAGGCCAGGAAGTCATCGTCCAGGTCGAGAAGGAAGAACGTGGCAACAAGGGCGCCGCCCTGACCACCTTCATCAGCCTGGCCGGCCGCTACCTGGTCCTGATGCCGAACAACCCGCGTGCCGGTGGCATCTCCCGCCGCATCGAAGGCGAAGAGCGCAACGAACTGCGTGAAGCCCTCAACGGCCTGGTCGCTCCTGCCGACATGGGCCTGATCGTGCGCACTGCCGGCCTGGGCCGCAGCAGCGAAGAAATGCAGTGGGACCTCGACTACCTGCTGCAACTCTGGACCGCGATCAAGGAAGCGTCCCAGGACCGCTCCGCTCCTTTCCTGATCTACCAGGAAAGCAATGTCATCATCCGTGCCATCCGCGACTACCTGCGCCAGGACATCGGCGAAGTGCTGATCGACAGCATCGATGCCCAGGAAGAAGCCCTGACCTTCATCCGCCAGGTGATGCCGCAGTACGCCAGCAAGATCAAGCTGTACGAAGACAGCGTCCCGCTGTTCAACCGCTTTCAGATCGAAAGCCAGATCGAGACCGCCTTCCAGCGCGTGGTCGACCTGCCGTCCGGCGGCTCGATCGTCATCGACCCGACCGAAGCCCTGGTCTCCATCGACATCAACTCGGCGCGCGCCACCAAGGGTAGCGACATCGAGGAAACCGCCCTGCAGACCAACCTGGAAGCGGCCGAGGAAATCGCCCGCCAACTGCGTCTGCGAGACATCGGCGGCCTGATCGTGATCGACTTCATCGACATGACCCCGGCCAAGAACCAGCGCGCCGTGGAAGAAAAGGTCCGCGAATGCCTGGAAGCCGACCGTGCCCGCGTCCAGGTCGGCCGCATCTCGCGCTTCGGCCTGCTGGAAATGTCCCGTCAGCGCCTGCGTCCATCCCTGGGCGAAAGCAGCGGCATCGTCTGCCCGCGCTGCAGCGGCACCGGCATCATCCGTGACGTCGAGTCGCTGTCCCTGGCGATCCTGCGTCTGATCGAGGAAGAAGCCCTCAAGGACCGCACCGCCGAAGTCCGCGCCCAGGTACCGATCCCGGTCGCCGCGTTCCTGCTCAACGAAAAGCGCAACTCGATCACCAAGATCGAACTGCGTACCCGTGCGCGCATCGTCATCCTGCCGAACGACCACCTGGAGACACCGCACTTCGAAGTGCAGCGCCTGCGTGACGATAATCCGGAAGCCCTGAGCGGCCAGTCCAGCTACGAGATCGCCGCCGCCGAGGTCGAGGAAGCGCCGCAAGCCGCCGCCACCCGTACCCTGGTGCGTCAGGAAGCCGCGGTGAAGACCGCCCCGGCCCGTGCCAACGCTCCGGTGCCGAGCGCAGAAGAGGTGCAACCCGCCCCTGCCGCTCCGGTTCACGTCGCGCCGGAGCCAAGCTTGTTCAAGGGTCTGGTCAAGTCGCTGGTCAGCCTGTTCGCCGGCAAGGAAGAACCTGCCGCCCCGGCCGCCGCCGAGAAGCCTGCCGCCGTCGAGCGTCCGCAGCGCAACGAAGAGCGTCGCAACGGTCGCCAGCAAAGCCGTAACCGCAATGGCCGTCGCGAGGAAGACCGCAAGCCGCGCGAAGAGCGTGCCGAGCGCGCCCCACGCGAAGAGCGCCAGCCACGCGAGGAATCCCAGCCTCGCGAAGAGCGCGCACCGCGCCAGCCACGTGAAGAGCGTCAACCACGCGCTCCACGTGAAGAGCGCCGTCCCCGCGAGGAGCGTCCGGTCCGCGAACTGCGCGAGCCGCTGGATGCCGCTCCGGCCGTGCGTGAAGAACGCCCTGAGCGCGCACCGCGCGAGGAGCGTCAACCACGGGAAGAGCGTGCGCCGCGTGAAGAACGCGCCCCACGGGAAGAGCGCGCACCGCGCGAGGAACGTGCTCCACGTGAAGAGCGTGCCCCTCGCGAGGAACGCCAGCCACGTGAAGAGCGCCAGCCGCGTCCGCCGCGTGAAGAGCGTCAGCCACGCCCAGCCGAGCAGGCTGCCGAGGCTGCCGAGGAACAACTGCCGAACGAAGAACTGCTGCAGGATGACAACCAGGAAGGCGCTGAAGGCGAACGTCCGCGTCGTCGCTCCCGTGGTCAGCGTCGTCGCAGCAACCGTCGTGAGCGTCAGCGCGATGCCAACGGCAACCTGGTCGAAGGTGACGACGCAGGCGAAGAAGGTCAGGAGCCAAGCGCTGCCGAACTGGCTGCCGGCCTGGCCGTGACCGCCGCAGTCGCCAGCAGCGCCATCAGCGCCAACGCCGAAGCCGAGGCGCACGCCCAGGCCGAGCGCGCCACCGCTACCGTCGAGGAAAGCGCACCGCAGGTCGAGCCTGCTCCAGTGCAATCCCAGGCCGCGGAAATCGCCGAAGTCGCCGAGGCGGTGAAGCCTGCCGAAGAAGCCCCTCAGGTGGAAATCGCGCCAGTGGTCGAGCAGCCTGCCAGTGTCGTCGAAGCGGTAGAACCGAGCGTCGAGCCAGTGGTTGAAGTCGTTTCGCAGCCTGTTGAGCAGCCTGCCGAAGTGCCAGCGCCGGTCGTTGAAGCGCCTGTCGAGCCGGTAGTGGCCGAGCAGCCTGAAGCCCAGGAGCCTGTGGCGGAAGTCCAGCCACAAGCCGAAGCGATCGTCGCCGAGCCTGCGCCAGTGGAAGCTCCTGCCGTCGTGGAAGCGCCAGCCCCTGTGGTCGAGGCGCCAGCCGCCGAACCTCTGGCGAGCGAAGCGCCAGTCGTGGCGCCGTCGAACGGCCGCGCACCGAACGACCCGCGTGAAGTGCGTCGTCGCAAGCGTGAAGCTGAAGCAGCCGCTGCTGCCGCAGCCGCTGCAGCGGCCGCCGCCGAGGCGCAGGTCACCGAGGCGCCAGCCAAGGAAGCTGCCCCTGAAGTGGTAGAGGAAGCGCCAAAGGCCCTGGAAACCACTGAAGAGCACAAACCGCACTTCTGATTTCCAAAGGCTGATAAAAAGCCCCGCCAGTGAAAACTGGCGGGGCTTTTTATTTTCTGATTGCTACCGGGAGACCGATTCACCAAATCAGTACAGATTCGGCTCCATCTCCAGCTCGACACCAAACCGCTCCAGCACATCGTCCTGGATCTTCTGCGCCAGCTCATGCAACTGCTCGCCGCTCGCCTGGCCATAGTTGACCAGCACCAGCGCCTGCATCCGGTGCACACCGGCATCGCCGTCACGATAGCCCTTCCAGCCCGCCTGCTCGATCAGCCAGCCCGCCGCCAGCTTCATCTCGCCATCGGCCTGTGGATAAGCCACCAGCCCCGGATGCTGCTCACGAATGCGCCCGGCCAGTTCGGCACTGACTACCGGATTCTTGAAGAAGCTGCCGGCATTGCCCAGCTCGGCGGGATCCGGCAGTTTCTCCCGACGGATGCTGCAGATCGCCACACTGACATCCTTGGCGGTCGGCTCCGCGATATCCGCCAGGCGCTGACGCACCGGGCCATAGTCGAGGTGCAGCGCTGCCGTGCGACTGAGTGCGAAACGCACCCGCAGGATCACCCAGCGCCCGGGATTGCGCTTGAAGTAGCTGTCGCGATAGGCGAAATCGCAGTCTTCCAGGGTGAAGTCGCGCAGCTCGCCGGTCTGCCGGTCCAGCGCGGTAAGGCCGGCGAAGACATCCTTGATCTCCACGCCATAGGCACCGATGTTCTGCATCGGTGCGGCGCCCACGGTGCCCGGGATCAGGCTGAGGTTCTCCAGCCCCCCCAGACCTTGCTCAAGGGTCCACTGCACGAACGGATGCCAGGGCTCGCCCGCCTCCGCCTCGACCACGACCCGCTGGCCATCGTCGGACAGCAGGCGGATACCGCTGCTGCTCATGCGCACTACCAGGGCGCTGATGTCGCGGGTCAGCAACAGGTTGCTGCCGCCGCCGATCACCAGCACCGGCAGGTCTTCGCTGCCGGCGTACGCCAGCAGCTGGCGCACATCGTCGTCGCTGCGGGCCTGGGCAAAATAACCGGCCTTCACGTCGATGCCGAAGCTGTTATAGGGCTTGAGGGAAACCTGTGATTCGACCTTGGCGCTCATAGCCGCCCCTTCAGTTCGATGACTAGGCCGCGGCACGCCGCCTCGATCAGGTCGAGAACCTGTTCGAAGCCCTGCTCGCCGCCGTAGTAAGGATCCGGCACTTCGTCCATGGTGCTTTCGTAGCGACGCAGGAAGAGGTCCAGTTCGGCGCTGGCATGGCCCGGACGCATGGCCTTGAGATGGGCCAGGTTGCTCTCGTCCATCGCCAGGATCAGGTCGTAGCGGGTGAAGTCCGCTACGCTCACCTGCTGCGCACGTTGCGCCGACAGGTCATAGCCACGCAATTGCGCAGCGCGGCGGGTACGGCTGTCGGGCGGATTGCCGACATGCCAGTCACCGGTCCCGGCCGACGCCACGTGAATGACCTCGGCCAACCCGGCCTCGGCCAGCTGATGACGCAGCACGCCTTCCGCAGTCGGCGATCGGCAGATATTGCCCAGGCACACGAACAGGACGCGCATCAGGCCTCCAGCAAGCGCCGCACGCGCTCCAGGTCTTCCGGGGTATCGACGCCCACCGGCGGTGCTTCCAGGGCATCGGCGACGTGGATGCGCACGCCATGCCAGAGGGCGCGCAACTGTTCCAGCGCCTCGGTCTGCTCCAGCCAGCACGGACCCCAGCCGACGAAGTCCTGGAGGAATCCGGCACGGTAGGCGTACATGCCGATATGACGGCGATACGGCACGCCTTCCGGCAATTGCTCACGGTTCCGGGCCAGGGCGTCGCGAGCCCAGGGCAGCGGCGCGCGGCTGAAGGTCAGGGCCAGGCCGTTGCAGTCGGCCACCACCTTGACCACGTTGGGGTTGAACAGGGCCGTGACATCCTCGAGCGGCTCGCCCAGGGTGGCGATGCCGGCTTCCGGATGGGCTGCCAGGTTGGCCGCCACCTGGTCGATGATCGACGGCGGGATCAGCGGCTCGTCGCCCTGCACGTTGACCACGATGGCGTCGGCGGGCAAGCCCAGCGCGGCCGCCACTTCGGCCAGGCGGTCGGTACCCGACTCATGGTCGTCGCGAGTCAGCAGCACCTCGGCACCGAAGGCCTGGCAGGCCTCGACGATGCTCGCGTCATCGGTGGCGATCACCACGCGCTCGGCGCCGCTCTTGTGCGCCTGCTCCCAGACATGCTGGATCATCGGCTTGCCGGCGATCGGCAGCAGCGGTTTGCCCGGCAGGCGCGTGGAGCGCAGGCGAGCCGGAATCACGACGGTGAAGACCAGGCTCATTTGTCCAGGCGCTCGTCGTCGCTCAGGGTGCGTGCTTCGCTTTCCAGCATCACCGGGATGCCGTCGCGAATCGGATAGGCCAGGCCGGCGCCCTTGCTGATCAGCTCGGTCTTGTCGGCGCTGAGCTTGAGCGGGCCCTTGGTGATCGGGCAAGCGAGGATATCGAGCAGTTTGGTGTCCATGGGGGTTTTCCTCAGGCCTGTGGCCGGAAACAGAAAAGAATCAGGGCTGCCGGGTAGTCGGCAGCAGGCGTGCCAGTTGCTCGTCGAGCCAGCGCACGAACGCCGGCGACGGCTGCGCATCGACGGCAAGATACCACCAGTCGGCTGCGGCGAAACTGCGACATTTCACGGCATCCTTCTCGGTCATCACCAGCGGCAGCGACGGGCTGAAAGCCAGGGCTTCGGCGCTGAAGACAGCATGATCGGCGAAAGGATGCTCCACTGGCTTCCAGTCTAGCCCGCGCAGGGTGTTGAAGAAGCGCTGCGGGTTGCCGATGCCGGCCACCGCGTGCACGGCCTGGCCGGCGGGAAAGTGCTCTACGGGGCGGCGCTCGCCGCTGCGCAGGTTGACCAGCGCGGTGGGCCGCAGGCTGAAGGCGAAACCGTCATCGCGATCAGCGACAGCACCGTTGTAGAGCAGCGCATCGACCTCCTGCAGCCGCTCCACCGGCTCGCGCAGCGGCCCGGCCGGCAGACAGCGGCGATTGCCGAGACCGCGGGCGGCGTCGATCAGCACCAGTTCCAGGTCGCGGGCCAGGCGGTAATGCTGCAGGCCATCGTCACACAGGATCAGGTCCAGCGGCTCGGCGTCGAGCAACGCGCGCACTGCCTGCGAGCGGTCCGGGTCGATCATCAGCGGCACGCCGCTGCGCTGCACGATCAGCAGGGGTTCATCGCCCGCGTGCTCGGCCGGCTGATCGGCCTGCACCCGCCATGGCAACTGTGGCGGTTTGGCGCCGTAGCCACGACTGACCACGCCAACGCGCAGGCCGCGCTGGCGGCAGTGTTCGATAAGGAAGAGGATCAGCGGGGTCTTGCCCGTGCCACCGACGGTGATGTTGCCCACCACCAGCACCGGCACCGGCGCGCGGTAGATGCTGCCCTCCCCGGCCAGGAAACGCTGGCGTTTGCCACGTACCACCTTGCGGTACAGGGCTTCGAGGGGCGAGAGCAGCGCAAGCAGTGGATGGCCCTTGTACCAGGCCTCCAGCAGACGATCAGCGAAGGCCATCAGGGCGTCCCCGGCGCGGCCTCGACCGTGGTCATGCGCAGATGGCTGAAGCCGAGCTTGCCGGCCGCATCCATCGCGGTCACCACGGCCTGGTGCGGGGTCTTACCGTCGGCGCTGATCGCCAGCGGCAGCTTGGTGTCACCGCCGGACTCCTTCTGCAAGGCCTCGGTCAGGGTCGCCAGGTCGCTCTTGGGCAGCAGGTTATTGTTCACCGAATACACGCCCTCGGCGCTGATGGTGATTTCCACCAGCTTCTGCTCCGAGTCTGGCGCAGGCGCGCCGCTGGCGGCTTCCGGCAGCTCGACGCGCAGCTGCGTCTCGCGGGTGAAGGTGGTGGTGACCACGAAGAACAGCAGCAGGATGAACACCACATCGATCAACGACGCCAGGTTGATGTCGACGTTCTCGCGTTGCTTGCGCCGGAATTTCACGCCTTGCCCTCGGACAGGTCGACTTCACGGTCGCCCTGCACCACTTCGACCAGCTTGATCGCTTCCTGCTCCATGCCGACCACCAGCTCGTCGATGCGGCGCTGCAGGAAACGGTGGAAGAATACCGACGGGATACCGACCATCAGGCCTGCGGCAGTGGTGATCAGCGCCTTGGAGATACCGCCGGCGAGCACCGCGGCGTTGGCAGTCATGCCCGAACCCATGAACGAGCTGAAGATGTCGATCATGCCCAGCACGGTGCCGAGCAGGCCCAGCAGCGGCGCCATGGCGGCGATGGTGCCGAGGGCGTTGACGTAGCGCTCCAGTTCGTGGATGACCCGGGCGGCCGCTTCCTCTATGCACTCCTTCATGATCTCGCGGCCATGGCGCGAGTTGGCCAGGCCAGCGGCCAGGATCTCGCCCAGCGGCGAGTCGGCGCGCAATGCCTTGAGTTTCTCGGTGTTGAGTTGCTTGTCCTTGATCCAGCGCCAGACCTGACCGAGCAGGTGCGGCGGGGTCACGCGGCTGGCGCGCAGGGTCCACAGGCGTTCAGCGACGATAGCCATGGCAGCGATGGAACTCAGAATGATCGGCAGCATCATCCAACCACCGGACTTGACCAATTCCCACACAGTAAGGACCCCCTCGGAAAAAGTCCTGCACTCTACCATAGGGGCCGTGGCTGCCGAAGGCTGTCATGTCGGTTCGCGCCAGAATCGCGGCCGTTCGCGCAAGCCTCGCGCCTTGCCGAAGCTGCCGAGTCGCAGATGCACGGCGCCGAGCAAGGCGCTGTCGTAGGTGGCGATTTGCCGCGCCGCATAGCGGGCCATCACCAGCAGCGACGGATGGCCGAAGCCGTTGTGCCTGCCACGGGAAATCAGCACGCCGCGAGGTAGCAGGGTGTCCAGGAAGCGCGGGCTGGAAGAAGTGCGACTGCCATGGTGCGGCGCCTGCAGCCAGTCCACCGGCCCGGCCTGCGGACCTTGCAGCCAGGCCTCCTCGGCGAGGCGATCGATATCGCCGGCAAGCAGCAGGGTTTCACCGGAAGCCTCGACCTTCAGCACGCAGGAATGCTGGTTGCTGTCATCGGCGCCCGCCCATTGCCAGAGCGAGAAACGCACCCCGTCCCACTCCCAGCCCTCGCCGCTGGTGCAGGGCTGCATCGGCAATTCGGAGGCTGGCTCGCCGGCGATCACGCGGCGCACCGGCAGACCCTGCCAGACCGCGCCAGCACCTCCGGCGTGATCGGCATGGGCATGGCTGAGCAGCATCAGGTCCAGGGTCTCGACGCCCAGCTTGCGCAGGCTCGGCAGCACTACGCGCTCGCCGAGGTCCAGCGCTTCCCGTGCGGGGCCGGCGTCATACAGCAACGCATGCTCGCGGGTGCGCAGGACAAAGGCCAGGCCCTGACCCACATCCAGTTGCCAGACATCCACCTGTCCCGGCGGAATCTGCTCGCGGGGTGCGAAGCCGGCCAACAGCAAGAGGGGCCAACCGAGCACCCGCATCGGCAGGCCCGCCGGCAATAGAAGCAGGAGTGCGCCCAGGCTGACCAGCAACCAGATCCCAATTGGCAGTGCAGGCGCAATCCAGGCAGGGCGCCAGTTGGCCAGCCAGCCCAGCAGCTCGAAGAGCACGGCGAGCAAGCCACCGGCCAGCCACAACAGCGCCTCCCCCACCAACGGCAACGGCAGCAGGACAGTGCCCGCCAGCGCCAGCGGCAGGACCAGCACGCTCAACCAGGGCACGGCGAACAGATTCGCCAACGGCGCGCTGAGGCTTACCGGCAACCCCAGCGCCAGCAGCACTGGCAACAGACCAACGGCGATGCACCACTGCGCCCTCCCCCAGGCCCGCCATGGCGACCAGGCGCCCAGACGAGCGCTGAACACCAGCACCAACACCGCGACAGCGGCGAAGGACAGCCAGAACCCGGGCAGCAGGCCGGCCAGCGGCTCGAAGAACAACACGGCAATCAACGCGATCAACAGCGGCCACGCGATACCCAGGTGACGGAAGCGCAAGCGCCACAGCAGCACCACTGCCAGCATGACGCAAGCGCGCTGCACCGGTACCTGGAAGCCAGCCAGCAAGCCGTAGCCCAGGGCGGCAGCAAACGCCAGGCCGCAGGCCCAGGGTAGCCACGGCTGACGCGGCGGCCACCAGCCGAACCGGAACAAGCCGGCCACCAGGCTGTAGACCAGCCCGGCCAGCAGGCCGATATGCTGGCCGGAAATCACCAACAGGTGCACGGTGCCTGTCGCCTGGAGCACATCCCAGCGCTCGCGCGCCATTCCACCACCATCGCCGAGCACCAACGCCGCGAGAGCCGCTTCCTGCCCCCAGGCATCCACCGCAAGCAGGCGCTGGCGAATGCCGTCGCGCCAGGCGCCGCTCGCCGCGGACAGGCGCTCACCATCCTTGACCGAACCCAATCCGCCGATGCGCCGTGCCAGCAAGGCCGCCTCGGGATCTGCTGCATGAGGATTGAGCAAACCCTGAGGGCGCTTGAGCGTGACCGCCAGGCGCCAACGCTCGCCGCTGTTGACGGGTGGCGCGTCGCGCCAGGTCAGGCGCAGTCGCTCGGGCAGCTCGGCACGCCGTGAATGCGGGGCCTCCAGTTCGAAGCGGACCTGGTCCGTATCCCGCGTCGGCAGGCCGACCACCTTCCCCTCGATCCACAAGGTGCGGCCATCGAGTTCCGGCGGCAGCCGGTCATCCAGCGCACGCTGCGCCGACGGCACGCTCCAGCACACGCCGAGAATGAACAGCGCCAAAGGCAAAAGCCGCCGCCACAGGCCTATCAGCCCCAAGGCAGCGATAAGCAGCAGCATGCCGACGGACGGCAAGACTGGAAGAAAGAGCGGACACAGCAGTCCGACCGCGAGCGCCAACATCCCTGTGCGCGTCATCTGAGCCCCGGATAATACGAAACGACCCAGCAGGCTTAGCCCATGACGAGGCGGGACTCGCTTATTAATTGTCACAAAGTCTGAATAGGCACAGTTTGTAATACGTGCATACTGGCCCCCTTCCGCACGCCGAGACCCCACATGCCGCGTCGACTTTTCAAGCGCTACATGCCCGATCCGACGGTCATCCGGGAACACAAGTCCTTACGATTCCTCGGTCGGTTGCTGCATGACGCCAACCTCTGGCACCTGAATCGTCACTCGGTGGCCCGGGCCATGGCGGTGGGGTTGTTCGCGGCGTTCATCCCCATCCCGATGCAGATGCTGCTGGCCGCCAGCCTCGCGGTGCTGGTGCGGGGCAACATGCCGATCGCGGTGAGCCTGGTCTGGCTGACCAACCCCATCACCATGCCGCCGGTGTTCTATTGCACCTACCAGATGGGCGCCTGGCTGATGGGCATCCCGGCCCGCACCCTGCCCGAGGAAATCACCTTCGACTGGATCACCGAGCAACTGTCGACCCTGTGGCAGCCATTCCTGCTCGGTTCGGTGGTATGTGGCGTGCTGCTCGGCGTCCTCGCCTACTGCCTGACCATGCTCTACTGGCGCTGGTGGGTGGGCAGGCAGTGGCGCCGGCGCAAGGCGAAGTCAGCTGCGCATTCCGCGTCCGCTGACCAGTAGGCGCACGCAGCCGAAGTACAGCACGGCAGTGGCGATCAGCATGAAGGTGATGGCAACGCCGATGCGAATGTCGGACACCCCGAGGATGCCGTAGCGGAAGGAGTTGACCATGTGCAGCACCGGGTTGGCCATGGACACGGTCTGCCAGAACGGCGGCAGCAGGTTGATCGAGTAGAACACCCCACCCAGGTAGGTCAGCGGCGTCAGCACGAAGGTCGGGATGATCGAGATGTCGTCGAAATTGCGCGCGAACACCGCGTTGATGAAGCCCAGCAGGGAGAAGATCGTCGCGGTCAGCACTACCACAAGAACGGTCACCCCCAGGTGATGCACCTGCAGATGGGTGAAGAACAGTGACAGCAGGGTCACGATCACCCCCACCGCCAGCCCGCGCAGCACGCCGCCCAGGACATAGCCGATGAGGATTGTGTGCGGCGACACCGGCGAGACCATCAGTTCCTCGATGGAGCGCTGGAACTTGCTGCCGAAGAAGCTGGAGACCACGTTGCCGTAGGAGTTGGTGATCACCGCCATCATGATCAGGCCCGGGACGATGTACTCCATGTAGGTGAAGCCGCCCATGTCGCCGATCTGCCTGCCGATCAGGTTACCGAAGATGACGAAGTACAGGACCATGGTGATCGCCGGAGGCAGCAGGGTCTGCGGCCAGATCCGGGTGAAGCGGCGAACTTCGCGGTAGACGATGGTATTGAGGGCGACCAGGTTGGCGCGCAGTTCCGAACTCATACCGCCACCTTGGACAGGTTCTTTTCAACCAGGGACACGAACAGCTCCTCGAGACGATTGGTCTTGTTGCGCAGGCTGGTCACCTCGATATTCTGCAGGGCCAACTGGCCGAACAGCGCGGTGATGCCCACTTCCTTGTCCACCTGGACTTCCAGGGTGTGCGGGTTGATCAACCGGCACGGGTAGCCGGCCAGTTGTGGCGCCTGGGGCAGGTCATGCCTGAGGTCGAGGACGAAGGTCTCGACATGCAGCTTGCCCAGCAACTGGCGCATGCTGGTGTTCTCGACGATGGTGCCGTGGTCGATGATGCCGATGTTGCGGCACAACTGCTCGGCCTCTTCGAGGTAGTGGGTGGTCAGGATGATGGTGATGCCCTGCTGGTTCAGCTCGGTGAGGAAGCTCCACATCGAGCGACGCAGCTCGATGTCCACCCCTGCGGTCGGCTCGTCGAGGATCAACAGCCGCGGCTGGTGGATCAGCGCCCGGGCAATCATCAACCGGCGCTTCATGCCGCCGGACAGCGAACGCGACGGCACGTCGCGCTTGTCCCACAGGCCGAGCTGGGTCAGGTACTGCTCGGCGCGTTCGTTGGCGACCTTGGGCGGAATGCCGTAGTAGCCGGCCTGGGTGACGACGATGTCGAAGGTCTTCTCGAACTGGTTGAAGTTGAACTCCTGCGGCACCACGCCGATGCTGCGCTTGAGCGCGGCGGGCTGGCGGTCGAGGTCATGGCCGAAGACGCTGACGCTGCCGCTGGTCTTGTTCACCAGGGTCGAGAGAATGCCGATGGTGGTGGATTTGCCGGCGCCGTTGGGGCCGAGCAAGGCGAAGAAGTCACCTTCGGCGACGTCCAGGTCGATGCCCTTGAGGGCCTGGAAGCCGTTGCCGTAGGTCTTGGTTAGCTGCCGAATGGACAGGGCTGAACTCATAGCGGGTCTGTGCACCGTTCGAATTGTTCGTGAATCAGGCTGTGACCGCTCGGGACGGTCGCGACAAGTGTGGCCATGGTGCAAGCCCCGGCCACACAAGTACAGTCAAGTCTATCGATAATAACTATCACATCGAGCGAAGCGATCAGGTCAGCGCGGTCATCACCGCCGCCTGATAGGCCGGACGCTCGCGCAGGCGCTCGTACCAGGCGCGCAGGTGGCGCATCTCCGGACGCTCGATGGGCATCTCGAACCAGGCATAGACAAAGCAGCCCAGGGGGATGTCACCCATGCCGACCTCCGCACCGGAGAGGAAGGGTTGCGCGGCCAGCGCTTCATCGGCGATGGACAGCAGTTGCGCGCAGGCCTTGTGCGCGGCGTTGATCGCCACCCAGTCCCGTTGCTCCTCCGGCGTGCGCAGGATGCCCCAGAACAGCGGGCGGAATGGCGTGGCCAGGGACGAGGTGGTCCAGTCCATCCATTTCTCCGCCCTGGCCCGCTCGACCGGATCCTGCGGGGACCAGGCAGTACCCGGCGCATGCTTGCCGCCGAGGTAGCGCACGATGGTGTTGGATTCCCAAAGCACCAGGCCGTCATCCTCGATCATCGGCACCAGGCCGTTGGGATTGAGTGCACGGTAGTGCGGCTCGTTGACCACACCGAAGGCACCGCCGGCGTCCACCGACTGATATTCCAGCCCCAGCTCTTCCGCGCACCACAGCACCTTGCGTACGTTGCTGGAATTTTTCCGACCCCAGATCTTGAGCATTTTTACATCCTGTTACCTGCGAGGGAGGCCCAGTCTACTCCAGCAGGGCGGCCAGGCAATCGTTGGCGAACTCCATCGGCAAGGACCTGTCACTGTTCAGACGAGGTCGTTCTGCAGAGGCGGGCTACGCTCTGTTGGACGTACTGACACGTGAAAAGGCTTCCAGGAGGAAACACTATGTTGCTGTTGTGGTTAGTGGTGCTGGTACTTGGCGCGGCCTGGCTGGCGCATCGACGGACGCCGGCACTGCCGGCCCTGGGGCTGGTCGCGGTGTATGTCATCGCCATGGGTATCTTCTCGCGGGCCCCGGGCTGGCTGACATTCCTGCTGTTGCTGGTGATCGCCGCCATCGCCGCGCCCCTGCTGCTTCCCGACCTGCGCCGCAGGCTGTTCAGCGCACCACTGTTCGCCTGGTTCCAGCGCACCCTGCCACCGATGTCGACCACCGAACGCGAGGCCATCGACGCCGGCACCGTGTGGTGGGACGGCGAACTGTTCAGTGGGCGCCCGGACTGGAACACCCTGCTGGGCTACTCGAAATCCGAACTGACCGCCGAAGAGCAGGCCTTCATCGACGGCCCCACGGAAGAACTCTGCGCCATGGTCACGGACTGGCAGATCGGCCAGGATATGGACCTGCCCCCCGCCGCCTGGCAACACATCAAGGATCACGGCTTCTTCGCCCTGATCATTCCCAAGGAATACGGCGGCAAGGGCTTTTCCGCCTACGCCCACTCCCAGGTGGCGATGAAGCTGGCGACCCGAAGCGGCGACCTGGCGTCCACCGTGATGGTGCCCAACTCCCTCGGCCCTGCCGAACTGCTCCTGCACTACGGCACCGACGAACAACGCAACCACTACCTGCCACGCCTGGCCCGTGGCGAGGAAATACCCTGCTTCGCCCTCACCGGCCCGCTGGCCGGCTCCGACGCGGGCGCCATGCCGGACACCGGGATCATCTGCAAAGGCCAGTGGAACGGTGAGGAAGTCATCGGTCTGCGCCTGAACTGGGAAAAGCGCTACATCACCCTCGGACCGGTCGCCACCCTGCTCGGCCTGGCCTTCAAGGCCCATGATCCGGATCACCTGCTCGGCGACCAGGAAGACCTCGGCATCAGCCTGGCACTGATCCCGACGGACACTCCCGGCGTCGAGATCGGCAAGCGCCACCTGCCCCTCGGCGCGGCCTTCATGAACGGCCCCAACGCCGGCAAGGACGTGTTCGTCCCGCTGGACTTCCTCATCGGCGGCCAGGCCATGCTCGGCAAGGGCTGGATGATGCTGATGAACTGCCTGTCGGTGGGCCGCTCGATTTCCCTGCCGGCGGTGGGCACCGGCGCGGCCAAATTCACCAGCTTGGTCAGCGGCCAGTACGCGCAGGTTCGCGAGCAGTTCAACGTGCCGCTGGCGGCCTTCGAAGGCATCCAGGAATCCCTCGCGCGCATCGGCGGCAATGCCTGGCTGATGGACAGCGCGCGCCTGCTGACCGCCAAGGCCGTGGACCTGGGCGAGAAACCCTCGGTGCTCTCGGCAATCCTCAAGTACCACCTTACCGAGCGCGGCCGCGAGTGCATCCAGCACGCCATGGACATCCACGGCGGCAAGGGCATCATCATGGGGCCGAACAACTATCTGGGTCGCAACTGGCAGGGTGCGCCGATCTTCATCACCGTCGAGGGCGCCAATATCCTCTCGCGCAACCTGATGATCTTCGGCCAGGGTGCGATCCGCTGCCATCCGTTCGTCCTCAAGGAAATGGCCCTGGCCGGTCGCGAGGATCATGAGCAGGCGCTACGGGAATTCGACGGCCTGCTGCTGCAGCACATCGGCTTCGCCGTCGGCAACGCCGCCAGCACCCTGGTGCTTGGCCTGGGCCTGGGACATTTCGAAAAAGTCCCGGGGGATGCGCTGAGCCAGGGCTATTTCCGCGCGCTGAACCGCCAGGCTGCGGCCTTCGCCCTGCTCGCCGACCTGTGCATGATGCTTCTCGGGGGCGAACTGAAGCGCCGCGAGCGCCTGTCCGCGCGACTCGGCGACGTGCTCAGCTACCTGTACCTCGGCTCCGCGGCACTCAAGCGCTACCACGACCTCAACTCCCCCTCGCATCTGCAACCGCTGTTGCGCTGGGCCATGGAGGAAAGCCTGGGCCAGGCGGAACAGGCGCTGGACCGCCTGCTCGACAACTTCCCCAACCGCTTCCTCGGCTGCGCGCTGCGCCTGGTGGTGTTCCCGTTCGGCCGCCGGCACAGCGGACCAAGCGACGAACTGGACGCGGAAATCGCCGCGCTGATCGGTCGTGGCGCCGGCGATCCGGCACTGGAAGAACTGCTGACCGGCTGCTATCGCCCGACCGATCCGAACGATCCGGTGGGCGCCCTGCAGCACGCCAGCCAGTTGCTGGCGGACAGCGCCGATCTGCACAAGAAGCTGCGCCACGCCCAGAAAAACGCCGGGTTCACGGTAAGCGCCGGCGAACCGCTGGTCGACGCGGCCCTGCGTGCCGGTGTCCTCGATAGCGCCGAGGCGCAACAGTTGCGCGATGCCGAGGCCGCGCGGCGCAAGGTCATCGACGTCGACGCCTTCACCAAGGAGGAACTGCTGCCCACCACCGGCAAGGTACGCTGAGCTCAATCCAGCCGGGACATCGGGCGCGGAGGGCCGTATACTCCCGCGCCCGTTTTTGCTTACAGAGGATCGCCGCATGGCCAACGCACACCTGGACTACCATCTCGTCCTGCTCAACCACCTGCGCAGCATCCTCGCCGCCCTGGGCGAAGCCGAACAGGTCCCGGAAGAAAGCCACGCGCTGTTCCTGGAGCGCTTCGATGAGCTGCTGGAACAACTGCCGCAGGATCCACTGGAAAGCCAGTACCTGGGCCAGGACCTGATGTGCCAGGTCATCCAGCGTTATCCACAGATCGCCCACCTGGTCCCGCGGGATCTGCTGTGGTTCTTTGGTGGCGACTGCCTGCACTTCATGCCGGACGAGGAACTGGACATGTACCAGGCCCTGGAAGAGCGCCGCTACGAAGCCGAGCAGAACGACGAGCCGTTCGACTGGAACCAGGAAAAGCAGCTGTTGAGCATGTCTGACCGGGACAGCCGGCACTGAAAGAAAAACGCCGCCTGTCCAGGCGGCGTTTTTTGTGCGGGTGTTTTCATGCACAAACGAAAAAAGGACCCGAAGGTCCTTTTTTCCTGGCTACCCGACCCGAAGATCCAGTAGCGCCATATTTGGAGCGGGAAACGAGACTCGAACTCGCGACCCCGACCTTGGCAAGGTCGTGCTCTACCAACTGAGCTATTC